>JAHJTB010000437.1 GCA_018830135.1 Pseudomonadota bacterium | reverse complement strand
GGTCGCACTGAAGCACGTACGGGTGCTTCCGGGCAAGTTGCTGGACCCGGTTCAGGGCCCGGTGGGTGCCCTTGCCGATCCGGTTGGCGTATGAATCGGCAACGAAGCTTCGCTCGAAAACCGGTTCGATGACCTGACAAAGGGCATGATGGACCACCCGGCCCCTGAAGGGCGCGGCCGATATGAGCCGTTTTTTCGGTTCATGAACATGGAAGCTGGTGTAATTCCCGGGACGATACGTCCGGCGGCGCAGTTCGGCCTGCAATTGGAGCAGATTGTCTTCCAACCGGTGTTCGAACGAGGCGACGTTTGCATGGCCGCGCTTGCCCTTGGCGGCCCGTTTGTAGGCCCGCCAGAGGTTTTCCCAGGAATGAAGCCGATCAAACACCGTCCATTACCCGCCGGAGTAATGGCCCTGCACCAGGGCCGTCGGCCCGGGGTGCAGGGCCGTTGTTATTCGCCCGCGCCCAATGGAACAGGCGCGGCCGGGAGCAGGCTCCGCCATTTTTCACCTCGGCCCGGAAGAGAGCAGTCTCCGCCGGGCAGTTCCGGTCCCATGAAAAATGTGGGCAACGACACCCGGAACCCTGTGTTCCTGTTCCTGTTGTCAGGGTTGTTCCTGTTACGAATCGCGCAGCGCAGGTTCCTGTCGTTGTTGTTGAACGCCCCGCCGCGCAAGACCCGGGTTTGTTTGAGCCTGCCCCCGCAACGGCGGTCCGTCAGGACCGCGAGTCGCCTTCCCTTGTGAACGCTTTCCGCCAGCCGCCCAACAGCCGCCCGATCTCGGCGACCATCCCGGCCACGTGACGATACTGGCCGCTGGAAAGCCAGCCCCACCCGGCGGCCAGGCGAAGATATACCCGGACCCGGGCCAGGGCCTCGTCGCTCCGGTTCAGCCGCTCCATCCGGGCCTCCCCACGGCGCAGATTTGCCTCCTCCATGCTTTCCCGCAGATCGAAGGCCGCGTCCAGCAGCCGCCGGGTGAACGTATGCCGGTGGGCGCGCGGAAAATTGTTGGTGGCCGGAAGCAGCCAGGTCAGAAAATCAAAGGTCCGGGTGAATATGACCATTTCCGTTCCCGCCATCGCGCCTCCTCCTGATGGTCAGCCCCATCCGAAAAATTCGATATCAGAGATCAGATTTTTCAGAGTCCAGAGTCTCCAGAGTTCAGAGAAAAAATGGGGGCAACGACACCCGGAACCCTGTGTACCTGTCCCTGTCGCCAGGGACGTTCCTGAATCGAAACGCGAAGCGCAGGAGCCTGACGTTGCCGTCGAACGCCCCGCCGCGCAAGACCCGGAGAATGTCGTCTCCGGCATCGAGGTTCTCCCTGCCGTCATGGGCTTCATAGGGATACTTGAAATCAGGTTTATCAAAATTCTTGCCCCACAGGCTCCGGGTCCACTCCCAGACGTTCCCGGCCATGTCCAGACAGCCGTACGGGCTGCTACCCCGTGGGAAGCATCCCCCCGGGCTGGTCGTGCCGATCCCGGTGTCATCATAGTTGGCCCGGTCCGGGTCGACCTCGTCGCCCCAGGGATAAACCCGGCCGTCCGTGCCCCGGGCCGCCTTTTCCCATTCCGCCTCGCTGGGCAGCATGATTCGCCAGGGCTTCCCGTCACCCGATCCGTTTTTTAGCAGTTCGGCCAAGGGCTCCGGAGTTCCCTTCCAGGAGCACAGCCGGTCGGTCAGCCAGTCGCAGTAGGCCCGGGTATCGTGCCAGGTGACGGCAACGACCGGGTGGTTGTCCAGGCCTTTGATATATTCCGGATACTTGGGTTTATATCCGCTGTGCTCCATGAAGGCCCGGAACTGGACCACGGTGATGGGATAACGGGAAATGTAAAAGGTCGGTAGTGTCACAGCCTGCTTTTCGTCCCCCATCAGGAACGGCCCGGCCGGGATTTCGACAAAACCCAACATGTCGCCGGCGGGCAGGAAAAAGGCTTCGGGCCGGAAACGCGGGTCGCCCAGCCGGGCCAGGGCATTCCCGGCCCCGACCCGATCCACGGCCGGCAGAAGCCCGCGCCCGACAATATGAACCAGCCAGCGTCTGACCTTGCCCACCTTGTCCTGGTTGTAAACCGGAACGTGCTCGAGATCGGCGGTTTCCGCCAAAAGCAGGCCGGCAAGCAGGGCGCCCCACAGGTCTTCGGGTCCGCTTTCCGGCACCGATTCCTTGCAGCAGAGGGCGTCCACCAGGGGCCAGAGGGGGTAGTCCGTACCCTTGGCGGCCTTGGCCCCGGCCAGCAACGCCACCTCCCGCCAGCGCTCCGGGGTGTGGCGGGCCAGTTCGGCGACCCGGGTCGGATATTCATGGTCGGTCAGGTGGCAGGCGGCCAGGTATTCCTGGAACGTCCGGTGCGGCAGTGTAAAGACGCCCTGGCCCCGGGGCAGAAGCAGGCCGGCGCGCTGGCTCAGGTATTCGACCAGCAACCTGGGTTTGACGTCAACATTCGTACTAAGGTTCATCAACCCGGCCACAAGCGGCTCTTCGGGGATGTCCGCCGTGCCCGTCAGGTCCGGCTGTCCGGCATGGGCCTCGAAGGCCAGCCTGGCCAGCAGTTTCATGACACGGTTCCGGTCTTTGATGTTCAGCCATTCGGTCAGGCTGGGCTGCCGGACAAGCGGCCGTCCCTGGTCGTCCAGCCTGACCTTGGGCTCCTCCCACTGGTGAAGAAGCAGGTCCACGGTTTCCGCGTACAGTTCCTCGCGCTTTTCGGGCAGGCTGCCGCCCCGCCAGGCATGGAGGCTGGCCATCAGGGTCAGGAGCAGCGGCCGTTCGGCCAGGGCATATAAACGGTCACTCTGGAGTATGGCTTTTTTCAGCAACTCGGCCCGTCCCCGGGCCTCTTCCCGGACAAAGTCTCCCCGCTCGGCCACATGGCCGTACCACCGGTCGACAAAGTGAACGATCTGACTGCGGGTGAAGGGGGCCAGCACGGCGTCCTCGTAGTCCGGCAGGCGCCAGTCCTGGCGCTGGTAGGCATAGGTGCGGCTGGTGACCAGGATGCGGCATTTGCGAAAAACGGCCCCGAAGTCGATCACCACCTGCCGGATCTGCTCCCTACGCCGGTCCGCCTCGGGCACTTCGTCCAGCCCGTCCAGGAGGATCAGCCCGCCCTGCTCCATGAGTTCGGTTTTCAGGGCCGGTTCGTATTCAGCCAGGCACTCGGATTCCAAGCCGCCGGCGATGAATTGCCAGAGGTGATCCGCCGTGGCCGGCCGGCCCATCGGCGGCAGGCCCTGGGCGGCAAAGTCGCGCAGGATGATGCGCACCGGCAGCAGCGGCCCCCAGGTCCAGGGCTGGGGCCGGGCTTCGGATTCCTCATCCGGGCCTTCATCGTCTTTCGGCAGGGGGGTGGTCAGCAGGTTCAGGTTGACGCGTTCGTGTCCCAGGGCCTCCCCGGCCAGGCACATGGCCGTGAAATTGACAAAGGTGCTCTTGCCGCTGCCCGGATCGCCCAGCAGCACCAGACGGGCGTGTTCGTTGAGCTGCTGCAGGGCCGACAGGCGGCGCTTTTCACCTCGGGACAATTCCCCGTCCTCTAACTTCAGATGCTCCTCGACGGTCCTGGTGAGCAGGGCGGTATATACCGCGTCCAGGTTGAGGGTTGCCCCGACGTTGCCGGCCGCCTTGGGGTCGATACCGGCCAGGGCCAGGCGGGAGGTGGTGACGAAAAGATGATTGAGGTAGGCCTTTCGGAGTGAGTCTTCTCCAGGTCCCTCTGGCCGTCTTTCGGGAGCCGGCAGTTGCAGGTGGATCGTCTGGCCGTCCACGATCATGGAGGCCCCGCCGGCTTGAATGGAGATGCTCCCGGGCCGGGCTTCCCGGGCCCTATCGACCAGTTCCCGCAGGTTTTCGTCCATGCTCCGCAGAAGTCCGGTCTGGATCAGCGTTTGGCGGGTCTGGATGATGCCTTGGAGTTCAGGTTCCTCGGTTGCGGCCCAAAAAAAGGCGGCCATGAAAGCCTGCATCGCCTGCTCGAATTTCATGCCGGGCAGGGTGTTTTCATCATACCCGGCGTCGGCGAAACAGTATCTCAGGTCATCGATGTTCGGCTTGCCACCTTTGAGTAACTTGGCCAACTCTCCACCAACCGCCGGGTCCTGGGAAAACTGTTCGAATATGTCGCCAAGAAGTTCGTTTTCTCCAGGCACTTCAGATCGGGACATGACGATCAGGGCGGCGGCCGCGGACTGGACGCAGCGGTCCAGGGCCTTTTTTTTCTCGGACAGGCCCAGGCTTTCGCCGATCTTCTTCCCCACGGCATTGACAATCTGAGTGGTCAGGTTGGAGGTGATACCTGAAAGGAATGATGCGGTGAATGGGCCCATGCTGCCTCTCCCGATTATTTGTGCGTGGTAAATTCGTTAGAAAGCCGGCTGTTCGGCTCCCTTATCATCATGCGATAAAAGGTTCAGACCGAGTATGTTTTTAATGGCCTGAACATGACAAATTTCCGGCCGCCAGACTATGTTTATGCCTTTGATCTATAGCAGAGGCGTATTTCGGGGGCAAGCGAAGAAACGATCATCTATGAGGGGATATTACGATCGGTATCAGATGTACAAGACTTGTCAGATTTTTACGGATATGTCAGCCTCGGGCAAGATTGGTTCGTTGCCTGTCGCTCGTCCTGAGAAGAAAACCTTTTCGCTTGTTCTAAAGATCGGATGCTTGCTAATACGGCATGTACAAGCGACGTCACTCCGCTCGTTCCCAAGCCCCGGCTTGGGAACGTAATATCGCCTTGAAGCTGAGGCTTCAACACCTTATTCCGTATGGCGCGGCCATGGCGAAAACCAACGCCACGACGGGAAAAGAAGGAAGCTGGAGCTTCCAGGAGTACGTCCCCAAGCCGGAGCTCGGGGACGAGCGGGGAGGTGTTAGGGTTAACCAGACTTGTCCGCCTCTGTCGAGACTTGTCCGCCGAAGCCTCTGAGCAGGCGGGTCTATCAGCCTCTTGCTGATTGCTTCGGCGCCTGTGGCGCCTCACAAAGACGGTGCTTATAAGCACCGTCTCCGCAAGGAGCGGAGCGACGAAGCAGTCTTGCGAGCCTGGAAGCAGGAATGTCGGGTTACGCTACGCTAACCCAACCGACTCCGTTACCCCGCTTGCGGCCGGGTTTTTGCCGCCGGGACGGCTGATTCAGGACCCGTTCGGAGTCGGAGTCCCATCCTTCCGGGCCGAAACATCCAGGCCCACTTCGACCTGGGTGGGGTCGTCGGTGGGGAACATGGTGCAGCCGATCCCGCGGGCCAGTTCCAGCATGGATCGGTTCTCCCGAAGCACGAGCCCCCAGATTTTCCTGATGTGCCGCCTGGCCGCGATATCCACCAGCCGGCCGAGCAGCAGGGCGCCCACGCCCTGGCCCTGCCAGGGATCGCCCACGATCACGGCGAACTCCGAGGACGCGGCCCCGGCCTCGCCGCTCAGCCGGGCCACCCCCAGCATCCGCTCGCCCGCCTGCGCCTCTTCAATGGCCACCATGACGATCTCGCGGTCGTAGTCGATCTGGGTGTACCGGGCCAGAAGATCGGCGGTGAGTTCCTTGGCCGACGTGGAAAACCGGTAGTAGACCGTTTTGGGGGACAGGGTCGCCCACAGGGCCTGCAGCATCGAAGCGTCCTCCGGCTTGACGGGCCGGAGGAAAAGCTCGAGGCCGCCCTTGGTCGCGGCCCGGGTCTCGTACTCGTCCGGGTAAGGCCTGATGATCAGGTGTCCGGGGGAGACCTCGTCGGACGGCCGGACGAAACATACGGCTTCCGAAACCACGAAGCCGGACTCGCCGGTCCACTGCAGAGCAGCCTCCATTTCCGCCAGTTCGGCAAAGTCCGTGACCAGATGGGAGAAGCGGACCAGGAGCGCTTCAAGTTCTTCCGAGGCCCCCGGTCCGGGCCAGGCGGTTTCGGTCATGAGCCTGAAAATCCGGGTCTGTTCCATCATGCGCCGGGCCAGGCTTTGATTGAGGGGCGGGAGCCCCAGGGCCTGATCCGTGGAGGCCTCGGCCCGGACCCCGCCCTGGCCGAACATCATGACCGGCCCCAGGCCCGGCACGTTCAGGCATCCGACCCGAAGCATCAGATCCGGGGTTTGATCGGGCTGGACCAGGAGGTATCCCGATCCGTCGCCGCTTCCCTGCCCCGTGAAATCGGGCCCGATCCGGGCCAGGGCGGCCAGGACCTCCTCGCCCCCCCGCAGTCCGGCCGCCAGCCGGTGAAGGCGGAAGGCCGGAGAGGGTCCGGGCCCGGGTCCCTTGAGGGTGACCGGCCGGCCCATGGCCGAGGCCAGAGCGGCGGCCTCATCTGCCGAACCGGCCCGGCCGGACGGCAGAACCGGAATATCGTAGCAGGCCAGCAGGTCCAGGGATTCCGGTTCCCCGATCATCCGACCGCCCTCCCGGCAGGCGACGTCGATGATGGCGCGGGCCCGGTCCCGGTCGGTCCGAAACGTACCGGGCAGCGTGCCGGGCGTCTCCCGGAGCATGGCCTGATTTTTTTCAAAGTCGTACAGATAGGCGAAGGCCTCGACGGCCCGTTCCGGCGAATCGTAGGTCGGCAGTCCGGCCGCTTCGAGTATGCCCCGCCCTTCGTCCCGGTCCTCGCCGCCCATCCAGACGGTGAAAACCGGAATGGCTTTCCGGATCAGGGACTCGCTGATGCGCTTGGCCACGGCCACGGCGTCAACCAGGAAACGGGGCGAGAGAATGATCAGGATTCCGTTGATCTCCCGGGCCCCGAGGCATATCTCGAGCAGCCGCCCCCAGCGGGCCGGACCCATTTCGGCCCGGATCACGATCGGGTTTTTCCTGTCGCAGGACGGAGGCAGGACCGAGGCCAGGCCATTGACCGTCCCGGGGTCCAGTTCGGCCAGAACCAGGCCCCGGCGGGCCAGGGCGTCCACGGCCATGATTCCGGGACTGCGGACGTTGGTCATCACGGCCAGGCCCGGGCCGAGGGGGCGGGGCTGATTTCCGACCAGCATGCCGCAATCGAAAAGCTCCTCGACCGTTTCGACCCGGATGATGCCGGCCCGCTTGAAGGCCGCGTCATAGGACCCGCCCTGTTCGATCAGGCCGCCGGCCCCGGTGCGGGCCGTCCGGTTTTCCCGGCCGGTCCGGTTGGTCTTGAGGATGACGATGGGCTTAATCCGGGCGGCGGCCCGGGCCGAGGACATGAAGCGCCTCAAACGGGGTATGCTTTCGAGATGAATGAGAATGGCCCCGACCCGGAAGTGGGAGGCCAGGTAGTCGATGACCTCGGACGGGTCCATGTCGATCATGTCGCCCAGGCCGATCAGGAAGCTGAGGCCGACCCGCCGGCGAAGGGACAGGTCCACGATGCCGGCGCAGACCGCGGCGCTCTGGGACATGACGGCCAGCCGGCCCTGAATCGCCATCCGCTCGCCCGGCGCGGCGTTCAGGCCGGCCCAGGGGCTGACCACGCCCCAGGAGCGGGGTCCGATCAGCCGGACGCCGGCGGCACGGGCCATCCCGGCGAGCTTTTCATCCAGGCCCGCCGGACGCCTTTCCCTGGCCAGGGCCACGACCCCGCCCACGCCGGCCCGACAGCATTTTTCGAGGGCCGCGGGCAGGCGCAGGTTGGTCGTGGACAGAATGGCCAGATCGACCGGTTGGCCGATTTCCGCCAGATCGGCCACGGCTTCCACATTCGTCCCGGCCGGACTTTCGATCCCCACGGCGTAAATCCGACCGCGAAAATGGGCGGACGACATGTTCTTCAATATCCGGCCGGCCAATGGTCCGGCCGCCTCGTCCGCCCCTAGAACGGCCACCGAGGACGGAAAAAAGATGCGGTGCAGGTCCCAGATGCTCATTGACGTCCCCTTTCGGACCGACTCCGAATCGGCCCTTCACTCCGCTTGGAAACACCCGCCCGCGTCGGCTCCCGTTTTCAGACCACGACCCAGACCGCCCGGTTTTTGGCCAGGTTGACCACCTTGCCGCTGACCCGGCCGATGAAGAAGTCTTCCACTTTCGACAGTCCCCTGCGGCCCATGACGATCGTGCCGCATCCGGCCCGCTGGGCCTCGAGGATGATGGCCCAGGCCCGGCTCTGGTCTTCGGCCACGATCCGGCGGGTGATGCGTCCTTCGTCCAGGCCCGAGCGGACCAGGTGGTCCTTGGCCTCCCGAAGGACCCGGTCCATGATCCGGGTGTTTTCGTCCAGGAGGTCCTGTTCGGCCCGGGCCAGGTTCATGGACGGGTCCGGCAGGTCCGCGGGAAACTTGACCGGCCTGACGGCATGAAAGAGTTCGACGTCGAACGGGGCGCCCCGAAGCAGCTCGGGAAGGAATTCAAGGGCCCGGCGGGCCCCCTCGGAGGCGTCCATGGCCACCAGCACCCCCCGCGGTTCCGGACTGCCGGCCACCACGCACAGGGGGGTCCCGGCCAGGTGCCCGAGCAGCTTGCCGGCCGTGCTGCCGAGAACCAGGTCCTTGAGTCGGCTGACCCCCATACTCCCGACGACCACGGACTGGTAGCCCTTGTCGGACTCCTCCACCAGGTCCCTGGCGATCCCGTTCAAACGGGGTTCGACCCGAATACCAATCGCCTCTTCCGGCCATCCGGCATCGAGCAGCGTGCTCCGGGCCTTGGCCATGAACTCCCTGACCCGGGCGTCATGATACTTCTCCCATGTTTCCAGCACGGTCTCGAGGTCCCGGCTCCCGTCGCCCGCCTCGTCGTCACCGTACCCGTCCGGGGCCGCCTTGAAGACGTGATACAGGACCGCTCGGGCCGCCCGGCCCCGGAAAAACATCCGGCCGATATATCGAACGGCTTCCAGGGCCTGGTCCGAACCATCCACGCCGATGAGGATTTTTCGTTCCTTTTCTTGAGCCATTTCCCGCCTCCCTGAATCAGCCGGATGGACCGGACCTCGACACCGGTCCGCCCGGGCGGCGGAGGCCGGCCCGTGTCTCCGGCCTCCGAATGATAAGGAGCAATGCCTGTGCCAAGGCCCCCGAGGAGGGCCGTTCCCCCAAGCGGCTGATAAATCGTGTATTATTTTCGACTTGCCCCAAAACCCGGCCAATCGGTCGAAACGGAGCCGTCAGTTTATTTTACACAAGGGCAAACGGATCGACGTTTTCGGCCCGGGTGATTGTTTTTGCGGATACTCAACAGGGTACAGGACGCCATCGGATTTTTCCAGCCGGCCGGCCCGGTCCGGCGCCCCGAAGTTTTACCTTCAAAGGCCCTGTTTTTTGTGATAAAAAATCACGAATGCTTAAAACCGGATTTGGCGGTTGCCTTGTACTACGGCGCCGCGCAACACCCGGCCGTCTTTGGAACGTTCGCTCGATTGGGTAATCACAGGGAGGACTCAGCGGTGGAATATGAAAATGTAATTTTTGAAAATACGAACGGTATCGGCCTGTTGACCCTCAATCGGCCCGACGTGCTCAACAGCCTGAGCGTCCCCTTGATGACGGACGTCCGGGCCGTCCTGGCCCGGGTCGCCGCCGATCCGGAATGCCGGGCCCTGGTCATGACCGGGGCGGGTCCGGGCTTTTGCGCCGGGGCCGATCTGGCCTCGACCGGCTCTCCGGACCGGCCGGGAACCGAAGAGGGCCTTTCGCTCGGGGAGATGGTGTCCCGGTCGATGAAAAGCCAGTTCAACCCGCTGGTCATGGAGATCACCGAACTGGAAAAGCCGGTCATCGCGGCGGTCAACGGCGTGGTCGCCGGCGGCGGCGTGGGTCTGGCCCTGGCCGCGGACATCGTCATCGCCTGTCGTTCATCCTACTTCGTCCAGGTTTTCGGACCCAAGCTGGGCATTGTTCCCGACATGGGCTGCACCTGGCACCTGCCCCGGCTGGTCGGCCGGGCCCGGGCCCTGGGCCTGGCCCTGACCGGAGAAAAGCTGCCCTCGGAAAAGGCCGCCGAGTGGGGACTGATCTGGAAGTGCGTGGACGACGACAAGCTGATGCAGGAAGTCATGTCCACGGCCCGCCGCCTGGCCGACGGCCCGTTCATGGCCCATGGCTACATCAAGCGGGTCCTGGCCGCCTCGGACCACAACAGTCTGCCCGAACAACTGGACCTGGAACGCATGTCCCAGCGCATCCTGTGCGACTCGGCCGACTTCGTCGAAGGCGTCACGGCCTTTCTGACCAAGCGAAAGCCTGAATTCAAGGGCCGGTAAAGCGCGGTTATTCAGCGCCGGTGGCAGGCCACGCGATGCCCCGGCTCGATCTCCCGGAGTTCGGGCGTTTCCGCCGAACAGCGGTCGATCCTTTCCGGGCAGCGCGGGTGAAACCGGCAGCCCGATGGCGGATCGACGGGCGAGGGCACGTCTCCGGTCAGGGGCCGGAAGCCCTTTCTGACGCCGGGCCTGGGCAGGGGGATCGATTCGAGCAGGGCCAGGGTGTAGGGGTGGTGCCCGGCCTGTCCGAAAAGCGCCCGAGGCACGATTTCGGCCAGACGGCCCAGGTACATCACGGCCAGCCGGTCCGACACGTGCCGGACCAGGGACAGGTCGTGAGCGATGAACAGATAGGTCAGGTTGAACTTGTCCTGGAGTTCCTTGAGCAGATTGACCACCTGGGCCTGAATGGACACGTCCAGGGCCGAGACCGGCTCGTCGGCCACGATGAGGTCCGGGTTGAGGGCCAGGGCCCGGGCGATCCCCACCCGCTGGCGCTGCCCCCCTGAAAACTCGTGGGGGTAGCGGTTGTACTGCTCGGGCCTCAGTCCCACGTCGGCCATGAGGGACAGGACCTTGTCCCGACGTTCCCGCCGGTCGCCCAGCCGATGTATGGCCAGGGATTCGCCGATGATGGCCCCGATGCTCTTGCGCGGATTGAGGGAGGAGTACGGGTCCTGGAAAATGATCTGGATTCGCCGCCGCAGGACGCGCATCTCGCGCCGGCCGTATTCGAGGATGTTCCGGCCATCGAAAACGACCCGCCCGTCGGTGGGTTCTTCCAGCCTCAGGATCAGCCGGCCCAAGGTGGTCTTGCCGCAGCCCGATTCGCCGACCAGTCCCATACACTCGCCCCGGTCGACGCCCAGGCTGACTCCGTCGACCGCCTTGAGCTGGCGGCCGCCGCCGAACGGCTGGCTCCGGACCGGGTAGTACTTCTTGAGCCCTTCGAGTTCGAGGAATCCGGTCACGCGGCCTCCTCCCGGAACTTGTAGCACCGGGCCCGGCGCCCGGCCCCCAGGTCGAAAAGCGGCGGTTCCCGTCCGGCGCAGGGCTCGAAGGCGTCCGGACAGCGGTCCCTGAACTTGCAGCCCGAAGGCAGTTCGAGCAGGGAGGGCACGACGCCCCGGATGGTGGACAGGGTCTCCTTGAGGGGGTCGGTGGGTCCGGGGGGCAGAGACGCGAGCAGGCCCTCGGTGTACGGATGGGCCGGCCGTTCCAGCAGGGCGTCCACGGGAGCGGACTCGACGATGCGCCCGGTGTACATCACGGCCACGTCGTCGGCCATTTCGGCCACCACGCCCAGGTTGTGGGTAATCAGCAGGATGGCCGTGTCAATCTGCCGGCGGAGATCGTTCATCAGGGACAGAATCTGGGCCTGGATCGTCACGTCCAGGGCCGTGGTCGGCTCGTCGGCGATCATCAGCTTGGGACGGCAGGCCAGGGCCATGGCGATCATGACCCGCTGCCGCATGCCGCCGCTCATCTGATGGGGGTATTCCCGAACGCGCTGTCCCGGCGAGGGGATGCCGACCTGGTGGAGCATGTCCGCCGCGGCCTCGAGGGCCCGGGCCTTGTCCATGCCCTGGTGGACCCGGAAGACTTCCCCGATCTGGTCGCCGACGGTAAAGACCGGGTTGAGGGAGGTCATGGGCTCCTGAAAGATCATGGACATTTCGTTGCCCCGAAGCCGGCGCATGTCGGCCTCGGACGACGCCAGCAGGTCCCGTCCCTCGAAGACGATCCGGCCGGACTCGATCCGGCCCGGCGGATTGGGCACCAGGCGCATGATGGACAGGGCGGTCACGCTTTTGCCGCAACCCGATTCGCCCACCAACCCGAGGGTTCGCCCCGCGTCCAGGCGGAAGGACACCCCGTCCACGGCATGCACCCGTCCCTCCTGGGTGTCGAACGCCGTCCGGAGTTCCGATACTTCAAGCAGCGCCGGCATCGGCTGTCATCCCCTTACCCGCATCCGGCTGGTTTACCAAAAGGCCGGATTTTTTGCAACGGGCCGCGACTTCGGGGGGAGGCAACCCTCCGTAATCGGGGCGGTTCCCCCCCTGTCGCGGCCTTCGCTCACATGATGCAGAGGCCGCCGTCCACCGGGATGATGGCCCCGGTGACGTACGAGGCATCGTCCGAAGCCAGAAAGGCGGCCACGGAGGCCACTTCCCACGGGGAGGCGAACCGGCGCAGAGGCACCTGTTTCAGATTGATCTGGCGAACCCGTTCGTCTTCCCAGGCCGGCCTGGCCAGGGGCGTGTCGATATACCCCAGGACCAGGCAGTTGGCCCGGATGTTGTACCGGGCATACCGGCCGGCCAGGTAGATGGTCAGGGAGTTGACCGCCCCCTTCGAGGCGGTGTAGGCCGCGTCCGGAAAGGACCGGATCGAGGCCACGGTCGAGACGTTGACGATGGTCCCGCCGCCCCCTTCCCGCATCCGGGGAATGGCCGAGCGGCACATCATGAACATGCCCTTGACGTTCACCTCGAAGGTGTGGTCCCAGGCCTCCTCGGTCATGTCGGTGATTTCCATGAGAGAGGGAATGCCCACGTTGTTGTGCAGCACGTCGACCCGGCCGAAATGCTCCATGCAGGCGTCCACCGCGCCCTGGCAGTGATCGGCCCGGGTGATGTCCGCGGCAAGGTATTCCGCCGTGCCGCCTTCGCTTCGGATCGTGTCGGCCGTGGCCTTCGCGGCCGTTTCGAAACGATCCACGCACAGGACCCGGGCCCCTTCCCGGGCGAAGCGGACGGCGACGGCCTTGCCGTTGCCGACCCCTTCTCCGCCGGTCCCCGCCCCCACGACGATCGCTGTTTTGCCTTCGAGACGATTACTCACGTCAAACCTCCTTGCTACGGATGCGATCGGTCGGCGGCCCCGGTTGGAAAACGCGGCCGCACGCCCGGTTTATCGGTCTTTCTGCAGAATGATGATGGAACAGGCCGCTTCTTCGAGGCCGATGACTCCGCCCCCGTTTTCAGACAGGGCCAGTTCGGCGCCCCGGACCTGGCGTTCGCCGGCCTCGCCCCGCAGTTGCGTGATCAGCTCGTAGATCATGGACAGGCCCGTGGCCCCGACGGGGTGGCCCTTGGAGACCAGCCCGCCCGAGGTGTTGACCGGTATCCGGCCGCCCAGGTTGGTTTCGCCTTCCTCGGTAAAGGGCCCGCCCCGGCCCGGAGGACAGAAGCCGAGCATCTCGACCTGGTAAACCTCGGCAAAGGACGTGGCGTCATGCACCTCGGCCACGTCGATGTCCTCCGGACCGACCCCGGCCATGCCGTAGGCCCGCTCCGCGGCCACCCGGCTCAGGCTCGGCTCGTCCATGGCCCGGTACTTGCCGCCGGTCAGCACGCTGGCCTTGATCTTGACCGCCCGGTCCTGGACCCGGGACGGGCACTGCTTGAGGAAGTCCTCGGAACACAGAATCGCGGCCGCCGATCCGTCACCGATGGGCGAGCACATGGAGCGGGTCAGGGGGTAGCTGACCAGCCGGTCCTCCAGGACCTGTTCCACCGACACGTCGAACTGGTACTGGGCCTTGGGATTGAGCGAACCGAAATGATGATTCTTCGAGGCCGCCGCGGCGATCTGGCGCTGGGTGGTCCCGTACTTGTGCATGTGGTAGGCGGCCTGG
>JAHJTB010000436.1 GCA_018830135.1 Pseudomonadota bacterium | reverse complement strand
GTCCTCGGGATCGATGAAATCGTAAAACGACCGTGAAGCCGCCTCCTTGCAGGAACATCCCAAAATATCGAGGGCGCGGCTCGTGACCGAATAAATACCCCCTCCTCGCCCCACAACGATGCCGGCGCCCATGCCCTCTAAAAACGAGGCCGAACCGCCTTCGCAAAGCCCCCAACGGCCCACAAATGTATCGGCTTCCGGTTCCGGCGTAATCGAACCGAACGGTAAGCACGGTAACGAAGCCTGCGAGCCCCCGGGCCCCTCCATTGCTTCAAGATCGTCTTTCATGGTACTGCCTTGTAAAGGAAACCCCGGGGTGAGCCGCTTGTGCTTCGCCCCCCTTACCCCCGGCAGTCGCCTCGAGCCCCCAGGATCCGGCGACTGTTGTGGTTTGCCCTTCTTTCAATTTATAGTTGCAGACCCACCCCCTTTTGTCAAGTCCTCAGGTTGCCATACCCCCGGGAATACATGCCTGCCGCCCGTCCAGCTCCTTTCAATGCAGGAATTTGTTATGGGATTCATCTATTTTCAATCAGAAATACCGATAATGGTGCGGCTTTTATTATTTCAACCCCTCGCTGGATATTATTTGGCAAATGCAGGCAATTGTCTTTGTGATTCAAATCGTTTTTCCGGGTTGACGGCCGTTTGAATCAGGCACGGTCATACCCGGTACGGTGTGAAGCACTCTGATATGCAAGCAAGAAATCCGGGTTAACCGGTACGATTCATGAGTTGTCTTCGGTTGTGGCGGAAATCAGGGGGCAAGGCGAGGTTCGAGGTTTACGCTCTCGAAACATCGTCATGTGTGCCGGAGGACCCAAATGGCACGAGCTTCATCCATCGAACCAGGCGGCCCCTTGAATCATCGGGGAAATAAAACGGACCGGCTCCATGGAGGTCCATCCACGGGAGCCGGCCGTAAGTGGTCGGCGAACTATTTCTGGTTTGAATTGCCTGAGGAGGTCCGTTCCTTGATGGCGTCCTGGCAGATTTCTCCGCCCTGGTGGCGAATCTCGAGGCCTTCGACCAGAAAGACCACGGCTTCGGCGATGTTGGTGGCCTGATCGCCTATGCGCTCGAAATGCCGGCCGGCCAGGATCAGTTCCACGCCTCGTCGGATCAGACGGTGCTCATCCATCATCCAGCGGATCATTTCCTCGAGCAGCCGGCGGTTGAGGTCGTCGAGTTCGTCGTCCTGGCAGCAGACGTCGTAGGCCAGGCTGACGTCCTTGCGGACAAAGGCGTCCAGACTTTTACGAGTCATCTCCTGGGCCAGGACGGACATTTCCATGAGGGTCGGGGGAATTTCATCCATGGGATTGAGTTCATGGATGACCAGGGCCCGCTCGGCGATGTTGACCGCTTCGTCGCCGGTCCGTTCCAGGATGGCGCTGATACGCAGGGCGGCGGTCAAAAAGCGCAGGTCCACGGCCACGGGCTGTTGGGTCGCCAGGAGCTTGATGCATTGCTCGTCGATGCCGTTTTCCATGTCGTTGACCCGGGAATCGTTGCGAATGACCTGGCGGGCCAGGTCGGCCCGAGTCCGCGTAATCAAGGACCGGCTAGCCTGATCGACTGCCTCTTCGGCCAGTCCGCCCATCTTGAGCAGGTCCTCGTTGAGTCTTTTCATCTGTTCGTGAAAATGGGACGCAACCACGTCTGATCCTTTCTCTACCCAAAGCGGCCGGTAATGTATTGCTCGGTCTGGGCCTTGCCGGGACGGGTGAACAGCTTCTCGGTGTTGCCCATCTCGATCAATTCACCCATATAAAAAAATGCGGTCTCATCGGAGACCCTCGCCGCCTGCTGCATATTGTGAGTCACAATGACCACAGTATAATGCGTTTTCAGTTCCTTGACAAGCTCTTCGATCCGGGCCGTGGCAATGGGGTCCAGGGCGGATGTGGGTTCATCCATGAGCAGGATTTCCGGTTCCATGGCCAGGGCCCGGGCGATGCAAAGGCGCTGCTGCTGACCTCCGGAAAGTTCCATGGCCGACTGGTTGAGAATATCGGCAACCTCATTCCACAGGGCGGCTGATTTCAGCGCGTTTTCCACGACCTCATCCAGGCGGGACCGATCCTTGATTCCGTGCAGCCTGGGTCCGTAGGCCACATTGGCATATATCGACTTGGGAAAGGGATTGGGCTTTTGGAAGACCATGCCGATTCTCCGTCGGATCGAGGCCGGATCGACTCCCTGACCGTAGAGGTCGTCCCCGTCCAGCAGCACGCTTCCTTCGACCCGGGTGCCCGGAATCAGGTCGTTCATGCGGTTGAAAAGCCTGAGAAACGTGGACTTGCCGCACCCGGAGGGGCCGATGAAGGCCGTAACCAGGTTGCGCTGGATGTCCATGGAGATGTCCTTGAGGGCCTTGAAATCGCCATAATAAAAGTTCAGGTGCTCGACTTGGAGCACGGGCTCGCGATGGTTCGGTACCTTCGAATCTACCATCTTTTTTTCCGTCTCATACGCGCCCGTATGATAATCGCCGACAGGCACATGCCCAGGACCAGTGTGATCAGGACCAGAACCGTTCCGTATTGGAGAGGCCGGGTCTGTTCGATATGGGTGCCTGCCGTGGCCAGGACGTAGATATGGAAAGGCAGGGCCATGACTTCGTCCAGAGGAGAACCGGGCAACCGCAAGGTGTAGAATGTGGCGGCGGTGAACATGATGGGCGCGGTTTCTCCGGCCGCCCGCCCCACGCCCAGAATGCTGCCGGTCAGGACGCCTGGCAGGGCCGCGGGCAGAACGACCTTTCGGATGGTCTGCCAGCGCGTGGCGCCCAGGGCCAGGGATGCCTCTCGAAAGGTGGCCGGGACCTGGCGCAAGGCTTCCTCGGAAGCCGATATGACCGTGGGCAGAATCAGGAAACCCAAGGTCAGGGAGCCGGACAACACGCTGATGCCGAACTTGAAGAAAACGCAGAACAGGGCCAGGCCGAACAGGCCGAAAATGACCGACGGCACCCCGGCCAGATTCTGGATGCCCAAGCGGATAATGGTCAGAATCCGCCCTTCAGTGGCGTACTCGCTCAGATAGATGGCCGAAGCCACGCCCAGAGGCAGGGCGACCAGCATGGCGCCCGCGGTCAGGAGCAGGGTGCCGACAATGGCCGGAAAGATGCCTCCCTGGGTCATGGCATTACGGGGCACGTCGGTCAGAAAGGTCCAGTTGATAGCCGAAATCCCCTGCATGAACAGAAAAAGGATGATGCCGCCCAGGCTCCCGATGACGATGACGGCAGTCAGACGAAAAAGGGAAAAGGCGACTAATTCCTTGATTTTCCTGGATCGAAGGTGTCGCGTGTAAGCGGCCTGGTCGTTGCTCATAGGGTGGCCGAACCTTTCATCTGGAAACGCTTGGAAATATACGCGGCCAGCAGGCTGAAGGCCAGGGTCATCAGGAACAGCACGATGCCGATGGCGAACAGGGCGAAATAGTGTTCGGTGCCCACTGGAGTCTCGCCCATCTCGGCCGCGATCGTCGCCGGCAGCGGACGCGCCGACTGAAACAGGCTGGTCGGTATCTGGGCCGCTCCCCCGGCGACCATCAAGACGACCATGGTTTCGCCCATGGCGCGGGCCATGCCCAGGACGACCCCCGTGCCCATTCCGGACAGGGCGCCCGGAATCCAGACGTTCCAGACCGTTTCCCAGCGGTTGGCCCCCAGGGCATAGGAGGCTTCGAGCCATTCCTTCGGCACGTTGTACATGGCGTCTTCCGAAATGCTGCTGATAGTGGGAATGGCCATCAGGGCCAGGATGAAGGAAGCGTTCAAAATGTTCAGGCCGGTCGGTATGTCCAGGACCTTCTGCATGAACGGGGCGATGACAATCATGCCCACGAAGCCCAGGACGACCGAGGGCAGACTGGCCAACAACTCGATGCCCGGCTTGACCCATTCCCGGACCCGGGGCCTGGCCACGGCCGAAAGGTACAGGGCCGACCCGACGCCCAGGGGTATGGCGATCAGGGAGGAAAGCAGGGTGACCATGATCGAGCCCATGATCAGGGCCAGAATCCCGTAGGCCGGGTTGGCCTCATCCGTGGGATACCACTCGTTCGTGAAGAGAAAGTCCGTTATGCTGTATGTTTTGAACAGGCCGAGTCCTTCCTGAAAAAGAAAGATCATGATCAGTGTCATGATCACCAGGGAGATCAGGGCCGTGGCCGTAAAGAACCGCCTGGCCGTGGCATCCCCCCGTTCGGTCCAGGCTGTAAGATGTACGCCGCCGGCCGGCTTTTCAGCCTTCACTCCGAGCCCCCGCGCGGCCTCGGCCGCTGTGTCTGAAATCGACATGGCCTCCATAAACCTTTATCCCACTCGAAAAACCAGGACGACTCGCGTCAAGTCCGACACCGATCGCCGGTTTTTTTGAAAGGGCGGCGGGGCCGAAGCCCCTGCCGCCTGTCATATGTGAAGCCCCTAGTTGAGCGGGATGAACCCTTCTTCCGCTACGATCTTCTGGCCCTCGGCCCCCATGACAAAGCTCAGGAAGTCCTTGCTGGCCCCCTTGGGCTCGCCGTTGGTGATCATGAACAGCGCCCGGGAGATCGGATAGCTCTTGTCCTTGGCCGTGGCCACGCCGGCCATGACGCCGTTGACGGTCAGCGGCTTGATGGACGACTTGACGTAGCCCAGACCCACGTACCCGATGGCGTACTTGTTGCCGGCCACGGTCTGCAGCACCGCGCCGTTGGACGCCTGCATCTGGGCATCCTGACGCAGCCGATCCTTGTGAAGGACCATCTCGCCCCAGGCGCCGAAGGTGCCTGAACTGGAGTCGCGGGAAACCACGACAATGGGCTTGTCTTCGCCGCCGATTTCCTTCCAGTTGCTGATGCTGCCGTTGAATATCCCCTTGAGCTGGTCCTTGGTCGCGCCGGAAACCGGGTTGGAGGGATGGACGATGGGCACGATGCAGTCCATTGCCACCGTGTGCGGGACCAGGGTGACCCCTTTGGCCTTGGCCGCCTCGAATTCCTTGCCCTTGATTTCCCGTGAGGAGTTGCCGATGTCGGCCATGCCGTCGATGATGGCCTTGATGCCGTCGCCGGAACCCGTGCCCGCCACGGAAATGTTCATGTCCTTGTGCATCTTCATGTAATCTTCCGCCGCCTTCTGGGCGATGGGCAGAACCGTGGTCGAACCCGTCAGGCTGATCTTGTCCTCGGCCATAACCGGGTTCGGGGCCATCATCGTGGCCGCAATCACCAATGCGAAAAGAACCGTCAATCCTTTAAACCATTTCATGAGTCCTAACTCCTTTTTGTGTTGCTTGTTCATTTTTACCTTGCTCGGTCATTTAATTTGGGCGCCCCCCAATTTCGATGATGAAGTTAGGCCTGAATTGTTACATATATGTGACGGGCACAAGACAATTAAGAAACCTTTTCCATTGTCTCAATTATAGTTTTTACTTTATAATTTCAGATAATTATAATGTCAGGACGGGCTCGGGGCCACTTCGACGGGCAGGATCAGACGAAACGTACTGCCCCGGCCCGGGAAGCTGTCCACCTCGACCCGGCCTCCGTGGGTCTGAGCGATATGCTTGACGATGGACAACCCCAGTCCCGTCCCGCCCAACTCCCGGGAACGGTTCTTGTCCACGCGGTAGAATCGTTCGAAAATCCGGCCCAGATGCTCGGGCGCGATGCCGGGACCGTTATCGACGACCTCGATCCGAACCTGGTCATTATCCCGGCATGCCGCGATCCGGACCCGCCCTTCCGGCCCGACGTATTTGATGGCGTTGTCCAGCAGGTTGCCCAGGGCCTGTTCCAACTGACGCCGTTGTCCGGTGATCCGGACCGTTTGTTCCGGGGGATCGATCTGCACTTCAACGCCCCGCTCCGAGGCCGGAGCGGCCAAAGCGGTCCTGACCGTCCCCATCAGTTCCGCCACATCCACGGACTCGAGCTGAACAGAGGCCTGTCCGGACTCCAAGCGGGCCAGTTCGAGCAGATCGTAGACCATGCTTTCAAGGCGCTTGACATGCCGTTCGATGACCTCGGTAAACCGGCGCCGGTGCATGGGGTCTTCCAGGGCCCCGTCGAGCAGGGTCTCGACGGCGCCTCGAACGGCGGCCAGGGGAGTGCGGAGTTCATGGGACACGTTGGCCACGAAGTCCCGTCTCATTTCCTCGACCTGTTTCCGCTGGGTGATGTCGTGAAACACGGCCACGACGCCGGAGCGTCCCATGATGCCGGGCAGGGCGGCCACGACCACCTCGAGAATCCGCGGACTGGGATAGAGGGTCCGGACTTCCAGCGAAATGACCGGATTGTCCGTCGAAACCCGCCGAATGGCCTCGATGAGTTCCGCGTTGCGCATGATTTCCGAGGGCCGGCGCCCGATGGGACTGATCATCAGGTTCAACATCCTGCGCAAGGCCCGGTTGGCCAAGGTAATGGCCCCGGATTCGTCGGTCACCAGAACCCCTTCGACCATGCCTCGCAGTATCGCCTCCAGCCGGTCCCGGGCCTGGGTTACGGCCACGATCTCTTCCTGAAGGTGCTCGGCCATGCGGTCGAAGGCCCGGCCCAGCTCCCCGACTTCATGGGCCGGGTAGCGGCGCAGCCTTTTGGTCAGGTCTCCGGAGGCGATGTCCAGGGCCGTGCGGGTCAGTTCCTTGACCGGACGGGAGATGCGTTGGGCCACGAAAAAGGCCACGCCCAGGGACAGGACCACTCCGATCAGCGAGGCCAGGAGTATCAGGTCCCGGACCTCCGACAGACTCTCTTCCATCTCCCTGAGGGGCAGAGCCAGGCGCACGACCAGCAGGGGTGCGTCGGGCCGCCCCAACAGTTCGGCGACATAGAGCAGGTTCATGCGCAATGTCGAACTGTAGCGCTGGCTCCAGCCGAATCCGCCGGCCAGGGCGTGAATCACTTCCGGCCGGCCGGCGTGATTTTCGAGTTGAGACAGGTCTTCGATGCTCTGCTCCGAGTCGCCGGCCACCACGCCGTCCGGCAAAATCAGACTTAGGCGCAGATTCAGGGTCCGGCCGAGCAGATCGGCCAACTGGTCGGTCTCGCTCATGGACGCACCCACGGTCCAGCGTTTCGAGATGATCTCCCGGCAAAGCCTGAGGTTTTTGGCCATGCCCTCCCGGACCTGGACGGTCATCTCTTCCCGGAGGGAACGCTGCAGAAACGTGGCCACAAAAGCCAGCGTGCACAAGACAACGAGGAGACAGGCTCCCAAAATCAGATTTCTTAAAGACCCTTTCACGCCTGCGCCTTTTCCCGGAAGCGGTAGCCCACCCCCCGGATGGTTTCGATGTATTCCTTCTGCGGTCCCATCTTCTTCCTCAAACGCCGGATATGGGTGTCCACGGTTCGGGCATAGCCCTCGTACGGATAGCCCCAGACCTCGTCCAGAAGCATTTCCCGCGTCTGGACCCGCCCCGCCCGGCCGGCCAGGTGAATCAGGAGCTTGAACTCCGTGGCCGTCAGATCGATCTCATCGCCCTGGATCTCGACCCGGTGACGATCCGGATCGATGATCAGTCCGGGAAAGTGAAGCGAAACCGGCTGGGTCGCCTCGCCTTGGGACCGCTTTAGAACCGCCCTGATCCGGAGAATCAACTCGCGGTGACTGAACGGTTTGGTCAAATAGTCGTCCGCCCCGATCTCGAATCCCACGATGCGGTCCACTTCCTCAGCCTTGGCCGTGAGCATGACGATGGGCAGATTCCGTGTTTCCCCGTCGGCCCGAAGCCGGAGGCAGACCTCCTTGCCGTTCAGGCCCGGCAACATCAGGTCCAACACCACCAGGTCCGGCTTCTTCTTGCGAATCATCTCCAGGGCGTCGAGACCATTGGTGGACCTGAACACCTGGAAGCCGGCCTGGCTCAGATTGTACTCGATCAGGTCCAGGAGGTCCGGTTCGTCCTCCACCACCAGCACTTTGGTCTGCATTGCGGAATACCGTCCTTAATAAGATATTTATAGCACTCCCATGGGAGATTGCCATATAAGAGGCACTGTATTTCGGATAATTGTTACAAAAATATGACCGATACGACACAAAAATGTAAAGAAAAGGCCCTGATGTAAAAAAAGGGGCAGGCGGTTGATGGAACGGGTTCCCGCTTGCCGGGGAAACCTTCATGTCCTGTGCGGCAAAACCCACTATGAAAATGGGCGGTGGAAAACCCGGTCGAATCCCCCGGGCAGGCTTAGGGGCTTGACAAAAGCCCGGGAACACGGTTTACGTTTTAGTTAAAAGGACAGGGGCATCCCGGAAAGGGCAAGCGGACATGTCGGGCGAAAAGGTCATGATCGTGGAAGATGAGATTCTGGTGGCCCGGCATATCGAAGCCGCCCTGACCAATCTGGGGTATTCGGTCGTCGCGCTGCTGACCACCGGCGAGGAGGCCGTGGCCCGGACCGGCGAGGACAGACCGGACATCATCCTGATGGACATTCATCTGGCCGGTGGGATGGACGGGGTCGAAGCGGCCCGCCGCATTCGCGAGACACATGATATTCCGATCATTTTCCTGACGGCCTATCACGATGACGAAACCATCGGGCGGGCAGGCGAGACCGAATCCTACGGTTACCTGATCAAGCCGCTGGACACTCGCGAACTCAAGGCGTCCATGACCGTTGCGCTATACAAGGCCAAGGCGGACCAGGAGCGGCAGGCTCTGCTCAACAAGCTTCAGGAAGCGCTGTCGGAAATCAAGAGGCTCAGCGGACTGCTGCCCATCTGTTCGGGCTGCAAAAAAATCCGCGACGACCAGGGTGAATGGCTGACGCTGGAGCGGTACATTCAAGAGCGCAGCGAGGCGCGGTTCAGCCATAGTCTGTGCCCTGACTGCGCCCGGCGACTCTACCCGGAACTGGACTGGGACGACCTCATTTAAACCCGGATACTGCATTCGGCTTCGTAGCGAGGCCCCGGTTTTCGATTGTGACGGTTCAGTCCCTTTCCTCGTCAGGCGGACCCGGATGCTCCCCTTCCCTCCCGACCCGTCCTTCGATCATCCGCCCCCTACGGCATTCCTGGTCCCTGGATCCCAGTCGGGCCAGGACCCTCCAGGAACGGCTGAAACCACTGGTCCGCCGGCGTCGTTTCCGCCGGCGCTTGCATGTCGCGGCGGCGGCCGGGTCCTGGAAAAAACGGCTGCCTTGCGACCGGACAGCTTTCCCTATATCACCGGACTTCTGACCTTTCGGGAGGCTCCCGTGCTTCTGGCCGCCCTGGCGCCTTTCGCCGGCCCGTGGCTGGATGCACCGGCCATCGGCTGCGCTAAAACGCGCCTGGTCGGAAGGTACCAGCCGGTGGAAGACCGGGTTGGGGCGTCAAGGCCCTTGTTCCATGGAAAAGTCAAGGCAGGGGCCGTGGTCAGGACCCGGACCGGCGTCAGTCCGGTCTTCGTCTCTCCCGGCCATCTCATGGATACACCCGGCGCCGTGCGGCTGGTCCTGGCCATGACAGCCGGTTTTCGCCAGCCCGAACCGTTGCGTCAGGCCCATCTGGCCGCCAACGGGCTGCGCCGCCGGGTCAGGGAGTCAATTCAACGCGGTTACGGCCTGGACCTCGTCGTCGAAAAATTGAAAGACCTTGTCCAGCCCTAGGATTTTCAGGACCCGGATCAGTCCGCCCTGCCCGCCCGGATCAAGCACCAGGCCGATCCGGCTTCGGTCCGGGACCTTCTTCAACACCGCGACCAGGTTGCCGACCTCCCGGCTCCGGAGCACCTGGATCGAACGCAGGTCGACGATCAGTGAGATCGGACCTCGTCCGGACAGACCCGCAACCCGAGCCTCCAGGGCGTGACCTTCGCCTCGGAGATCGTCTTGCGCCAGTTTCATCAGGATCGGACCCGGGGCTTTCGATTCCTCAACCGCCATCCAGGCCGTTAAATTCCTGACCAGTTTTTCCAAAAGCATCCACCCGGCCCGATCGGCGAACCCGTCCCGGGACTGAAACTCGGCCATGAAATCATCCATGATTTCCAGGGCCAGACGGGTGTTCGGCCCGGCCACGGACTTCATTCCGACCTGGACCCGATCGAGCATCTCGAAAAAGCGATCCAGGGCCGGGTCCCCCGGGCCTTTGCCGGCGGCCTGGGTCAGGGTTTCCAGCAGTCCCTCAAATCCTTCATAATGATCGGGGGCTGCGGGCCCGGCTTCCGCGGTCCCGTCATCCGCCGGCTCGGGTCGGACCGAGACCGGTTCCTCCGGTTCATCCGCCGCCAGGGAGGCCTCGACCTCCGCCGAGGCCTTCTCGACGTTCATCCGGTCCAGCACGGTTTCGATCTGTTCGAGCTGGTGGACGAGCAGATCGAGTCCGCCGATCCGGTCGCTCCCCTGCCTTTCCACCTGGTCGATCATGGTTTCGAGGGCATCGAGCACCTTGAACAGCGCGTCGACCAGCCCGGGGGTGCAATGGGCGCAGTTGTCCTCCCGGACCGTCTGGAGGATGTTCTCCGCCTTGTGGAGCAGTCCGTAAATATCGTTGAGGTCCAGAAAACCCGCGTTGCCTTTGATGCTGTGCAGACTGCGCAGCAGGCCGTTGAGTTCGTCCGAACGGCTGAAGTCGTTCTCCAGGGCCAACAGGTGCGAGTTGGCGGACTGGAGATGGTCGCGGGCCTCTTCTATGAATTCGGTCAGTATCTCCTCGTTCATAAGCGGGAACCTCGATTTTTATTATCTACTGGCCGAGCGACCGCCCCTGTTCGCGCCAAGCCGTAGAATGATGATATCATTTCCCCGGTTTTTTTCAATCCAACGGCGACATGCGCGGATCGCGCCCTGGATCGACGGGATCGGTGGCCGGACGAATCTCGCCTAGGCCGGTTATCGATCACGCATCGGGCCAGGGAACCGAACGGGGTTCGGGATGGACTTTTCTTGCGCCCGGCCGGAGAAGCGGGTACAATGGCGGCATTTTGATACACGGGGAGTGTGAGGTATGAGCGCCAGAACGGCTTTCGTTTATACCGATTCGTATTTCGAATACGACTACGGACCGGACCACCCGCTCCGGGTCGAACGCCTTCGTCTGACCCACGACCTGATCCGTGCCTACGGCCTCCTCGACCTGCCGGACATGACCTATCACCAGACCGAACCGGCCACCCAGGAGCAGGTGCTGTCCCATCACCGCCCCGAATATGTGGACGTGCTCAAAAAGTGCGGTCATGGACGGTGTCCCGTGGAAGAGGCCGTGGCCTTCGGAATCGGGCCGGGCGACAACCCGGTTTTCAACGGATTGTGGGAATGGTCCCTGTTGACCACCGGGGCCTCGATCATGTGTGGACGCCTGGTGGCCGAAGGCCGGGCCGATATCGCCTTCAACATGGCCGGCGGCCTGCACCACGCCATGGCCGGCCGGGCCGCGGGTTTCTGCTACGTCAATGACGCGGTCATCGTGATCAAGGACCTGGTCTCCCGCGGTCTGAGGGTGGCCTATGTGGACATCGACGCCCACCACGGGGACGGCGTCCAGGCGGCTTTTTACGACACGGACGAGGTCCTGACGGTCAGCCTGCACCAGCATGGCCGGACGCTTTTTCCGGGCACGGGTTTCGTCTTCGAGACGGGCCGGGGTCGGGGGCAGGGATACTCGGCCAACGCGCCGCTGATGCCGGGCACGGACGACGAACTGTTCCTGACGGCCTTCAAGGGACTGGTGCCCGACCTGCTGGCGGCCTTCCGGCCCGACATCCTGGTAACCCAGCTCGGCGTGGACACCTTCCGGACCGACCCGCTGACCAACCTCTGCCTGACCAACAACGGCTTTCTCGAAGCGGTCCGGACCTTCAAGGGCCTGGGGCTGCCCTGGGTGGCCCTGGGCGGCGGCGGGTATCATCTGGTCAACGTGGCCCGGGCCTGGACCCTGGCCTGGGCCGTCATGAACGGAGAGGACCCCCCGGACAAAATGCCCGACTCCTTCATCCAGACCATCCGGCCCCTGGGCTACCGGGAGGAACTGCTGCGCGACGATCCGTTGACCATGCAGGGAGCGCATCGGGCCGAAGCGGCCGGCGTGGTTCGGGAAGTGGTCGAAACGTTGCGACGGACTATTCTGCCGGTCGTCGCCCACGACAGAGGCAGGACCTGAGGCGTTCCCCCGAATGGTTCGGGCAGCGGTCCGCCCCGGCGGGCCGCAGTACCGCATGGCCGTTTGGCCCCGAATCCGGCCGTCCGTCGTTCATTTTGGCATCGAGACAACCCCGGACAAAATGGCGGTATGACCGGTCGCCAATGATTTCCTCGATAGGACGGTCCAGCAGACTTCCGAACAAATGCGTGGTCAGGAACTCCTCCCGGCCCCTATAGATGCGGACAAAAGTCCCGCTGGCCACCGGCAGGGCCGTATTGCGGCAGATGGAGGTCCGTCCGGCCCAGTTGACGAAAACGTCCCTCTCCGGGTCGAATCCGCATTCCAGGGCCGGATGCCCGTCCAGAGGCATGTTGACCATGTCCAGGTCGGCCTGACGGGCTTCGGTGTCCAGGACATGGTCGATATGGTCGATCAGGTCCGGGGCCAAATCCGAAGGCAGGCAGCCCCGCTCGTCCACGCCGCGGACGTGAAAGTACGGGTGGTAGAGAATGACCTGGTCCGGGCAGAGCCGGATGGCGGTATCGAGATAGCTGGGCAGTTCGGTCAGAGAAAACTTGTTCTTGGCCAGCAGCAGGATGACCGCCGGCCGGGACAGACCGTTGGAATCCCGGTGGTGCAGCACGTGACTGATGTTGAAGATGACCCGGTTGAAACGCACCCCCGGATTACGGCGCTCGTAAGTCGATGCGCGAGCGTAGTCGAGCCGAAAGATGATCGCCCTGAAATAGGCCGCCAGCCCCGGGTCCAGACGGCGCACGCCGTTGGTGGTCAATACCAGCCGAGCCCCGCTCTGATAGGCCCGGCGCACCATTTCCGGGAAGGCCTGGTTCAACTGCGGCTCGCCCCAGCCTCGAAAATGGATCGTGTCGAACCGGTTGAAGGCCCGGGAGACGAGTTCGAACGTCTCCATGCTCATGTCCTGGTCGATCCAACAGGCCTGATAGGTCACACGGGGACAGGAAGGGCAGAACAGATTGCAGCGGGTGGTCGGTTCGATTTCCAGGGTGGAAAAGGGACGCGGCTCGTACTGGACGAATCCGTCGAGTTTGCGGGCGGAAAAGTCCTCGTCTCCTTCAGGACGCGTCCTGATACGATCGAGTAGTCCCAGTTCCATATAATGGCTCGGCTTTCCTTGATCTCGGCGTGGATTATCACATTATCACAAATCAGTAAACAATAAAACACCCGCCCCGACCATTGCTATATATTTCCGATTATACTACTTTATTTCAATATTTAACTTCCGGACCGACCTCCCGGCGCCTTCAGGCCGACTCCAGACTCAAGGCACGGGGCCGGTTTCCGTCCACGTCGGTGAAGTCGTACTCCACGGCCAGTTCGGCGGCCACCAGAAAGCGCCCGGTTCGTTCCATGATCCTCGGGTCGGCGGCCAGGGCGGCAACGGCCCGGCCGATGAACTGTGGCGATTCCGATTGGTCCAGGTCCAGAGGCGCGCCGAACTCCACGGCCCTCATGACCCGCTCGGTCCGGACCAGGCCGGGGTACAGGGAAACCACGGCCACGCCGTAGGGCCGGATTTCACTGGCCATGTCCGACGTGAGCCGGTCGGTGGCCGCCTTGCTGACGCCGTAAGCGGTATTGCCCATGTATTTCCGGGCCGCCCAGTAGGACATATTGACGATAAGCCCGCTTCGCCGGGCCGTCATCAAGCGGGCCGCCAACCGGCCGGCCGAGTACGCGGCCCGGAGGCCGGCCTCGAACATGGCGTCCCAGCGCCACATGGGCTGTTCCCAGAATGGGGCCTCCCAGGTGTAGCGGCCGTCCGCTTCGACCATCCCCTCGTAACCGCCCCAGACACAATTGACCAGCAGGTCCAAACCGCCCTGCTCAGCGGAGACCCGGTCGAACAAGGAGTGGACGGCCGCGTCGTCCCGGAAATCACACTGAACAGCCAGTCCTCGTCCGCCCAGGTCGTCGATCATACGGGCCGTTTCCTCGATCGTGCCCGGCAGCCCCTCGGAGGCCTCCTCGGGAGCCCGGGTCCGTCCCGCCACGTAGACCACGGCCCCGGCTTCACCCAGCCCCAGGGCCACGCCCCGCCCCACTCCCCGGCTCGCCCCGGCCACCAAGGCGATCCGGCCGCCTAAATTCATCTTGACCATTCCTGCACCTCCCCGGGTATGGATGTATCCCCCGACCGTCTGGAATCTGAGCGCCTTTGAGGGCCAAGGCAAGTGATTTTCGAAAAGGCGTATTTTTTGATTGACAGGCCGGCCGACATTATTTATTGTTTGGTCATTCAAACAAAGTTGGGAGAGATTAGTGGGGAGAAAAAGCCTGGCTCGCGAAAGAAAATCGGAAATTTTGGACCATTTTTACCAGGTCCTGGCCGAGGAAGGCCTGGAAGGGGCCTCATTGGCCAAGATCGCTGATCGGATGGGGGTGTATCCCAGCCACATCGCCCATTATTTCAAAACCAAGCAGGACTTGGTCAACGCCCTGGTCGTCCGGATCCTGACCGGTTTCGTCCGGGAAGTGTCGCCCAAATGGCGGTCCGTTGAAAGTCCCGGGGAGCGGCTGGCCCGCATGCTCGGCCTGTTTTTCAGTCCCGAGGAGATGGGGCTGATCGACCGGCGGGTGTTTTACGCCTGCTTTTATCTGAGTCTGAGCCACGACACCATCCACCGGAACTACCAGGAGTTGTATGACAACCTGGCCCGTCTGCTTCGCGGCCCCGTCGAGACCTGTCTGGCGGGCGGAAAAACAGGGGGCGTGGATGCGGGCACGGTGGTGGATATGATCATCGCCGTGATGTCCGGGCTGGTCATGAATCAGCAGATTCTAAACGATTCCCCCCGGTTGGCTGCTGCGGGCCGTTTGGCCAAGGAGACGGTCCTAGGCCTGCTTCATTGTGCCGAGGCCGGGAGTTCGGACCGGTCCGGCCAAGGAGAAAATCATGACTGATCGCTATGAAGAACTGGCTGGCCGGGTGGGTCTGAGCCGTTTCCCCAGAATCGTGCGGCTGATTGAGATGATGGCCGACGCCGAGGAGGCCGAGCTGCTGCTGGCCCTGCCTGGTGAGGCCGGAAGCCTGGCGGCGCGACTGGGCCGGGACGTTGCGTCCGTGGACGGGATGCTGAAGACCTTGTTCGTCAAGGGTCTGGCCTTTCCCAATCTGAAGAGCGACCCTCCGGCTTATCGGCTGGTCCGGGACGCGGTCCAGTTCCACGATTCGAGCATCCTCTGGCCGGAGGCGCCGTCGGCCTTTCTGGATTTGTGGCAGGAGTTCATGGAGGAGGATGGTTACGAGGTCTTCAAACTCGTGGCCGACCGGCTGCCCCGGCCTGTCATGCGCGTCATCCCGGTCGGATTGACCGTGCCGGTCGAGTCTCGGATTCTGGCCTTCGAAGACGTCCGGCAGGCCATCGAGGAAGCGGAGATCATGGCCGTGACCCGATGCACCTGCAAGGTGACGGCCCGCAAGTGCGAAACCACTCTGGAATGCTGCCTGCAGTTGAACAACGCCGCCCGATATGCCCTGGCCCGCGGCACCGGCCGGGAACTGAACCGGGAGGAGGCTTTGGCCCTGATGAAGCGCTCGGAAGAAGAGGGGTTGATTCACACGGTCAACAATCTCAAGAGCATGCACACGGTCATATGCAACTGCTGCCCGTGCTGCTGCCAGAACTTCCCCGGGCTGGTCAAGTACGGCATCCGGACGGTGGACCCCAGCCGTTTCACGGCCCGGATCGATCCGGACCGCTGCACGGGCTGCGGCGCCTGTCTGGATCGCTGTTATTTCGGGGCCATCGAAATGGAGACGGACCTGGCCGTGGTCGCCGAGCCGGATCGATGCATGGGCTGCGGGCTGTGCCAGGTGACCTGTCCGGCCGAAGCCATCGACCTGATCGAGGTCCGGCCGCCGGACTTCATTCCGGACGGATTTTCGGCCCATTAGGACGGGGGCCGGACGCGACGGACCGGTTCAAGAAGCGTCAACCATGAGAGAAAAAAGGAGGCGAGGGATGAACATTCCTGTGCTGGCGGAAGAGTCGCTGCGGCGCTTGGGCGAGCGCACGGTCCTGGTCTTTGACGGCCGGAGGTACACCAACGCCAGGCTGCTGGACTACAGCCGGCGGCTGCATCGGGCCTTTGGCCGCCTGGGGCTCGCGAAGGGCGACTTCGCGCTGATGTGCATGATCAACGCCCCCCTGGTCTATCCGGTCTTCGGCGGCATTTTCCGGACCGGGGCCGCGGCGTTGCCGGTGATGTTCGTGTTGACGGCTCCTGAAATCCGTTTCGTCCTCGAGGACTCGATGGCTCAGGGCGTGATTACGGACCAGATGGGCCTGCCTCGGGTCCGGGAGGCGGTCCAGGGTCTGGATTCCGTTCGCTGGATCGTGGTCCGGGACGGCCAGGACGACCTCGAGGCCCGGGTTCCGGAGTACAGCCTGGAAACCCTGCTGTTAGAGGAACCGGAAATGGTTCTGCCTGACATCGATGAGGACGACCTGGCCCTGATGATGTATACCGCCGGGACAACGGGCAGGCCCAAGGGCGTGCTGCTCACCCATGGGAATCTGTACGCCTCGGCCGACGCCGCGCAGGAGGCCGCCGAGCACCACCTGATCGGCACGCCGAGGATCACCATGAGCGCTCTGCCCATGGCCCACATCTTCGGTGTGGGGGTCATGAACTCGGGGTATTTGATCCCGGAAAATCTGGCCGATTCATACAGCGTGCAGATGGCCTGGTTCGAGCCGGAGCAGTTCATGTCCCTGATTCAGGAGCACCGCTGCAACACCATGGGCGCGGTGCCGACCATGCTCATCTTTATCCTCAACCACCCCAAGGCGGATCAGTACGACCTCTCTTCCATCGAGGAAGTGGTCTGCGGAGCCTCGCCCCTGCCCGTCGAGGTGGCCCGCGCCTTTCAGGAAAAATACGGCTGCCGGGTCCGCGAGATATACGGGCAGACGGAATGCGTCGGCCTGGGTTCGGCCAATCGCATTTCGTGGCCCTACAAGCCGGGCTCGGCCGGCAAGGCCTATTACAACACCGAACTGAAGATACTGGACGAGAACGACCGGGAGCTGCCGGTCGGTGGAATCGGCGAAATCGTCCTGCGGGGGCCGGCGGTCATGAAAGGCTACCACAACCGGCCGGAAGAGACGGCCAAAACCCTGCGCAACGGCTGGCTGCACACCGGAGACATGGGCTACCTGGATGAAGAGGGATGGCTTTTCATCGTGGACCGCAAGAAGGACATGATTATTCGCGGCGGGGAAAACATCTACCCGGCCCAACTCGAAGACATCCTCTACCAGCACGAAGCCGTGGCCGAGGCCGCGATCGTGGGCGCGCCCGATCCGGTTTACGGCGAGAAGGTGGTGGCCTACGTGGTCTCCCGGTCGCAGGCCGGACCGTCCGAGCAGGAGATCAAGGATTTTTTCAAGGGCAGGACATCGTCCTTCAAGGCGCCTGAGCGGGTCTTCTTCGTCGAGGCCCTGCCCAAAAGCGCCGTGGGAAAAATTCTGCGGCGCGAACTTCGGGATCGGGCGACCCGGGAGGCTTGATCCTTTACGGATCGAACTTCCGGCCGCCGCGGCCAGGGAAAGGAGGTGCATGACCCGGGCATACTATTTGGGGGTAAAGGTGAAAAGCAGGCGGGTAAAAATTTAACTCCGGACCATCCTGTTCGATTTGTATTTATTTGACCCGGATATTGCAGTCGGCTTCCACTGCGGGGCCGAACTGTTGGCTGAATCGCTCGTTTCCCGCTTTTTGACCTCGACGTATCCTGGGATACGCCCGCGGCCCAAAATCGGTCCAACTTCTCGTTTCGCCGGGCATTTCGACGCTGCGTTAGAAACCCGACTGCAATATCCGGGTTTAAAGAGACGTCAACTTAATTTTCGAGTCAGGAGCATCTCATGATGAAGAAGATCCTTGCATCGGCTTTGGGTGTTCTGCTGGTGGCGGCCCTGGCGGGGTCGGCCGCCGCAGCGACCAAGTTTTCATTTTCCGGCAAGTACATGGTTCGCGGGTTCTGGGACAGCAACAACGACCTGGGCCCCAAATGGGACGGCGGCAGTGAGACCGTGTTCGGGGCGGGCACGATCATCGCTCCCGTGGACATGAACGGTCGCGCCGTGGGCGCCACCGCGCCCGTCAACGCGGCGGCCGTGGTCGGCGCCTGGGTCCGGTTGGATGACGGTACGGTCAAGTTCATCGACGAGCGTCTGCCCGGGGCCAAGACGGCGGGCGGCGTTCCGGCCGGCGTGCCGACCTCTTCGGAGAGCTACACCGACGGGTACATGGATCATCAGCTCGAGATCAACATGCAGTTCATGCCCTCGGACAAGCTGACCCTGAACGTCCAGCTCAACGCACTGAAAGAGCAGATGTGGGGCCATAACCAGGCCAACAAGAGCTGGGGCGGCGCCAATGCCGGCGCCGGCGCGGACGACCCCGAGTTCCACAAGGTCTGGATGACCATCCGGACCTCCTTCGGCGTCTTTGACATCGGCAGACAGGACTCGGGTGTTTCAGGCTCCCAGGTCTTCGGAAGCGGCGCCTCGGCCGTGGGCGCGCCCCGTTACTGGGGCAACAGCCGATTCGACGGCGACCGTTTCCGGTACATGCTGCCAATTTCCAGTAATTTCTTCTTTTTCGCCGTATGGGACCGCCTGGCCGAAGGCAACGGCCGGTTCATCCAGGGCGGGGGCTATCCGGCCGTTCGCGGCCGCCTGACCAACAACCCGCACCAGACCTACCTGGCCTACCGCGACCAGCAGAACCTGGACGTGGACGCCTGGACCGTTCTGCCTCTGTACCAGTGGGCCACCGGCGCCTTCCTGGTCCAGGTCACCTACATGAAAAGCGAAGCGGCCGAAAGCCGCACGACCCTGCCCAACAACTACGGCGCGCTGTTCACCGCCTTCCAGGCTGCGGCGCCCGGCGTGCTGCCGGCCGGCGGTCCCGCGGCCGCGACCTGGCGCTATGCGCACCTCAACGCCAAGAACGCCGCCCGCCGACGGGACCTCTCCTGGACCATCCGTCCGGCTCTGAGGCTGAATTTCGGGCCGCTGGAATTCAATGCGGATATCGCTTATCAGACCGGCACCCGGGAGTACTACAAGCCGGACAAGGACGACAACGCCCTGATCATGGCCGGCCGTCATCCCCTGTACCCCCTCGGCGCTCCGCCCGCGGGCGGGAACATCGAACTGAAGGACCAGGACATCGAAGGCCGGGCCTACTACTTTGACGTCCAGTACAAGTACGGCCCCGGCACCATCGGCCTGCTCTATGCCTACCACCAGGGCGACAACGACGCCAACGACGACACCTTGGCCGGCCAGACCGGTTGCGGGCAGGACTTCAAACCCCTGTACGCCGCCTTCGGCAAGTACACCGACTACTCGCTGTATGCAGCCAGCAACTTCTGGATGTGGTCCGCTTGGGTCGACCACAGCCTGACCGAGGACCTGATCCTTCACGCGGCTTACGGCTACATGCG
>JAHJTB010000435.1 GCA_018830135.1 Pseudomonadota bacterium | reverse complement strand
GACTTCGGCGTCTTCGCCGGTGCCCAGGAGTCCGACCGTAAACTCCCGGCCGGGCAGAAAGGTTTCCACCAGGACGGGTTGCCTGAACTTGGCCAGCAGCCGGGCGCAGGCCGATCCCAACTGGTCCGGACCCTCGATTCGGGAGGCCGGGGTGACGCCCTTGCCCGTGCCTTCGGCCACGGGCTTGGCGAAGAGCGGATAGGGCAGGTCCACGGCCTCGATGTCAGCCATGGATTCCACGACCACGAAGTCCGGTGTGGGAAGGCCCAGGTCCCGGACCACGCGTTTGGTCAGGCCCTTGTGCAGGGTCAGGGCCAGGACCAGGGCGTCGGAAAAGGTGCAGGGGATGTCGTATGCTTCCAGGATGGCCGGCACCTGGGCCTCCCGGGCGTACCCCCGCAGACCTTCGGCGATATTGAAGACCATGTCCCAGCGTCTGCCGGCCGCCAGGCGTTCAACAAGACAACCCAGACGGCCGATTCGTTCGGTTTCATGGCCCAGGTCCTGAAGCGCGGATTCGATGGCTTCGACCGTGCGCGGCTGATCGAACTCAGCCGTCTCTTCCTCGCCGAAGCCCAGCTTCAGATACTCCTCCCGGAGATCGTAGGTCAGTCCTATCCGCATCGCCCGTTTCCTCCAGGATCGGGAACAGGGCCCGAAAGGCGCGGGGCCAGACAGCCGTCCCGGTCGGGATAGGCGAAGACCTTGCCTTCGTAATTGCGAAGCAGGAGGTCGTCCCCGTTTCGGCCGACCACGGACTCCGGATACAGGGCGATCTTGCCCCCGCCCCCCGGGGCGTCGATGACGTAGGTCGGCACCGCGTATCCGGTGGTGTGCCCGCGCAGGCCCTGCATGATATCCAGGCCGCGGGAGACGGAGGTCCGGAAATGAGCCGAGCCGGGGATGGGATCGCACTGGTAGAGGTAGTAGGGCCGGACGCGGAAACGAAGCAGACCCTGAAACAGCGACTTGAGAATGGCCGCGTCGTCGTTGATTCCCTGAAGCAGAACGGTCTGGCTGCCCAGGGGAATCCCGGCATCGCTCAGACGGCCGCAGGCCTGGCCCGCTTCCGGAGTCAGCTCGTCGGGATGGATGAAATGCAGGCTCATGAACAACGGATGGTAGCGCCGGAGCATTTTGACCAGATCGTCGGTCACTCGCTGGGGGAGAACCGCGGGGACCTTGGTCCCGATGCGGATCAGTTCGACGTGGTCGATCCGGCGTAGTTCCCGAACGATATATTCCAGGCGCTCATCGGACAGAAGCAGGGGGTCCCCGCCGGAAATCAGGACGTCCCGGATCGCTTTGTGTTTCCGGATGTAAGTCAGGGCCTTTTCCAGGTTCCGCTTGTTGTACCGGCTTTCCTGGTGGACGCCGGACAACACGCGATGACGCGTGCAGTAACGGCAGTACGTGGAACAGGCATTGGTCGCCAGGAGCAGGACCCGGTCGGGATAGCGGTGAACCAGGCCCGGGGCGACCATGTCGGCTTCCTCGCCCAGCGGGTCCACGGCCTCGCCCGGGGCCAGGACCGATTCCCATGAGGTGGGCACTACGCAACGGCGTAGCGCCTGGGTCTGATTGTCCCCGTCGATCAGGCTCATATAGTAAGGCGTGATGCTGACCGGGCGCTTGTGGACGAACTGCTGAAAAAACAACCGCTCGGCCGGTGAAAGCCGGACAAAGCGTTCCAGGGCCCTGGCATCGGTAATGGCGTTCTTGATCTGCCAGCGCCAGTCGTTCCATTGCGCGTCGGTGATTCGGGAATAAAAGCGTTGACGGAAGCTGTTAGTGAGGGGCCCGACGATTGCGTCGGATATGTCGCCGAAGTCTGATGTTTCGTCCGGCTCCGGGCCGGAGAAACGAAGAAGCCGAGACCTGGAAAAGCTTGGCCCCGACAAGGGGTCGAAGTCTGAGGCGTCGGGGATTTGGGATTCCGATTCACCACCCTGGCTTCCCCAGGTCTCCCGGTGCGGCGGTTTGTTTTTTTTCGGGATGCTCAAGACCACATGTGCCATGTCGATTCTCCCCCGTGGCTGGCTGGCGCCGATCCTTTCGTTTTGTTTTCCGGATCGCTCCTTTTCAAAGCGACCCCGACCATTTCAATCATGACCCGGACCGGCCAGGCTGAATATACCTCAACGTCGATCGGCTCCGGGTCGTCCGGTTTCGAGCCCAATTCCCTATCAAATGGTATGCCAATATGTAACTTGTTGTTATTATATTGAATTATATTTTGGCCTCATTTTAATCGGAAGCGGTGCTTCCTGTTGTCCCGAGTCGGCAGGTATTGAATTTATTCACTATCCAGGGGGCATTTATATAAGTGACTGTTAATTATGGTATAAATAGGGGAAATGATAATTCCCTTCATTCGGAAGCCAAGGAATTTGAAACGACACTCAAGAGAATATATGCGGGGGCAATTGGATATGTATTTGAAATTATATCACATATTAATTAGAAATGTCATTTCCGATACCGGCCGCGGTCGCCCTCCGGTTAGAGGGTCTGGCGGAAGGCTTGAAGCACCCGGTCGTGAATGGAGGCCGCGGCGGCGATGATGCCGAAGTTCCGGGTCAGGTTTTGTCCGGTGGAAAAGTCCAGGGGGCGGCCGTGAAGGTCGGTGACCCGTCCACCGGCCTCCTGGACGATCAAGGCGCCGGCGGCATGGTCCCAGGGTTTTTCCCGGTGTCCGGTTTCGAGCGGCACGCGCAGGTAAACCCCGGCCCGTCCGTCGGCCACCAGACCGTATTTGCACTGGCTGTCCATGCGCAGGGGCGGCTGGGAGGCGCCGAAGGCCTGGCGTACCCGGTCCATGCGCTTGTGGGAGACGTGTTCGCTTTCCACGGATTCGCAGAAAAGGACCCCGGCGGGATGATCGGAAGCCCGGGCCTTTATCGGCGTATCGGGCCGGCCGTCCAGAGGGCCGACCCGGGCGCCCCGGTTCAAGACGGCTGTATATATCCGCCCGGTCTGTCCGGGATCGCCGGCCGGGAGGTTGGGACAGGCCATGACGCCGATGACCGGGCGGCCATCGACGAGCAGGGACAGGGCCAGGGCGTACTGGCCGCCCCGGATGAACCCCTTGGTTCCGTCGATGGGGTCCAGGCACCAGCAGCGGCCTTTCAGGCCGGCCGTGGCGCCGCACCGGCCGATGGCTTGTACGATGCGGTTCTCGCCCAGGTCCGGCCTGAGCCATTGGACGGATTCGACGACCCTGCTTCGTAGTCCGGCCGCCTGGCCGCCTCCTTCCAGTCCGGCTGCATCCTCTTCGGCCATGATCGGATCATTCGGAAAGGCCGAAGCCAGATCGAGGGATATCAGGGCCTGGACGCCGAAGTCGGCCACGGTCACGGGGGAGCGGTCGCTTTTATCAGCGCGGTCCGAGGGCATGAGGGCCGCGCGGACCCGGACGGCCAGGCGGCAGGCGAAAGCCGCGGTCTCCCGGGCGATTCGGATTTCAGCGTCCCAGGACATGGGGCCCGGTTTCCATGGTTAAAAGGTCTGCCGGGCCGTTAAGGCCGGCTTTGAGGAAAGCTCGCACGATCGGATCAACCTCCCCGTTCTTTGAGCGTCAGGCGCTCGAGTGCGGCCCGGGCCTCGTGCATTTCCGGGGCCACGTCCACGGCCCGCCGAAAATAGGAGACGGCATCCCGCTCCTGGTGGCCCTGGAGGTAGGCACGGCCGATGTTGAAGAAGATTCCGGCATTGCCGGGGGATATCTTCAGGGCCCGGTTGTATTCCTGTATGGCCTCCAGCCATTTGCCCTGGGCTCGGAGGGCCATGCCCAACTGATTGAGAGTCCGCAGGTCCAGCGTCCGTTCCAGGGCCATGCGATAGTATTTTTCGGCCAGGTCCGGTCGTTTTTCAAGGCAGATCGCCGCCGCTTCAAAGGCCAGATCGGGGTCGATACTAATGGCGGCCTCGAAATACCGTTCCGCCCGTCCCGGCCGGTCCGATTCCAGGCTGATCCGGCCCAGGTCCAGTTTTCGGCCGGGGTGGTAGGGGTTGAGGGCATCGGCCTGTTTGAGGTAGGTCAGGGCTTCGGCGGTATGACCCCGGGAACGGTGGTAGTCGATCAGCTTCTTGATGACCCGGAGGTAGATGGGGCTGTAATCCAGGGCCGTTTCATAAGAGGCCAGGGCTTCGATGTCCCGGTGAAGCCCTTCGAGGGCAGTGCCGCGAAGCAGTAGTGCGCCGGGGCTGTAAGGCATGGTCTTGACGATCTCGTCGGTCCACTGAAGGGCCTCGTCGAACCGTTCCTCGTCGATCAGCCGCTCGACCGCCTCGAACTGTTCCAGGAACGCCGGTCGGGCGATGATGTTGAGTATTTTCTGCTTGAGGGTGTCCTCGGTGAACGGCTTGATCAGGTAGCCGCTGGCCCCGGCTTCAAAGGCCTGGCCGACCATCTCCTCATGGCTGTCGGCCGTGATGATCAGGACCAGCGTGTCTTTGAGCTGGCCCAACTGCTCGAGTTCCCGGAGCAGTTCGATGCCCGAGAGCCTGGGCAGGTAGATGTCCAGGAGCATGAAGTCGGGCCGATCCAGGCCCTTGCTTTTTTTCAGGGCTTCGCGACCATCCGAGGCGGTGACGATGTTCCTGGGCGGCACACCCATGTTGCGCAGCATGTTACGGATGGTCCGCAGCATGTTGGGCCGGTCTTCCACGATCAGGATGGATCGATCATGGAAATACTCGGCCAGGTCCACAGGGTTCTGTTCAGGGTGGGCAAGCATGACCGTGTGTCGGGTCGGTCTCTTTCTGACGGCCTTGGGTGGTCGGAACCGGTTGCCGCCGGTCCCGGACGCCTGTTATTCGTTTCCCGAGGCGGCTTGGGCCTTGGGTTTGAACTTGTCGGCCGGTGGTTTGGTGCGTTTCCCGCTACGGAAGTGGATCGAGTCGGTTGGACACACGTCGATGCAGGTGGCGCAGGAGAAACAGTCGGGAATGACCAGGCGTTCGCGTTTGAGAATGGCGTTCATGACCGTGGACGGGCAGGCGCGGGCGCAGGTTTCGCAGGCGATGCAGGTTTGGTAATCGACCTGAATCTTGAACAGGCTGATCTTTTCGACCAGCCAGCCCAGGAGGCCGAAGGGGCAGAAGAGGTGGCACCAGGGGCGGTAGATGAACAGGCTGAGCACAAGCAGAGCGCCGATGAACACGGCCCCGCCCAGGCCCAGCACGGCCGGTTTGTAAATCTTGAAGGGATCGATCGGGTCGATCATGTCGAAGGCCCACGTAAAGGCCAGCGCGGTGAGGGTGACGAAGAAAACGACCCGGACCGTGTTGGTCAGGGCAAAGGGCGGTTTGTACTGGGGCCAGATGCCCTTGTTGTCCTTGGGCCGGCGATTCAGGCGGAAGATCAGGTCCTGCAGGGTCCCCACCTGGCAGCCCCAGGCGCAGATGAACTTGTTGGCCAGAAAGACCATGATCAGAAAGACGGTCAGGGCGATGAGGCGGGGCGGGAAGATGACCCCCTTGGCCCCGTAGAGCACGATGGCGTCCTTGACCGTGCCCATGGAACTGGGGTCCGCCCCCAGGACCACGCCGAAGATGAACGACGCGGTCAGGTAGAGGGCCTGGCGCGTTTTCGGCGTGATTTTTTCACGGCGCATCAGACGGAAGACCAGGGCCAGAAAGATGATCCAGGCGG
>JAHJTB010000434.1 GCA_018830135.1 Pseudomonadota bacterium | reverse complement strand
GGAGTGGAACCGCTGGCCGTTTATCGCCATGGCGAGGTGTATCGGGCGGAACTGGGACGGATCAATCTGCGGGTGGGTGACGCGATTCTGCTGCATGGGAGGTGGAAGCATCTGCAACTGCTCCATGAAGAGGGAGGGCTGCTTTTCAACACGCCCATAGACGTGGAGGAGATGAGACCGGAAAAGGCCATCCTGGCCGGATTCTGGCTGCTGCTGGCCCTGTCGATGATCCTGGTGCTCAAGATTCAGCTCTCGGTCTGCCTGATGACCGGGGCCCTGGGGATGATAATCACCCGTGTGCTGTCCATCGACGAGGCTTACCAGGCCGTGGACTGGCGGACGATTTTTCTGCTGGGCGGACTGATTCCTCTGGGAATCGCCACTCAGAAGACCGGCAGCGCCGCCTGGATCGCCCAGGCCGTCCTCGGAGCGATCGGCTCCGTCCAGCCGATCATCCTGTATTCCGTCATCGGCCTCTTGTCCACGCTGTTCACCCTGGTGATCAGTAATGTCGGGGCCACGGTTCTGTTGGTGCCGCTGGTGGTGAACATGGCCCTGGTGGCTCATGCCGATCCGAGGATCGCCGCAATGGTGGTCGGGCTGGCGACCAGCAATTCGTTCATTCTGCCGACCCACCAGGTCAATGCCTTGTACATGGGCCCCGGCCGATACCGTAGCGTGGACTACATGAAGGCCGGGGGCCTGGTCAGCATCGTCTTCCTGGCGGTGATGATCGTGATGCTTGACATCTTGTTTTAAAACGAATGTTGCACTTGGATGGGTAGCGGGGCCTCGACATGTAGGGAACGGACCATGGTCCGGTTGGCGGGCCCGCCCCGCGTGTTCGGCGCCGCGGTGGAAGGCAACCGCAAATTTCGGATTTAAGGTTGGGAGAACGACAGATGGCAATTATTACCATATCGAGAGGGTCGTACAGCAAAGGCCGCGAAGTGGCCGAAAGGGCGGCCGCCCGACTGGGATACCGGCTTACCAATCGGGATGTGCTGATCGAGGCGTCCAGCCATTTCAACATTCCCGAGATACGGCTGGTCAGGGCCATCCATGATGCGCCCTCCATCCTGGACCGGTTTTCTCAAGGCCGCCAGTCCTTCCTGGCTTATATCCGCTACGCCCTGGCGAACCAGGCCCAACAGGACAACCTGGTCTACCACGGCCTGGCCGGGCATCTGCTCCTCCGGGGGGTGCCGCACGTGTTGAAGGTTCGAATCATTGCCGACCTGAACACCCGCGTCGAGACCGAGGTGGAACGGGTTTCGATTTCCAAGGCCGAAGCTCGCAGCCTGTTGTTAAAAGACGATGAGGAACGCCGGAATTGGACCCGGACCCTCTACGGCGTTGACCCCTGGGACCCCCTGCTCTACGACCTGATCATTCATATCGACAAGCTGACGGTGGATGATGCCGTTGAATTCATCGTCCAGGCCGCCGGCAAGGAATGCTTTCGGACCACGACGGAAGCCCAACGCAAGATGGATGACCTCGCCCTGGCCTGTCAGGTCAAGGCCGCCCTGGTTCAGGAAGAATTCTATAACGTGAGAGTGACCAGCGAGTTCGGCAACGTGATCGTCTATACCGCCATGGGCGGAAGGCAACGTCGTCAGTTGAACGAAAGATTCAACGCGCTGCGCCGGTCCATCCCCGCCATCAACCACCTGGAGATGCGCGAGGATCAGCCTTTCCCGGAAAGCGCGATCTAGTCGCGGCGGCCCGCGTCGGCCCGGCCGCGAGAGAGGAAGCAGACCATGCCCGTGATACCCATTTCATCCGATACACCCAAACTGGAAGAGAAAATCGCCGCGGCGGTGGCCGAACGATTGGACTATCCCCGCCTGGGGCGTGAACTGTTGGCCGTGGTCGCGGAACAGCACCAGGTCGAAGAAAAAAAACTGGTCCGGGCGCTCGACGAACCCATCCGGTTTTTTGGAATGAGTTCCCGGGATCGGATCGAGCTGATTACCTACGTCCAGGCGGAATGCCTGGAAAGACTCCTGGCCGATAATATCGTCTGCCACGGTCTGGCCGCCCACCTTTTTACCAGTGGCGTCAGTCATGCCTTGCGCGTCCGCATTCTCGCCGAACCCGGGGAGCGCATCTCCAGTCTGGGCCTGAAGCCGGGCCCTGAAAATCAGGCCAAAATTGAAAAAATGATACAGTCTCAGAACGAGGGCCGCCGACGCTGGTCCACAACGGTTTTTGGAATCGACGAAACCGATCCGGCCCACTATGATATGGTTCTCAATCTGGAAACCATGGATGTGGAAAAGGCCGTGGATATCATATGCGCGACATCCGAAGACCGGAAGTTCCAGGCCATGACCTACTCCAGCAAGAATCTGCAGGACAAGCTCCTGGCCAGCCGCGTGCGGGAAAAACTCATACACGCCTTCCCCCAGGCCCATATCCAGGCGAACGGGGGTAACGTCACGGTCCGGGTTCACTCCGCGAAACGAGAAAAGGACAGGACCCAACAGACCGTCCGGGACCTGGTTCGCATGCTGCCCGGGGTCCGATTTGTCGAGGTCCAGGTCATCAGCATTTTTTCCGGACGCTACTCTTTTGGCAACCACTAGGACGAATTCCGGACCGAACCCGGGCCCCGGGGGAATAAAAAATCGACTGGTTTCCATTGGGGAAGGCGGAGTTGTAAATTGTAACCATATGACCGATGATTGAAACAGGAGGTGTAATATCATGGACCTGCCCCTCGAAGTGCTTCTTCTGGACGACGAAGCCATTGTCGGCAAGCGGCTCAAACCGGCTCTGGCCAAAATCGGCTGTGAAGTGGAAGTCTTTCAAATTCCGGAACTGGCCTTGGCCCGCCTGGCCGAGAAGGAGTTCCCCATTGTCGTGACCGATATCCGGATGGACAATATTGACGGCATGCAGGTGCTTGAATTCGTCCTTGAAAAATGGCCGAAGACCAAGGTGATCATGATTACGGGGTATGCCATGATGTCCCTGGCCCGGGAGGCCATGGAAAAGGGCGCTTTCGATTTTATCGCCAAGCCCTTTACCCCGGACGACCTGCGTTCGGTGATTGCCAAGGCCGCCCGGGCATTGGGCCATGACATCGAACCCGCCGGCGAAACGGTCGGCAAGGATACGACCGGAGAGTCGGGAGCTCCATGACCGAAAAGACCTATGACTGGGCCGATCGCTCGGTGAAAACCAAAAGCCTTCTTCCGGGCAAGAGCGTAACGGAGATCAACAAGGCCCTGTTGGACCGTCCCCGGGTCAGCCTCCGAATGCAAATGTTCCTGGGCTTCCTGGCCCCCTTTTTCCTGGTGGCGGCCGGGATGGCGATCATGCTGATTTACAACTTCGACAGCATTGAAAGCAAGATACGCTTTCTGGAAATTTTCAACGATTACGCGATCGAGGTCGTCCAGGCCCGCCGGTTTGAAAAAAACTTCCTCCTGTACGGAAGCAATCTGGAAGACGCCCTGGATTACGTGCTTCAGGCCGAACAGATTCTTGCGAGCAATTCCGAGGAACTATCCGAAGTGATGGGGCGTCAGTGGAGCCAGACCATGCTTCACCGACTTCAGTCCTATCAGGGTCTGCTCAGAAAGATCGGCACGCTGGACCCCACCGGGTCCCCTGAATTCGACCGAAAGAAACTTCAACTCCAAGACCAGCTTCGCAAGGAAGGCCAGGAACTCATTACCGCCGCCAAATCGCTCATTTTCAGGGAAAAAGCGTCGCTGAACGCCACGACCCGGAATGCGCTCCAGATTCTGATCTTTTCCTTGACGATCACCCTGCTGGGCATGGCCGTTGCCGCTTTCCTGCTGGGCAGCCGCATGCTTAAATCCCTTCGCAATATTGGAGAGCACGCCAATCAGATCGCTTTGGGCCAGTTCGATCCCATTACCCCGACGCGTCCTTTTCGAGACGAGTTCACCTCCCTGGCCCTGGCCATCAACGTCATGGTCGAAGAACTGGACAAGCGGGAATCCATCCTGATTCAATCCCACAAAATGCGGGCCGTTGGAACCCTGACCGCGGGCGTTGCCCATGAACTCAACAATCCGCTCAACAACATCACCCTGAGCGCGCATGTCTTGAAGGAAGACTACGCCGACCTGGATGACGATCAGCGTCTGGAGATGATTTCGGACATCGTCGCGGAATCGGGTCGGGCCAAGACGATCATAAAAAATCTCCTGGACTTCGCCCGGGAGAGCGGGTCCCTGATGGAGCCTCTGGACCTGCCCCGACTCCTGCAAGAGACCATCGCCCTGGCGGCCAACCAGATCAAGCTCATGGGCATCAAGATCGAACTCCAGTCCACGGACAACCTGCCTCGGGTTCATGGCGATACCCAGCAGCTCCAGCAGGTCTTTCTCAATTTATTGTTGAATGCCATCGACGCCTCGCATAAGGGAGACAAGATTCAGGTATTGGTTGCCCCGGCGGATGAACCCAATTACCTCGCCGTAAAAATCATCGATTTTGGCAGCGGCATACCCGAACATATTCTGACCTCCATTTTCGACCCGTTTTTCACCACAAAAGCCAAGGGCAAGGGCACGGGTCTGGGGCTGAGCGTTTCCCAAGGCCTGGTGACCAAACATGGCGGACGAATCCTGGTGAGCAGCCGCCCGGATCATGGTTCCATCTTCACCGTCCTGCTGCCGGTGACCACCATCCCCGCGGAAATCGGTATACCCAGGGAAATCCTGCGCAAGACGGAAGAGAATGGGTGATTCGGGTACCGCGCTGAGGCCCTTTTTTTCGGGTTCCCAAGAAGCTCCAGAATGGTAACCCGATCCTGGTAGCTCCAGATTCCCTTCTTTCGAGTCATGGCAGGGTTTCTTGCCGCGGGAGCAGCATTTGGATTAAGGTGTTGAAGCGGAGCGTCAAGGCAAAAAAGGCGTTTCCAAACTGGAGCTGGGGAAGGAGCGAAAATTTGCGGGGCAGGTCGAGCGCCTGCCATGACGGTTTCCGGAGAAGCATTATGATCGCAAGGCGTTGTATGGGTCTGGCCATCATGCTTCTACCCCTTCTCCTCCCGGCCCCGTCGCCGGCCGGAGATGACGGGTTCCAGGCCCGGCGTCTGGCCATGGTCGAACGGCAGATCGAGGACCGGGGCGTGAGCGATCCGAAAGTCCTGGCGGCCATGCGCAAGGTCCCCCGGCACCTGTTCGTGTCCCGGGAAGCGGTATCCGAAGCGTACGAGGACCGGCCCCTGCCCATCGGGTACGGCCAGACCATCTCCCAGCCCTACATCGTGGCTTTTATGACCGAGGCCCTGAAACTGACGGGCGGGGAAAAGGTGCTGGAAATCGGGACCGGGTCCGGGTACCAGGCCGCCGTGCTGGCCGAAACCGCGGGCCGGGTCCATTCCATCGAGATCATTCCCGAACTGCACCGAAGCGCGCGAAAGCGCCTGGCCGGACTGGGATACGGCGCCATCCAGCTCAAGGAGACCGACGGGTACTACGGCTGGCCGGACCAGGGCCCGTTCGACGCGATCATCGTCACCTGCGCTGCCGGACACATCCCGCCGCCGCTCGTCGAACAGCTCGGACCCGGCGGCCGGATCATCATCCCGGTCGGCCAGCCCTGGATGGTCCAGAGCCTGGTCCTGGCGGACAAGGACGCCTCGGGCCGGGTGCGGACCAGGTCCCTGATGCAGGTCCGGTTCGTGCCCCTGGTCCGGGAGCGGGAATAGGGAGACTATTGGACCCCGGCCAGGTATCGGGTGATGGCCCCGTCGTAGGCGTGGGTCAGGGCAAAGACCTTTTTGGCCAGGGCGAACCGCGTCTCGATGGTCGTGGCCCCGTCATGGGCCTTCATCTCCTCGATCACCCGGGCGTAGTCGGCCGGGTCCACGACCACGGTCACCGAGGCGTAGTTCTTGGCCGAAGCCCGCAGCAGGGTCGGGCCGCCGATGTCGATGTTCTCGATGGCCTCCTCCAGGGTCACGCCGGGCCGGGCCACGGTGGCTTCGAAGGCATACAGGTTCACGCAGACCAGGTCGATGGGCGCCAGGTGGTGCCGGGCCATTTGATCGAGGTGGTCCTTGACGTCCCGCCGGAAGAGGATGCCGGCGTGAATCTTGGGGTGCAGGGTCTTGACCCGGCCGTCGAGCATTTCGGGAAATCCGGTGAAATCGGCGACTTCCACGACCGGGACCCCGCCATCGGACATGGCCCGGGCCGTGCCGCCGGTGGACAGGATGTTCACGCCCATGCCGCTGAGGGCCTTGGCGAAATCCACGACGCCGCTTTTGTCGGTTACGCTGATCAGTGCGCGCTGAATCCGATTCATCCCTTTTTCCCCTCCCTCATGGCCTGAAAGTCCTGGTAGCAATACGCCCGCCAGCCGGTTTCGGTCATGACGATCCGGCAGGGCTCGTCGGGGCGGTGGGGCTGCCTGTAGGCCTCGATCCCGTATTCCGGATCGTGGGGCAGCTTGAGTCCGAACAGGTCGCCCTCCTTGAAAGGCTGAGGCTGGATGGTCTTCGGCGGTCGCCGGACGGCCGAGGCCAGCAGGGCGTCCAGGGTGGAAAAGGCCGACAGCTCTTCCATGGTTTTATACGTGGGTGGCATGAGCATCAGCCGGCCGGCCCGGGCGTCTTCCAAGGCCCGGGTCGGCGTGATCCAGAGCGATTCGGTCATTTCGATCGAGTCGTGCACCGGGACCTGGTCCCTCGGAATCCGGGCCAGGAAAAAGCGGGTGTCAAAGCGCCTGGACTCGATTTCCGGGGTGATCCAGTGGGCATAGGGCGTCAGGCGGTCCAGCGAGTAGCGCAGGCCCTCCTGCTCCGCCAGGGATTTCAGGTCCATCTTGCCGGCAAGGACGGCCCGGCGGTGTTCGCCGAAGCGTTTCTGCACGGCCGGGTCGGAAAAGTCGATCCGCTCCCCATCGGCCCGGGAGGCCAGCAGCACCCCGGACTCCTCGAAGGTCTCCCGCAGGGCGGCAAAGTACAAACCCAGGACCGTTTCGTTCGGCAGTCCGTTCTCGTTCAGGGCCCGGCGGGCTTCGTCAATGGTCACCCCCCGGCCCCAGGCGGCCAGGTCCGGGGCCACGTCCTCCGGGTCCAGCTTGCCGCCGGGATAGACAAAGGCGCTGCCCATGAAGGACTGATTCCGGCTGCGCCGCATCAGAAAAACCTCGAACGGCCCCGATTCCACGTCCCGCACCAGAACGACCGTGGCCGCGTCCACGGGCGACGGAATGGCGCCCGTGCTCTCGCCTCCAAGCATGTTTTTCATCGAATCGCTTCCCCCGCTTACGAAATCCTGATCGACACCCGTCAATATACGCCCATTTGAACCCCGGGCCAACCCCTTATAGGGCGGCGGCGTCCAATCAGGCCGGGGGCGGCTGGGTCTTGAACTTCATGAGGAGGCGGAAGGCGTTGGATTCGAACTTCTTGGTGATGTCGAAGTCCATCTTTTCGAACAGGTGGATCATGGCCTCGTTATTCATGACCACCTCGGCGGTAAAGCCTTCGAGTCCCTGCCGGCGGGCCAGGAAGGTCAGGTATTTGAGCAGTTCGGAGCCGATGCCCCGGTCCTGATAGTCGTCCCGGACCAGGAAGGCGACTTCGGCGATGTTCTGGTGCTCGAGGACCAGGTACTGGCCGATGCCGACGATGACCTCCATGTCTTCCGCCTCGAGCACGGCCAGGATGGCCATGTCCTTGCCGTAGTCGATGACCACGAACTCCTGAAGCCGGTGGTGCGGCATCTTGACGATGGGCGAGATGAAGCGCTTGTACAGGGAGCTTTCCGAGACCGAGTAGAAGAAGTCCTTGATCAGGGGTTCGTCGCTGATCTTGACCGGGCGGAGGGTCAGGTCCAGGCCGGTCCGGGTCTGGCTGACGGACTCGAGGTGCTCGGGGTACTCGCCCCGCTGGCCGGGTATGAAGGCCTGATCCGGGTAGATGAAGTGGTGTTTCTTGGCCTCCTCGATCAGCCAGGGCCTGAACTTGGGGTGGGCGATGGCGATGAGGGACATGGCCCGTTCCCGGATGTTCTTACCGTACAGATAGGCGATGCCGTATTCGGTGACCACGTATTTCAGGTCGCCCCGGCCGAGGGTCACGCCGGCGCCGGGGTCGAGATGGGGCACGATCCGGGAGATTTCGCCGTCGTGGGCCGTGGACTGGAGCAGGAGGATGCTCCGGCCGCCCGGAGCCAGGACCGAGCCGCGCATGAAGTCCGCGCTGCCGCCGATGCCGCTGAAAAAGGTATGGCCCAGGGACTCGGCCGTGGCCTGGCCGGTCAGGTCGATCTGCAGGGCGCTGTTGATGGCGGTCATGTTCCGGTTTCGGGCGATGATGCGGGGATTGTTGACGTAGTCGATGGTCCGCATCTCGATGGTCGGGTTGTTGTGCAGAAAGTCGTAGGTCTCCCGGCTGCCCATGCAGAAGGCGGCGATGGTCTTGCCCCGGCTGATGGTCTTTTGGGAGTTGTCGATCACGCCGGAACGGATGAGATCGACCAGTCCATCGGTCAGCAGTTCGGTATGGACGCCCAGATGCTTCTTGCCTTCCAGGGCCGAGAGGATGGCGTTGGGCACGCTGCCGTACCCCACCTGGATGGTGTCCCCGTCGTTGATGATCCGGGCCGCGTACCGGCCGATCCGTTCGGCGATCTCGTCGGAGACCTGGTTCTCGAACTCGAGGATGGGCTCGTCGTGTTCGATGATGAAGTCCACGTCCTTGACGTGAATGAAGGCGTCCCCCTGGACCCGGGGCATGTAGGCGTTGACCTGGGCGATGACCAGGGGCGCGGTTTCCACGGCGGCCTTGGTGATGTCCACGCTG
>JAHJTB010000433.1 GCA_018830135.1 Pseudomonadota bacterium | reverse complement strand
GTCAGGATTTACAGCGCTCGGAGATCGGTTGCTGGAGCGGAGCGACATGGACCGGGCCAAGGAAGCGTACACCAAGGCCTTGGAAAAGGATCCGGAAAGCATCCCGGCCCGGATCGGGCTGGCCTGGTGTTACGGGCTGGTGGGCGACCACATGCGGGCATTGGAAGCATTTACCATTCTGTCCGAGCAGCCCGGCCTGGATGTTGAATTGCTGAGTCGCGTGTTGGTTGGCCGAGGCTTTACCAAGCATCAGTCGGGTGACCTTGTACGGGCGCTATCGGACTATACAGCGGTCTTGGGCTTGGACGGCGCGCCGCCCGATAGCCTGTCATGGGTTTTGCGCTACCGTGGCGCAGCATATGAAAAATTAGGACGAATCGATGAAGCACTCGCCGACTACGGTCATTGCGTGGAACTCTCGGGAAAAACGATGTATTCTAGCTTTTCAGCCTTGGTCAATCTGCTCTGCCGCGAGGGTCGAACAGCGGAATCTATCGATTGGCTGACCCGTCTTGAAGACTTGGAACCGGATGGAACGCCGATGGAAGCGCGTCTGGATGCCCGGGTTGAATTGATCACCCAAGTGGCGAAAACATGTTCCATGGACGAGGCGGTCAAGCTGCTGGACGTGCTGCTGGAAACGTCGAGCCGGCCGATTCGGGAGCGGCTGGCCTTTCTCAAGCCCGGCCTTGAGTACGCGCTTGACGGCGACGAGTCGAGATTATCGGCCCTGCCCACGGAAGAGCGGGAGATCGCCGAACGGATCGCGGCTACGATCAAAAAAGCCGTCGAGTCCCCTGAAAAGGGGCAGGACGGTAAACAGCCTATTTGATGGCTTTTTTGGCCCGGGAGAACAGGTCGCTGATCTGCTGGGTGGCCTGGGCGGCCTGGCGGAGCAGGGCGGCCGTTTCCTTGTGGCCGGCCCGGGCGGCCTTGTCGGCCCAGGACTCGTAGTTGGCGGCGTGTTCGTCGTTGTGCTCCCGCCAGTGTTCCAGCAGGTGCGCCAGTTTGTCCATGTCGGTCAGATGCGGTTCGGTCATGAACTCCACTCCCGAAGATGTTGGAAGGAAAGTATATAGATCGATTGGCCGGATGGCAAGTCCGGCCGTGGATTGCAGATGACGGGGTTTCGGGTGAGCCGAGGAGCAATAATATAAAATAGGCACTCCGCTATTTGCGTCGGCCATAGTTCCCTGTCGAATCGTTTTTCCAATACGGTAACATGAGATTGCGTCGTCGCTTCGCTCCCCCCAAAAACGAGTGAGCGGCGGGCTGATGTGAATTTTGCAGGCTGGGTTAGCGAAGCGTAACCCAAAATGCTTACTCGGATTGTTGAACTCACCCGCCTGAGGCGGATCAGCCCGCCTCGCCGGCGGGCGGCCCCTCCGACGCTGCCTCGACCCGGTCCGTGATCCAGGCCAGGACCTGGTCCGCGAATTGGGGCAGGGCGGGTTCCATGAACAGGTTGTGCCCTGAATCGGGAAAGGTCAGGTAATCGAAACCGGCCGGTTTGGACCATTTTTCCAGCAGGGCCGGAGGGAAAAAGTAATCGTGCCCGGCGGACACGACCAGGACCGGCGTGCCCGGCTTGGGTGGGGCCGCCTTGACCTTGAAGCCGGGGAAGACCATCTGGCGGATGGCCCGGCAGGATTCGGGGACCAGGCGCCGGAAGGCGGCGCGGAGGTTCTCCGGGCTGACGTCGTAAAAGAAAAGACGGTGACACATTTTCGGGTTGCGGACTCGGGACAGACGGCCCAGGGTGACGGCCAGGCCGTCGGCCGGGTGGTGGAGGCCGTACTTGAGGAACAGGTCCAGCCCGCCGCCCATGGCCGGGCAGGGGGCCACGAGCACGGCCGCGGGGGCATTACGGGCTTCCAGGTATTTCTGGACGATGAGTCCGCCCATGGAGTGTCCGACCAGGACCGGGTTTTGGGGGGCGAGCTGGGCCACGGCCTCGGCCAGGACCGCTGTGTATTCGGGGATGCCGCGTCCGGCCGCGCCTTCGGTCAGCCGTTCGCCGTGACCGGGCAGGTCGAAGGCGTAGGAGGTGATGCCGAGTCCGGCCAGGTGGTGCATGAAGGGTTCCCAGCACCAAGCGCCGTGCCAGGCGCCGTGGACCAGGAGCAGGGGAAAGGGGAGTCCGGGTTTTTCAGCCTTGACTTCGATCAGCTTCATGGTCCTTGCCTCCTGATGACGACGGTTGTGCCCACGGTCAGCCGGGGCGGGTCTTCGGCCCTGCCCTGGTTGCGGGCGATTTCGATCAGTCCCTGGCTTCCGCCCAGGGCCAGAAGCCGGCCCGGTTCGGCCGAGGCGTAGGCGGCGGACAGCCCCCGGACAATCAGGTCGCCGATTTCCAGGGTCAGTTGGTCCGGGTCCCAGCCGGCCAGGTCGTTCGCGTCAATGTTGGTGATCAGGTTGCCGAAACGGTCCACATAGACCACTCGGCCCTGGATCGCATCCGGACCGGCCCGGGCTTTGAGGAGCGGGAGCCGGACAGGTTCCTGAATCCCAGGCCCGACCTGGTCAAAGGCAAAGCCGGCCGCCAGTCGGGCCGCGGCCGGGGCCATGACGTCGCGGCCATGAAAAGTGTGGCTGACGGTCTCGAAACGCAGGTCGGCGTGCTCGATCCGGCGGGCTTCGAAGTCGGGGCAGTCGTCGAGCACGTAACTCAGCAGGCCGTTGTCCGGGGCCACAAAATACCGGCCGGCGGCCCGGACGGCCAGGACGGCCCGTTGACCGCCCACGCCCGGGTCCACCACGGCCAGGTGGACCGTGCCTTCCGGGAAGAAGGGCCAGGCCGACCAGAGGCTGAACGCGGCCTGGGCCACGTCGTGGGCGGGCAGATCGTGGGCCAGGTCGACCAGACGGGCCTGGGGGCAACGGGCCAGGATGACGCCCTTCATGACCCCGACGAAGTTGTCCCGCCAGCCGAAATCCGTGGTCAGGGTGACGATGGCCAAAGCGACCCCGCCTCCTCAGCCCGGACCCCGGACGAGCCGGGGCAGGATACGGCCGGAGGGGCCGGTGAGGACCGCGTCGGCCCGGTTGGAAAAGGGCGTGGTTTCCAGGTTGATTTCAATGACGTACGCCCCGGCCTGCTTGGCCTGCCAGGCCAGGGACGCCGCCGGCTGGACCACGGCCGAGGTGCCGACGACCAGCATGACTTCGGCCCGGGCCGCGGCCTGGAAGGCCGTGTCGAGGACGGAAGGGTCCAGGGACTCTCCGAACCAGACCACGTCCGGCCGCAACAGTCCTTCGCATTCGGGACAGCGGGGCGGAATGGGCAGGGGCACGGTCCGGTCCTCGATCTTCAATCCGCAGGCCGTGCAGCGGACCCGCCAGATCGAGCCGTGGATTTCCAGCAGG
>JAHJTB010000432.1 GCA_018830135.1 Pseudomonadota bacterium | reverse complement strand
TGCGGCCCAGAAAAGCGATCTCCTCGTCGGACAGGGCGTCCGGCCGGGTGGACAAGCGGACCCCCTGAAGCCGTCCCGACTCCAGAAAGGGGGCGCAGGCCCCCAGCAGAGCGGCCTGCCGCTCGCGAGGCAGGGCGGTGAAGGTGCCGCCGAAAAACGCGGCTTCCACCGGAGCCTCCGGGCGGCGCCGGGGCGAGTTCAGGCCGGTTTCCAGTCCCCGGGTCACGGCCGGGGGGGACAGGGGTTCGGCGCGTCGGCCTCCGGAACGGTGCTGGTTGCAGTAAAGACACCGGTGAGGGCAGCCCTGCTGGGGCAGGAAAAACGGGATGACGAATGGTTTCACGGGCGGTTTCCGGTCGGGTTCACGAGGGCCGGGCCACTGAACGGCCCAGTTTTTCGAGGGCGGAACGGGCGGCCGCCTTTTCGGCCGCCTTCTTGCTCCGGCCCTTGCCGGAGGCCAGGGGCCGGCCGCCCACGACCAGGCTGACCTCGAAGGTCCGGTCGTGGTCGGGACCTTCGGTTCCGGTCAACAGGTAGGTCGGCACCTCGCCATAGACACGCTGGGTGAGTTCCTGGAGCCGGGTCTTGTAGTCGCCGAGCAGTTCGATGCCCGGGCCCAGGGAGATCAGTTCCCCCCACAGATTTTCCACCACTTCCATGGACGCCTCGAAACCGCCGTCCAGATAGATGGCCGCCAGGACGGCCTCGACGGCATCGGCCAGGATCGAATCCTTGTCCCGGCCGCCGGTGGCGTCCTCGCCCCGGCCCAGAAGCAGACTGGACGGCAGGTCGATCTGGCGGGCCAGTTTGGCCAGTCGCGCTTCATTGACCAGGCCGGCCCGCATCTTGGACATTTCCCCTTCCTTGAAATCCGGGAACGTGTCGTAAAGCAGGGTGCCCACACAGAGACCCAGAACGGCGTCGCCCAGGAACTCGAGCCGCTGGTTGTCCTCCATGTCCTGGGCCTCGTCCGTTTCGCTCCGGAACTGGTGAACGTAGGAGCGGTGCCGCAAGGCGCGCTCCAGCAGGGCGCCGTCTTGAAAGGTGTAGCCCAAACGTTTCTGCAGGCCGTCCCGGGCCGCCTCCTGGCCCGGACTCATGGTCTCGGTCATTTCGGTCGCCTAACCTCCACTAAGAAAATCATAGAGGGCCTTGGGGGCAAAGTCAAGGTTTGTAGGGCGGTTACAAGGCGGTCCCGCCGCGGACCCGGCCAAAAAATGCTTGACCCCTCAGAGGGCGGATGTTATTAAGATATCTTTCACGAACCGGTCAGGAGCGTGTGCTTTTTGTTGAAAAAATCGGTTCTGGACAAAGACGGGGTGGCCCGGGCCCTGGCAGGAATGGCCGACGAGATACTCGCTCGCGATCCGCGGGCGGCCGGACTGGTCCTGGTGGGCATTCGTACGGGCGGCGTATTCCTCGCCCAACGGCTCAAAGCCCTGTTGGAAAAAAGAACCGGCCGGAACATCCCCACCGGCGTCATCGACATCAATCTCTACCGCGACGACTGGACCCGCGTGGCGCACAAGCCGATCGTGGGCAAGACCGAACTGAACTTCTCCATGGACGACCGGCGGGTCCTGCTGGTCGATGACGTGCTGTTCACCGGCCGGACCGTGCGGGCCGCCATGGACGCCCTGATGGATTTCGGGCGTCCGGCCCGGATCGAACTGGCCGTGCTGGTGGACCGGGGGCATCGGGAACTGCCTATTTGTTCTGATTTCAAAGGGTTATTTGTCGAGACCATCCGGGAACAGCGGGTGAACGTCTATTTTGCCGAACAAGGGGACCCGGACGAGGTGGCCGTCGAGTGGGCTGATTGAGGCCTTGGCGAGGGCCGATGTTCCGGAAGAACGGGTCTACCCCCTTGACAAGCGGCCCGGAATGTGACTAGACGATTTGTCTGTTAGACTTATTTAATTTTCAAAAGTAAACAGCAATGGTGCGTAAAACCACGGAGGTTGGCATGAGCGGAGCGGCCCACAAAACGATCGGATCGGTCATGGTGGTTGGTGGAGGCATCGCCGGGATGCAGTCCGCCCTCGATCTGGCCGATTCAGGCTATTTCGTTTACCTGGTGGAAAAATCGGCGGCCATTGGCGGGGTCATGTCCCAGTTGGACAAGACGTTCCCGACCAATGACTGTGCCATGTGAATTATTTCGCCTAAACTGGTCGAGGTCGGCCGGCACATCAATATCGAGCTTTTACCGTTGACGGACATTCTGGACATCCAGGGCGACGAGGGTGATTTCACCGTCCGCGCCGCGCAGCGCCCGCGATATATCGACGTGGACAAGTGTATCGCCTGCGGCGACTGCGCCGCCAAATGTCCCAAGCGGGTGGACAACGAGTACAACGAAGGCCTGGACAAGCGCAAGGCGACTTACGTCCAGTACGCCCAGGCCGTGCCCTTGAAGTACCGCATCGACGCGGACAACTGCATCTATTTCGCCAAGGGCAAATGTCGGGCCTGCGAAAAGTTCTGCCCGGTGGGCGCGGTCAATTTCGACCAGAAGCCCCGGGAGATGGAACTGCGGGTCGGGTCCGTGATTCTGGCCCCGGGTTTCCGGGCCTTCGATCCCACGGCCTTCAACACTTACATGTACGCCAACCATCCCAACGTGGTCACCGCGCTCGAGTTCGAGCGTCTTCTGGCGGCCTCCGGCCCGACCATGGGGCATCTCGTGCGGCCGGGCGACGACATGGAACCGGCCCGGATCGCTTTCATGCAGTGCGTGGGCTCCCGGGACCTGAACAAGTGCGACAACGGGTATTGTTCCAGCGTCTGCTGCATGTACGCCCTCAAAGAGGCGATCATCGCCAAGGAGCACAGCCACGGCCAGTTGGACGTGTCCATCTTTTTCATGGACATGCGGACCTTTGGCAAGGACTTCGAGCGGTACTACGAGAAGGCCAAGGCGGCGGGCATCCGTTTCGTGCGTTCCCGCATCCACACGGTCGACCCCTCGCCGGACGGCGGGCTGGAGTTGAACTTCGTGACCGAGGACGGCCGGCCGGAGTCCGAGGCCTTCGACATGGTGGTTCTGTCCCACGGTCTCGAGATCACGCCCGAAACCGTGGACCTGGCCCAGCGGCTGGGGGTGGAACTGGACCATTACAAGTTTGCCAAGACCACGACTTTCGCGCCCGTGGCCACCAGCCGGCCCGGCATTTACGCCTGCGGCGTCTTTACCGGTCCCAAGGACATCCCCATTTCGGTCATGGAAGCCAGTGCGGCGGCCAGCGCGGCCTCGTCGCGCCTGGCGTCGGCCCGGTCCACCGAGGTCCGGGAAAAGGTCGCTCCGCCGCAGAGGGACATCCAGGGCGAACCGCCCCGCATCGGCGTGTTCGTTTGCAACTGCGGCATCAATATCGGCGGCGTGGTCCGGGTGCCCGAGGTGGCCGAGTTCGCCAGGAGCCTGCCCTTCGTCGAGTTCGTCGAAGAGAACATGTTCACCTGCTCCCAGGACACCCAGGACAAGATGACCCAGGTCATCCGGGACAACAACCTCAACCGCATCGTGGTCGCGGCCTGCTCGCCCAGGACCCATGAGCCCCTGTTCCAGGAGACGCTGATCAACGCCGGCCTGAACAAGTACCTCTTCGAAATGGCCAACATTCGCAACCACGACTCCTGGGTCCACTCCAACGATCCGGACGGGGCGACCCAAAAGGCCAAGGACCTGGTGCGGATGGCCGTGGCCAAGGCGGCCTTGCTGTCGCCCTTGCGGGAAACGACCATCAACGTCGATCCCTCGGCCCTGGTCATCGGCGGCGGGGTGGCAGGAATGAACACGGCCCTGTCCTTGAGCGATCAGGGTTTCCGGGTCGATCTGGTGGAAAGGACCGACCAGCTTGGCGGCAACGCCAACCGGCTCAACGCCACGGCCAAGGGCGAGGACATCAAGGCCTACGTCGAAGACCTCAAGGGTCGGATCGCGTCGGACGAGAACGTGACCGTCCACCTGGGCGCCCGGCTCGCGGCCGTGGACGGCTTCATCGGCAACTTTACCTCGAACCTGTCCGACGGCTCCGAGATCAAGCACGGGGCCGCCGTGATCGCCACCGGGGCCAGTGAATACCAGCCCACGGAATATTTATACGGCCAGGATGATCGCGTCGTGACCTCTCTGGGCTTCGACGCCCTGCTGGCCGGTGACGACCCGGGCCTGAACCAGGCGGACAGCTTCGTTTTCATCCAGTGCGTGGGCTCCCGCGAACCGGAGCGGCCTTACTGCTCCAAGGTCTGCTGCACCCACTCCGTGATGAACGCGCTGGAGATCAAGGAACGCAACCCGGAGGCCCGGGTATTTATTCTTTATCGGGACATTCGGACCTATGGAAGCAAGGAGGACCTGTACAAGGCGGCCCGTTCCAAGGGGGTCATGTTCATCCGCTACGACGTGGATCGCAAGCCTCGGGTGGAAAAGGTCGGTTCGGACATCGAAGTGACCGTTTACGACCCCATCCTGACGCGGGAAGTGACCATCCGGGCCGACTACCTGACCCTGGCCTCGGCCATCGTCAGCGAGCGTGACAACGACCTGGCCCAGATGTTCAAGATCGCCCTGGACGACGACGGCTGGTTCCTGGAAGCCCACCAGAAGCTGCGTCCCGTGGATTTCGCCACGGACGGCGTGTTCATGGCCGGGCTGGCCCACTATCCCAAGCCCATGGAGGAAGCGGTGGCCCAGGCCCAGGCCGCGGCCTCCCGGGCCGTAACCGTGCTGACTTCGACCGAACTCCAGGTCGGCGGCGTGGTGGCCGAAATCAACCAGAACCGCTGCACGGGCTGCAACGTCTGCGTCACCGTCTGTCCCTACAAGGCCGTTTCCCTGGACGACAAGAGCAAGGCCGTGGTCAACGAGGCCCTTTGCAAGGGCTGCGGGACCTGCGTGTCTTCCTGCCGCTCCGGGGCGCCCCAACTGAGGGGCTTTACCAATGCCGGCGTTTTCGCCCAGATCGCGGCTTCGCTATAAGGATGACGTTATGAGTGATGAGTTCGAACCGAAAATCGTGGCCTTCTTTTGCAACTGGTGTACTTACGGCGGGGCCGATCTGGCCGGCGTCAGCCGGCTCCAGTATCCGCCCAACTTCCGCGCCATCCGGCTGCCCTGCACCGGCCGAATGAGCCCCAAGTTCATTCTCGAGGCCTTTCGGCGTGGCGCCGACGGCGTCTGGGTCTCCGGCTGTCACCCCGGAGACTGCCACTTTATCGCCGGCAACCTGTATGCCCGCAGAAAATTCACGCTGTTGCACAACATGCTCCTCAACATGGGGCTGGAACCGGGCCGCCTGCACTTCTCGTGGATATCCTCGGCCGAGGCCACCAAGTTCCAGGACGTGGCCATCCGGGTCATCGAGGCGGTCAAGGCGGCCGGCCCCAACGAGCGCTTCGTCAAGCACAGAATCGAGGTGGCCTAAATGCAGACCCGAACGGAAAAGATTCGTCAAGCGGCCAAGCGGGTCCTGGCCGAAGGCAAGGCCGACCTGGTCATCGGCTTTCGGGAAGGGACGGTCCCCCTCAAGACCGCGCCCCATTTCGCCCGGACCGAGGCCGAATGCGACCTGCTGGTCTGGAACTCCCACTGCCGGCTCAACCTGGCCAACTTTCTGCCCCGGCGCAAGGATCGGGTCGCCGTGGTGGCCAAGGGCTGCGACGCCCGCAACATAGTCAACCACATCGTGGAAAAGCAGATCGAGCAGGAGCAGGTCTACATCATCGGCGTACCCTGCGAGGGCATGGTCGAGCCGGCCCTGATCGCGGAAAAGGAAGGCCGGACCGTCGAGTCGGCCTCGGAAACCGACGGCCGTATCATTCTCAAGGGCAAGGACTTCACCACCGAAGTGGACCGGGCCGAGGTGCTCCGCCAGAACTGCCTGACCTGCGCCCACCGCAATCCGTCGGTCCACGACGAACTGGTGGTCGATCCGGTCCCCGAACTCGAGGGCGTGGACCGGTACGCCGACCTCAAGGACCTGCTGGCCAGGTCCGACGGCGAGCGGTACGAATACTACACCAGCCTGGTCCAGACCTGCATCCGCTGCTACGCCTGCCGGGACGCCTGCCCCCTGTGCTACTGCCACGTCTGTTTCGTGGACGAGACCATGCCCCAGTGGGTCGGCAAGTCCGTGGACCCGGCCGACGTGATGACCTATCACATCCTCCGGGCCTTTCACTGCGCCGGGCGCTGCACGGACTGCGGCGCCTGCGAGGCGGCCTGTCCCATGGACATCAAGGTCCGGCAGTTCACGCGCCTGCTGGAAAAGGACGTCAAGGAGCTTTACAACTACGAGACGGGGCTCTCTCCGACCGATCAGCCGCCCCTGACCGTCTATCGCCCGAACGATCCACAAGAATTCATCAAGTAAGGACGACGAGCCATGTCAGAGATGATCCTCAAGAAAAGCGACCTGGCCGATTTCTTCAAGTCCCTGGCCGCCGAGTGCCAACTCCTCGGCCCGGTGGAGGACGGCGGCCGGATCAAGTTCGCCCCCGCGGACCCCGGCGTGTTTCTCCTGGACTTCCAGAATACCTTCATGTCGCCCAAGAACCTGTTCTTCCCCCAGTCTGAGCGGCTGCTGACCTTCACCACGGATTCGTCCGACGAAAAGGCCTTCATCCTGGAGGATTCCGGCGACAAACCCGCCCCCCGGGCGGTCTTCGGCATCCGGCCCTGCGACGCCAAGGCCTTCCAGGTCCTGGACCGGATCTTTCGCAACGATCAGTACGAAGACCCTTACTGGTTCCAGAAGCGCGAGGCCACGACCCTGATCGGCCTGGGCTGCAACCGGCCCTGCCCGACCTGCTTCTGCACCAGCGTCAACTGCGGCCCCTTCCACGAAGAGGGCCTGGACGTGCTGGCCACGGACCTCGGCGACCAGTTGCTGCTCAAAGGCCTGACCGAAAAGGGCGAGGCCCTGCTGTCCAAGGCCAAGGGGCTGAAAAAGGCGGACAAAAAAGCCCTGGAAGCCGCGGCCGGCCAGAAAACGGCCTCGGAAGAGGCCATTACCGTCAAGGTCCCCCAGGACCAGATTCCCGGACGGTCGGTCCTCGATCTGTTCGAGGCCGAGCACTGGGAGCGGGTCCACGAAAGCTGCCTGAACTGCGGCACCTGCACCTTCGTCTGCCCGACCTGCCACTGCTTCGACATCCAGGACGAGGTCTGCCGCTGCGACGGCGACCGGGTCCGGAACTGGGACAGCTGCATGTCCTGGCTCTTCACCATGCACGGCTCGGGACACAACCCCCGGCCCGGCAAGAAAGAGCGGGTCCGGCAGCGGTTCATGCACAAGTTCAAGTACATCCCCATCAAGCGGGACGGCGAGATCGGCTGCGTCGGCTGCGGTCGCTGTATCAACCTGTGTCCGGTCAATATCGACGTCCGCGACGTCGTCCGGAACATGAACGCCTGACAGATAAAGAGGGATACCCGTGCAGAATCCATACAAGCCCTATCCGGTCCGCATCGACCAGATCACGGTGGCTACCGAGGACAAGGCCCTGAGGACCTACCGCCTGGTCTTTTTGAACAAAGAGGATGAAGAGGCCTTCCAGTACATGCCCGGCCAGTTCGCCGAACTGTCTCTGGCCGGGTACGGCGAGATTCCCATCGGCATCGCCTCCTCGCCCACGGAAAAAGGACACCTCCTCTTCACCGTCAACCGGGTCGGCTCGGTGAGCACGGCCCTGCACAACGCCAAGGAAGGCGATATCATGGGCGTGCGGGGGCCCCTGGGCAACTCCTACCCGCTCAAGCAGCTCGAAGGCAAGAACATCGTCATCATCGCCGGCGGTTTTGCCGTGACCACCCTGCGCTCGACCATCGTCTGGATGCTCGATCCGGCCAACCGGGACCGGTACGGCAAGATCGACTTCATCTACGGCGCCCGGATGCCCGGCCTGCTGATGTACCAGGATGAGTGGCGCGAGTGGCGGGAACGGGACGACATCGACGCCCACATCACCGTGGACCGCGAGTTCCCCGGTTGGGACGGAATGGTCGGTTTCACGCCGGCCGTGACCGAACAGGTGGCTCCCAGCCCGGAAAACGCGGCCGCCCTGGTCTGCGGCCCGCCGGTCATGATCCGCTTCACCCAGCCCGTGCTCAAACAGCTCGGCTTCGAGGACGACCAGATCATCATGAGCCTGGAAAACCGCATGAAGTGCGGGATCGGCATCTGCGGCCGCTGCAACGTCGGCCCGGAATACGTCTGCAAGGACGGGCCGGTCTTCACCCTGGCCCAGCTCAACCAACTGCCGCGGGAATATTAAACGATCGGCCCGCGGCCGGCCGGATAAGGGGGACTTGTCAAACGGTCCCCCTTTTTATATCGTTGAAAAGAGGGGGCGGCGGATTGACCGCCCCCCCAACGTCTCATCAATCAGGACCGGAGGTGCCTTATGACCGAAATCCGAAGCACCATCGACCTCGTCATGGAACGGACCAAAAACATGGTCCAGTCCTCCGAGGAAAAAGCCGGGACCCGGGCCAGGGAACTCGATGACCAGGCCCGAGGCTGGCTGCTGGCCCTGGCCGAGGACCGGATGCGGCCGGGCGACGTGAACCTCCGGCTCCAGGACATGCCGGAATCGGAACGGACCGGCTTCCGCGAGGCCCTCATCCGGGTCATGATCTGGAACTTTCACCTCGAAGACGAAAACGAACCCATTTTGACCGGCCTGGCCATGCTCGCCGGCGACCGCCTGGGGCCCCTGATCCAGGAAGCCCGGGCCCTGTTCCGCGACTACGACGAGGAACTCGGCGCGCTTGAAGCGCTCGCGGCCGGGGACGCCCTGGCCGATCTGGCCAAAAAGGGCATTTCCGGCTCCGCCCTCCAGCCCAAGGCCGGGGCCGCGCCCGACCGTCCGGACGCCGTCGAACGGCTCAAGGTCCACTACGGGGCCAAGCTGGAAAAGATTCAGGAGGACATGCGGGTTCTGGCCGGGGTTTAGCGGGTTGTGTCATGCCGCGGCCCCGTGCCCGGGGCCGCTGAAACGATATGTTTCAATTATTGAAACATATCGACCATGCCGATAAAGTTAGATAACTATCAGAATAATTAAATAAATTCGAAATTGATCCGATTATAATCGTTTCATGGCTGAAACGATATTCAGTGTACCCTTCCGGTCCGCGGCGAGGGGTATTGGCGATAAATATCATAAAATCAGGATGTTAATTAATTGGCAAGGCAATTGCCTTAGAAAAAGGCCGAATGAGGCATACCCACACGCCGCCGATTAGGAAGGAGGAGATCGTGAACAAGCCACGAGTCGATATCGACGAAATCATGGAACGGTATCCGGGCGAACCCCGTTACCTCATCAGCCTGCTGCAGGACGTGCAAGCGGCCTACAACTACATTTCCCCCGAGGCCATGAACCTGGTCTGCGACCACGTCGGCGTGCCGCTGACCCGGGCCTGGTCGGTGGCCACGTTTTACAAGTCGTTCAGCCTGGAGCCCAGGGGCGAGCATGAAATCCGGGTCTGTCTGGGCACGGCCTGCCACCTCAAGGGCGGGGCACGAATCTCCGAAGGGGTCGAGATGGACCTCGGTGTGGAAGCCGGTCGAACCACGGAAGACCTCAAGTTCACCTTGGAGACGGTCAACTGCCTGGGTGCTTGCGCCCTGGCCCCGGTGGTCATGGTGGACGACGCCTACATCGGCGGGGCGACACGGACCAAGGTCCGTAATTTACTGAAGAAGTTGTGATCGACTCGCTGAAAGGAGCGGATGATGCAGCGTATCAATAGCGCCAATGAACTCAAGGCCCTGCGGGATTCTCTCGCCAAGGCCCTGGATCCGGAACAGCCGGTGGTCCGGGTCTGTCTGGGGCCTGGTTGCCTGGCCCAGGGCTCGGACAAAATCGCCGCAGCCTTCCGGCGGGTGATTGGGGAGAAGGGGCTCGATGCCGAGGTCAAGCCGTTGATCAAGGAGACCGGCTGCCATGGTTTCTGCAAGCAGGGGCCCCTGGTCAACCTGGACCCTTCCGGTCTGTTTTACGCCCAGGTCAAGCCCGAGGACGTCGAGGAGATCGTGGATCGGACCTTGGTCAAAGGCGAGGTGGTCGACCGGTTGCTTTACAGCCAGAACGGCACCCAGTATCGGACTGCGGGGGACATACCGTTTTACAAGATGCAGACCAAGATCGCCATGCGCAATCTGGGCCTCATCGACCCTTTGAATATCGAGGACGCCTTGCGGGCCGGGGCCTATCAGGCCGCGGCCAAGGCCTTGACCGAAATGACCCCGGCCGAGGTAATCGAACAGGTCGAGTTATCGAGCATACGGGGCCGGGGAGGGGCCGGATTCCCGACCGGTCGGAAATGGCGTTCGGCGGCCCAGGCTCTGGCCCGTCGTCCCGGGCCGGCCTATATTGTCTGCAACGGGGACGAAGGCGACCCCGGGGCATTCATGGACCGGGCCATCATGGAAGGCGACCCGCATTCGGTCCTCGAGGGACTGCTGCTCGGGGCCTACGCCATCGGCGCTCAGCAGGGTTTCATCTATGTCCGGGCCGAATACCCCATCGCCATCAAGAACCTGGAACTGGCCATCGCCCAGATACGGGAGTTGGGCCTGTTCGGGGAAAACATCCTGGGTAGCGGCTTCAACTTCGACATCCAGATCAACCGGGGCGCCGGCGCGTTCGTCTGCGGCGAATCCACGGCCCTGTTCACCTCGATCGAAGGCAGGTCCGGCGAGCCACGGGCCAAGTATATCCGGTCGGTGGAGCGCGGTCTGTGGGGACGGCCCACGGTGCTCAACAACGTGGAAACCCTGGCCAACCTGCCGGTTATCATCCAGAACGGGGGCCAGTGGTACGCTGATATCGGCGCCCCGAGGAACACGGGCACCAAGGCCTTCTCCCTGGTGGGCAAGGTGAGCAACGTGGGCCTGGTCGAAGTGCCCATGGGCGTGCCCTTGTCACGGATCGTCGAGGAGATCGGCGGCGGCGTGCCGGGCAAGGACCGTTTCAAGGCCGTCCAGACCGGCGGCCCCTCGGGCGGCTGCATCCCCTACGAACTCAAGGATACGCCCGTGGATTACGACTCCCTGACCAAGGCCGGCTCGATGATGGGTTCGGGCGGCATGATCGTCATGGACGACTCGGACTGCGTGGTCGATATTTCCCGATACTTCCTGCGCTTTCTCGAGGAGGAGTCCTGCGGCAAGTGCCTGCCCTGCCGGCTGGGCCTCAAGGCCATGCTCGAGTTCCTGGACCGCTTCGCCGAAGGCAAGGGCTCGATCGAGGACATCGACGAACTGGAAAACCTGGCCCAGGCCGTCAAGGACGGCGCCTTGTGCGCCCTGGGCGGCAGCGCACCCAACCCGGTCCTGACCACGGTCCGCTACTTCCGTGACGAATACCTGGCTCACATCATCGACCACCAATGCCCGGCCGGAGTCTGCAAGGCCCTGATCACCTATTCCATCGATCCCGATGCCTGCACCGGATGCGGCCTTTGCGCCCGGAACTGCCCCCAGGCCTGCATTACCGGAGAAAAGAAAGAACCCCACGTCATCGACGCCGAAGTCTGCATCCGTTGCGGCATGTGCCTGGACTCCTGCAAGTTCGGCGCGGTCGTCGTCAGGTAGGGAGGTGAATCATGGCCAAGAAACAAGATAAAAAAGACGGTGCGATCCATTTCACCATCAACGGGCAGGCGGTCCAGGCCCAACCCGGCTGGACCGTCCTGGATACGGCCCGGCATTTCGGAATCCACATCCCCACCCTCTGCTACCACGAGGCCGTGGAAGCCAGCGGCTCGTGCCGGCTGTGCGTGGTCGAGGCCAGAGAGGGCAACTGGTCCAAGGTCGTGGTCTCCTGCATGTACCCGCCCTACGAGGGCGTCGAAATCCTGAC
>JAHJTB010000431.1 GCA_018830135.1 Pseudomonadota bacterium | reverse complement strand
GAGGAACTGGCCGAGGTAGCCGGCCAGGCCGCGTTGTGCGCCCTGGGCCGGAGCGCCCCGAACCCGTTCCTGAGCACGCTGCGGTACTTTCGAGACGAGTATGAGGCCCACATCAACGAGAAGCGATGCCCGGCCCTTTCCTGCAAGGAGCTGATCTCGTATTATATCGACCCGGACAAGTGCCGGGCCTGCATGATCTGCCTGAGGCACTGCCCTTCGGACGCGATCGCGGGGGCCAAGAAACAGATTCATGTCATCGAGCAGGATAAATGCACCAAGTGTGGAACCTGCTTTGAAGTCTGCCCGGCCCGCTTTGGCGCGGTCAGGAAGATTTCCGGAGAGCCCGTTCCGGACCCCGTCCCTGAAGAAGCCCGAATGATCGTCAGAGAGAGCAAGGAAAAATGAACGAAATACGTTTGCGGATTGACGGCACAGAGGTCAAAGCCAGGGAGGGTATGACCGTTTTGGAGGCCGCGCAACAGGCAGGGATCGTTATTCCGACGCTTTGCCACCACCCGAAACTGGAGCCGTACGGGGCCTGCCGAATCTGCACGGTGGAAGTGGAACTTCGCGGCTGGACAAAACTCGTCGCTTCCTGCTGTTACCCGGTGGAACCCGATCTGGTTGTCAAGACCCGGTCCGAGAAGATTGACCGGATTCGCAAGATGATCCTGGAACTCCTGCTGGCTCATGCTCCGGATGCCAGCGTATTGCGGGATTTGGCCCGGGAGTACGGAGCGGACAAGGACCGTTTTGAAAAAGAGGCCTCGTTCTGCATTCACTGCGGGCTGTGTGTCAGGTACTGCGCCGAGGTCAAAAAGAAGGACGCGGTCGGCTTTGTCGACCGAGGAACCAGACGGGAGATAAACTTCATTCCTGAAATCGCTTCCCAGGAATGTTGGAACTGCAAGGAATGCTTTCCTCTTTGCCCGACATCCGCACTGCAAGCCGCATTCGTTTTGACCGGAGCCCTGATTGCCCATTGAACCCGCGTCAGGGAAACCGGGGTAAATCCGATTTTTTCAGTCGGGTTAAATGGTTAGAGTCAGAGAAAGCGGTGCAAGGAACGGCCGGCCCTTAAGGGCCGGATAATTGCTTGCCCTTCATCGATGATTCGGCCTCCAAGTCCGCCCTGCCCTTGCCCGTCCTGACTCGGCCTTTCCGCAACCCGCATCGGATGACTCCCGGTCATGGCCGGCGGCAGGTTTTACGTTTGACCGGGGGTATTCGGGTAATTACTATGTCTGCGGGAAAACAAAGCGCGGCGGGCGCCGGAACACTCCGGTTGCCCGAGTCTTTTACCAAACAAAGTGCTACGCTATTATTACGAAAATCGCCAGTCGGGGGAGTGTAGTTATGGATTTTACCGTGTCGGAACGTATGCAGACGATCCTGGGAATGGTCGAGGAATTTGTTGAAAAGGAGATCATTCCCATGGAGGCGGACTATTTTCGGCGACCCTTTCGGGAGTTGGACCCCTGGCTTGAAGCCAAGCGGGACCAGGTCAAACAGATGGAGCTGTGGGCGCCTCTTCATCCAAAGGAATATGGCGGCATGGGTCTCCGCCTGACGGACTACGCCTTGGTTGCCGAAGCATTGGGATATTCGCCCCTGGGGTTGTACATTTTCGGGTGTCAGTACTCGGACGCCGGCAATATCGGACTCCTGGCCCGTTATGGCAATGAAGACCAGAAAGAGAGATTCCTGCGTCCCTTGGTGGAGGGAAGAATCCGAAGCTGTTTTTCCATGACCGAAGTCGAGGTGGCCGGTTCGAACCCGACCTGGCTGCTGACGCAGGCCGCCAGGGACGGGGACGACTGGGTCATCAACGGCCACAAATGGTTCACGTCCCATGCGGATGGGGCAAAATTCGCCATTGTGATGGCGGAGACGAATCCCGAGAACGAATCCCGGCACCGGCGGGCCAGCATGATTATTGTCCCCCTGGACACGCCGGGCATGCATATCGTTCGCGGCGTATCGGTCATGGGACACGTGGGCGAGGCCTGGGACAGCCACGCCGAAGTATTGTACCGGAACTGCCGGGTGCCCCGGGCCAACACGATCGGCGAGGAGGGGCAAGGCTTTGTTTTGGCCCAGGAACGACTGGGACCCGGGCGGATTCAACATTGCATGCGCTGGATCGGCGTCTGCAACCGCTGTTTCGACCTGATGTGCAATCACGTCCGCCGGAGACGGCGCACGCCGGACGAGATGCTGGCCGATTCGGATGTGATCAGGACCTACATCGCGGACTGCGCGGCCGACATTCTGTCCGCCCGGCTGATGGTCCTGAACACGGCCTGGAAAATTGAAAACCTGGGCGTCAAACAGGCCATGAAAGATATTTCCATGATCAAGTACTTCGTGCCCAACGTCATGCAGCGCGTCATCGACCGGGCCCTCCAATGCCACGGCGGTCTGGGCATGACGGACGATACCCCCATTGCCTTCTATCACCGGTTCGAGCGCGCCTCACGCATTGCCGACGGAGCGGATGAGGTGCATAAAATATCGGTGGGCAGGCGTTTCATTCGGGACTATGACAGCGGCCGGACCAAGGTGAAATGGTAACCGCCGTCTGATCGTTCCTTGAAGCCATATCCCGCGGACGTTCCGGCCTGAGCGGCCTCCCGGCCCGAACGGTTCATCCGGCTCCGTTACGGGCCGGATGATAACTGATGACCACCGGCTGGGCCGGTAGTCATTGATCCCTTACTTTTTCGGAATATACTTGCCATGCTGGACGATGGCCACGACCGTGAGCGGGCCGTCGATCCGAAGGTAACGGTAGGTGTGCCGGACCCCTTTGGGAAGATAAACGGCGCAGGGCGTCGTGGCCGTATAGGTTTCGTCTTCCAATGTCACCTCGATCTCGGCATCCCCCGGCTTGCTGATGTAGAGATAGACCTCGCTTTGATCATGGTAGTGGGCATAGGCAATGGGCCGTTCCTGGTGGATTTTTTTATGAATGCCGCCGGCAACGAAAAAGTCGGCGCCGGGCACGAGTTCATCATCCATGAGAATCTGGTATTTCCCTGGAACATGCGCGTCGAACTGATCGATGACTTTGGGTTGGGTAACGATACACTTCTCGTATTTTTTTTCAGACATGGGGAATCCTCCTTGTTATTCTGCTTCGGACCTATCGATTTTTTCGGCCCGTTGCCCCTCGCGGCCTTTATCGTTTTGCACATGAAATTTCCAGGAAGAAACTGGAAGATTTCAGGCGCCACGTCAGCCAGTTGACAACTGATTGATTATATTTGTATTATTATCACAAACACCTGTCAATACAATAATTTCGATTCGACTTTCGACTTGGCCCCTGTCCGTATCCAGCCATCTCGAACTTCGGAATCATTCCGGGCGCGGTGAGTAGCGGACCTGTTGGCATGGCGAGGCAGTCCCTCGTTCCATCCAGGGCAGACCTTGGAGGATTTACCTTCTGATATGGTGAAGGCGTCGGCCGGCGCCTCTTGGCCGAAGACCCCGACATGGCGGTCCGGCAATGCCGCCACCCGCGGTAAGGCGAAGAGCCCTTGGCGCAAAATATTGACCGGCCTGCCCCGATATGCTAGCATCCATATAACCATTCAAACCGGTTGGCAGCTTTAAGTCGATCCCCCCCAACCATGGAGGAACGTCATGGACTATATCCGCTACATCGACAAAACCCATGAATACTACCGCAAACAGGGGTACGACAAGACGTACAATTACGCCTGCAACGAGGATATTCCCTTCACTCCGCTGAAAAAACCGCTATCCGAGGCCCGGGTGGCTCTGGTGACCACCGCCTCCTTCATACTGTTGGACGAGGAGGGACATCCACTGGAAGAGCCGGGTTTCGTCGGTACCAATGAACTCGAGGTATCCACGGCGCCCAGCGACTGGCCCGCCGGCCGGATCATGTCCACCAGCGGGGACCACGACCGCTACCAGACGGACATGGAGGACATCGACGCCTTTTTCCCCATCACGCGGATGCGGGAGTTACTCGCGGAGGGGGCCTTCGGCAGCTTGAGCAAGAACTACTACCGGACCCTGCCCAACTACAGCCAGCGCAAGACAACGGAAGTGGACGGTCCGGAAGTGCTGCGCCGGTGCATCGAGGATAATGTGGACGTGGCCTTGCTGACTCCGGTCTGACCCGTCTGTCACCAGACCGTGAGTCTGGTAGCCCGGGTCCTGGAAGCGGGCGGCGTCTCGACGGTTACGTTCACCACGGCCCGGGACATCGCGGCCAGCGCCGGCAACCCGCGACAGATATTCCTTAACTACCCCTTGGGCAGCCCGGCCGGGCGGCCGCATGACCCGGAAAACCAGCGTCAGGTGCTCCGGGCCGGGTTGAAGCTGTTGCAGGAGGCCGACAAGCCGGGTATCATCGTCGACCTCCCCTTTACCTGGTCGGAGGACACGACCTGGATGGGCAAATTCATGACCGACGAACAGCCCTTTCTCTCTGATGAGGCGGAGCAAACCAGGCAGGAGCTGCTTGACAAAGCACGCGCCCAGAAGAAACAAGACGCGCAATAGCCTCAACGGGCCGCCTTCCGTTCAAACGCTTTCCTGCGCGCGGCGGCCCCGGAAAAAACAAGGATGCCATCATGAGCGACCGGCGGATCACTGTATATTCGCAACCCTTCTGCGGCCCCTGCACGGCCATGGCGGAGTATCTGACCAGCAAAGGGGTGAAATTCACAAAAAAAGACATCATGATCGACGAAGAAGCCCGGGAAGAGCTTTACAGTCTGGGGGTTCGCTCCACGCCCGCACTGGTCGTGGACGGCCAGGTGGTCATCGGACTGGACAAGGCCCGGATCGACGCGCTGCTGAACCTCTGACCCTTGCCCCGCCAACATCCGCGTTTCGGGCAGGCCTGTATCGAGGGCCGTTCCGGCCACTGGCAGCGCTTATCCAGGCCCCTGATCCTGTCGATGGTTCGCCTCAAGGGCCGCAAGCGAACGACAGCCCCGTTCAAACCGATTCGGTCTCCCCACATGAGACCGAATCGGTTTGAACGGGGCTGATTCCGGAAGAATACCGGTCAGCTTATGGCCGGCGCATCATCCCCGACCAGTTCGGCCCGCAGTTCCCGTTTCAGTATTTTGCCCGTGGCCGTGCGCGGCAGTTGGTCGACGAAGACGACCGACTGGGGAATCTTGAACTTGGCCAGATTGGCCAGACAGTGGGTGATGACCGTTTTTTCATCCAGGGTTTGGCCCGGTTTGACCACGATCACGGCCTGGCCGGTCTCGCCCCAGCGTTGGTCCGGCACGCCGATGATGGCGGCCTCCAAAATCTGCGGGAGCTGCATTATTACGTTCTCGACCTCGGCCGGATACACGTTTTCCCCGCCCGAGATGTACATGTCTTTCCAACGGTCCACGATATAGATGTAGCCCTCTTCATCCAAACGGGCCGCATCACCGGTTTTGAGCCACCCGTCGACAAACGAGTTCTTTGTGGCTTCGGGATTGTTCCAGTAGCCCGGGGTGATGTTCGGCCCGCGGATCAGCATTTCTCCGACGGCGCCGTCAACGACCTCTTGACCGTCAAGGTCCACGATCTTGATTTCAGTGTGCATCACCGCCTTGCCGGCCGACCCGAGTTTGCGCACGGCGTCGACGGGAGCCAGGGCCGTGCCCGCGGGACTCGTTTCGGTCATGCCCCACCCCTGCATGAGGTCGACCCCCCGGTCCATCCAGGTCTTCAGGATGATTTCCGGGCAGGGAGCACCGCCGACCCCGGCCACCTGGAGACGGCTCAAGTCCGTTGTTTCAAAATCCGGATGATGCATCATGAACTGGTAGGGAGCGGGCACGGCAAAAAAGTGGGTGACCTCATAAGCCGGGTCGCCGATCACGCGCAAGGCCGCACCGGGATCGAACTCCCGCATAATCAGGATTCGCCCGCCGGCGTGAATGACCGGGTTGGCGTAACAGTTCAGTCCACCCGTATGAAACAGGGGCAAGACCACCAGTTGGACGGTCTGTGATGATATCCCCACCGGGAATCCGAGGTTCACACAGTTGATCAAGTTCATCCCATGGGTGATGATGGCCCCCTTGGGGTGACCGGTGGTGCCGGAGGTGTACATGATCATGGCATGATCGTCCAGGGTGAGGGGCTCGATCGCCGGGTCCGGAGACGATTCGGCCAGGGCCTGCTCATACGCATTGGAAGGTTCGTCCACGTCGATTTCCAAAAGATGCGAGATATCGCAACGCTTCCTCAGCTTCAGGGCGGCATCCCGGAAAACCGCATCATGCACCAGCACTTTTGGCCTGCTGTCGCTGAAAATATATTCAAGCTCGGGTACGGTCAGCCGCCAGTTGACCGGCAGAGCAATCGCCCCGATCTTGCCGCAGGCAAACTGCAGTTCCATGAACTCCGGAGAGTTGAGGGCCAGCACTCCAACCCGATCGCCTTTTGCCACACCCTGCTTTTGCAGCCAGTCGGCCAGCCGGGCGGACCGGTCATCGAGTTGGGCGTAACTGAATTCGCGCCCGGTATGGAGGTCGACGATCGCTTTCTTTTGCGGTTGAGAATACGCGTGATGCGCCGTCCAGTCATAGTATTTCATCTGGATAATGAGCCTCCTTGCAGTCCTTTTGGTGGTGGTCGAAGAGGATCATATGATAAATCAGGCCGGATCGGCAACTGTTTCGTAGCAATTCAATGGTTGGCGGCCTAGCAAGCTGCTCTGTCGTGCCCTTCGGCCGAAGGCCGCGCGTGCGGCGGGAATTCTCCAGGCCCGATTCACTTAAACCTTGCGCTATTTCCTCATTCCAACCCCTGGCCCCGCTTCCCGCCCGGGTAGCATCCTTGTCCCCCGGTCGGCGCGGCCCGGGGCAGATTCAGCTCGTTCCGGGCCACCCGGCGAACCGAGCACCCGGTATCCGCTGAACCGTATCCCCGGCGTTCACGGCCTACTTTTCCGGAACATAGTCGGGGTCTCGAATTTCCACGAGGGAGATGGCCTCTTCAGGGCAGGTGACCCGGCAGACCCCGCAGCCCAGGCATTTGTCGGCCAGTATGGCCGATACCCCGTCTTCCCGGCCGTCCTGGGACTTCATTTCAATAGCGCCAAAGGGGCAGCGTTCCAGGCATATCTCGCAGCCGGAGCATAGGTCCTCGTCCACCCGGGCCTGAAAACGGCTGGGTTCGACCACGTTGTTGCCATACTTGATGGCCACTTCCAGAAAGGAACAACAGCAGGGGCAGCAGTTGCAGATGACCGAATCGATGCTTTTATGGTTGACGGTGCAGTGGACCAGGCCTTCTTTTTCGGTTTGTCGCAAAAGGTCCAGGGCCTCTTCCTGGGTCAGTTCACGGCCGGTCCCGCGATTGATGGCGTAGTCCGCGCCCCGATTGACCTGCAGGCAGGCCTCGACCGTGTGATCGCAGTTCTTCGAGGTCATCCGGCAGGGGCACTTGGTCACGGCCAGGCGTTTTGCGTTTTTAATAACCTCGTTCACGTCCTCCTGGGCGAGAATGTGGCTGTCCGCCTGGACGGTCACGCCGACCGGAAGGACCCGCATGGGGGAACGCGGCATGAGTTCGGCCATGAATCGGGTTACGTCCGGCCACTCCACCTGGTCCCATTCATGCCAGAGGTCGAGCAGCTCCCGCGGGGCTTCCGGCCAAAGGATGGTGGCGTCGTGAAACTGGATGGGCGTTCGGGGCATTCGATAGGTCGGCGGATCGGTCTTGTGGTTGGGAAAGGCGAGGCCCCGGTGGTACAAAGCCTGAACGGACTCAGCAATTTCCTGCTGGGGCCGATTCAGTTTTTCCGCCAGCCCGGGGACATCACCGGGCATGGCCAGCAGCAGTTCGGCCTCATCCAGGCTCGCGAGCATCTTGAACAGTCTGGGAATACGTTCCGATCCTTCCAGACCGACGTGTTTGGCAAGTTCCTGGTATTGGGCTTCCACGTTCGCACCTCCAAAACGGTTAAACCCGGATCGTGCAGTTGCCTTCCAGCGGCAGCCGAACTGCAAAATCCGGGTTCATTGTGTCGTTGGAGCCAAGGGGGTTTCGCTCACACAGGTGCCCGCGACCACACCCTGGCCGACCGACCGCAGGTCATTGATGACGGGCGGTCCATGAGTTATCCGGCAAAACGATACCAATCCGGCGGGAAGACTCGTTACTCCCTCTCAGTCCACTATACCATGCCTCCGCCGGAGCAGGCCAGTCTGAATCGTTCCGAATCGTAACCATACCAATGAACCGGGGCGGATCGTATTTAAACCGCCCGCGCGGCCTTTGGCCGAACGGCGACTCTGCCGCCGGGTCCCTTGGAGTATATGGAAAGGCGGCAGTCGGAGTCCTGAGGGTAAAGGCCGCGACAGGGCGGTCCCAAGTTGCCACCGACCACTGAATCGTTACTCCGAATCTTCCTTTATGCCGGATTCCTTTTGCTTTTACCTCTTTTCCTGATCAATCGTCCGGCTTGACGATCCTGATACTGTTGAGGTTGAACAGATACGCCTCATTGGGCAGCCAGGAGTATTCGATCCGGTCTCTCATGGCGTAGATCTGGTTCAGGCCGAAGAGGGTGGGAGCGCCGGGTTCCTCCCGAATAATCTGATGAATCTGCTTGATGAAGGCCAGGCGCTTTTCCGGATTGGTCTCCCGGGCCTGGGCCAGGACCAGCTTGTCCAGCTGGTCCTGTTTCTTCCGGGTGGCCCAGTTATTGTAGATACTGTTTCTGGGCAAGGTCAGCAGGAGCCGGGTACTGGGGTCCCGGCCGCCGGCCCAGGCGTACAGGGTCAGATGGCCCTCCTTTTTGTCCCGGGTCCGGGAGTAGGTGGCCTGGACGCCGGCTTCGAGTTGCTGCAGCGTCACGGTCACGCCGACGTTCTTCATATAGCCCTGGATGGTCGCGGCCACGAGCGCGGAATTGGGCACGGCGCTGGTATAGGTCAGGATGATGGGCGTGCCGGGCTTGTACCCGGATTTTTTGACCAGTTCCCGGGCCTTTTCCGGATTGAACTCGAACTTGATGTTCGGGTCGTATCCCAGTTCGGACTTGCTGGCGAACATGTACATGGGATAGCCCTCGCCGAGGAATATCTTGTCCACGATTTCCTGGCGATTGATGGCGTAGCTGAAGGCCGTGGTGAAGTTCGCATCCTTGAATATCGGGTAGTTGTCCGGTTTGGACGACAGGCCATAGAGACTGGGGGCCGTTCTCTCCCGCTTGACGATGATATGCTTGTTCTGCTCCAGTCGTTTGGCTTGGTGGGGCAGGATGTCCGAGATCAGGTCCAGTTCGCCGGTCTCGAGCATAGCCATGCGGGATATTTCATCGGGCACGGTCAGGAACTCGAGGGTCTTGAACTCGACTTTCCGTTCCTTCCCTTTTTCCGTCCAGCGAGACTTTTCATTGGCTTCCAGGATCACGTTTTCGCCGATATTCCGGCTGACGAAACGAAAGGCCCCGGACCCGACCGGGTGTTTGCGAAACCCTTCCATGCCGACCTTGTCGAAGTATTTCTTTGACGTGATCCCGATCCACAGCAGCTCTTTCCAGGCGGCATACGGTTCGTAGAAATGAAAAACCAGGTTGTAGTCGTCCAGAACCTCGATCTTTTCAATTTCATCCAACGGCCCGGCCATGAGGTTGGCGTTTTTCGGGTCCACGCACTGCTCGTAGGTGAATTTCACGTCATGGGCGGTCACCGGGTCACCGGTGTGGAAAAAATGGCCTTTGCGGAGTTTGAAGCGGATGTCTTTTCCGTTTTCCATGACCGTGGCCTCTTCGGTCAGGGAGTTTTCAAAGGTCCGCTCGCCGGTGAAACCGTCCGTGGCCTGCAAGGCCTCATGCAGATGCAGAATGATCGGCAGTTCGACCCCTGTTTTCACTTCCAGCATGTTGAGTGTCGAGGGATCATACATCAGGCCCACCTTGACCGCGCCCGTCGGACCGGCCGCGGCCGTGACCGGCTGAAACATGAAAAAAAGTGACAAAAGGCAGGCGATCGAAAGACGGAACAGTTTTTTGTTCACAGCTTACTCCTCCCTGTCCTTGTTTTCCCGGAATGCTCCCCCCGATTACCCAGGCACCGGGAGGCCTGGGCCTATGGCTGCAAGTCGATAAATTGTCGATGCCGGTCGCGCCCGGCCCCCGGACAGGCCCTGAACGCGGCCGGCTGGCAATCGCGGGCGGGCGGGCCGACCAGGCTTTTGCCGGTTTACTTAAACTTCAGGGTCCGGCACATCTTCATCAGCACATCCGCCGGCGTTTCTCCTCCAAGCACGTTGGTGGCCGTGGCCGAGATGCTCTTTTTCCCCTTGAAGGAGGTGACCACCGTGCTGAAAAGCTTGGTCACGCCGTCCGACCAGTTCCATTTCACGATATACGCATAGGCCGGTGTGCCGTCGGCCAGCTTGATCATTTCCTTGTCCGAGACCTTGTAACGATCGGTTCCCGGATTCGCGGCCTTGACCGCTTCCACCCAGGCCTGGTCCGCTTCTTCCAGCTTGGTCCCCTCTTTCATATCGGTGATGGAAACCGTGAGTACCGGGATCTTCCATTCGTTGGGCTTGTGAACCCGCAGGACCTCGTTGGTCAGCAGCTTGTCGTCCAGCCAGTCCGACGGGTACGAAACAGTGAACCCCAGGTCCTTGTTGTCGTACACCTTGTCCTCGGCCACAGCCTTGGTCAGGCCCGGCCCGGCTCCCAGTAGAAAGCAGACGCAGATGAACACCACCGATAGGGCCCAAAAGCCTTTCGACAATTTTTTCATGATCCATCCTCCTTTTTTTTCAATTATACAGTATGCAAGTCACAAAATGCCCTGGACTTATTTCCCGCATCAACGGAACCTCGATGCCGCACTCGGGTTTGCGCATCCGGCACCTGGGGTGAAACGTGCATCCGCTCGGCGGATTGAGAGGGCTGGGCACTTCGCCCTCCAGGCTGACCTGTTTGATGTTTTCCGGGTCGGCCACGGGCACGGAATCCAGGAGGGCCCGTGAATACGGATGCTTGGGATTTGCGCAAAGGTCCCGGCTGGGAGCCAGTTCCACCAGACGACCTAGCTACATCACACCGATCCGGGTGCTTACGTGTTCGACCACGGCCAGGTCATGGGAGATGATAAGGTAGGTCAATATGCGTGATGCGCCGTCCAGTCATAGTATTTCATCTGGATGATAAGCCTCCTTGGGATACTTTTGGTGGTGGTCGAAGAGGCTCATATGATAAATCAGGCCGGATCGGCAACTATTTCGTAACCTCGGTGGTTGGCGGCATTGAAGGGCCTCCCTGTCGCGGGAATTCTCCAGGCCCCGTTCCACTCAAGCCTTACACGATTTCCTCAATCCAATCACCCGGCCCCGCTTCCCGCCATGGCAGCATCTTCATCCCCTCGGCCGTCGTGGCCCGGGACGGGGCCACGTCATTTTGCGTGGCCCCGTATCCACCGGACCGCATCTCGAAGGTCCCTTACTTTTCCGGAACATAGTCGGGGTCTCGAATTTCCACGAGGGAGATGGCCTCTTCAGGGCAGGTGACGCGGCAGACCCCGCAGCCCAGGCATTTGTCGGCCAGTATGGTCGAGACCATTTCGTCCCGACCGTTTTTGGACTTCATCTCGATGGCGCCAAAGGGGCAGCGTTCCAGACATATCTCGCAGCCGGAGCAAAGGTCCTCGTCGACCCGGGCCTGAAAACGGCTGGGTTCGACCACGTTGTTGCCATATTTGATGGCTACTTCCAGAAAGGAACAGCAGCAGGGGCAGCAGTTGCAGATGACCGAATCGATGCTTTTATGATTGACAGTGCAGTGGACCAGACCTTCTTTTTCGGTCTGGCGCAGAAGGTCCAGGGCCTCTTCCTTGGTCAATTCCCGACCGGTCCCGCGGTTGATGGCGTAGTCCGCGCCCCGATTGACCTGCAGGCAGGCCTCGACCGTGTGATCGCAGTTCTTCGAGGTCATCCGGCAGGGGCACTTGGTCACGGCCAGACGTTTTGCGTTTTTAATAACCTCGTTCACGTCTTCCTGAGCGAGAATGTGGCTGTCGGCCTGGACGGTCACGCCGACCGGAACAACCCGCATGGGGGAACGCGGCATGAGTTCGGCCAGGAATCGGGTTACGTCCGGCCATTCAACCTGGTCCCATTCGTGCCACAGGTCCAGAAGTTCCTGTGGGGCTTCGGGCCAGAGAATGGTGGCGTCATGAAACTGGATGGGCGTGCGGGGCATGCGATAGGTCGGCGGATCGGTCTTGTGGTTGGGAAAGGCGAGGCCCCGGTGGTACAAGGCCTGAATCGACTCCGCGACTTCCTGCTGGGGCCGATTCAGTTTTTCCGCCAGCGCGGGGACGTCACCGGGCATGGCCAGCAGCAGTTCGACCTCGTCCAGGTCGGCGAGCATCTTGAAGAGTCTGGGGATGCGCTCCGATCCTTCCAGCCCGACCCGTTTGGCCAGTTCATTGTATTGAGCTTCCACGTTCGTACCTCCCGTGTGGTTGTTGTTGTAAGAATAAACCCGGCCACTCGCGGCGTCTCGGGATTTGGGCGATCCCATCCCCCACGACTCCCCTCCCCTTGCCGCACGGCGCGAACACCATGTCGACCTGGAAGACGGGGCGTCAGTCTGTACGGGCCTCGGGGATCAATCCCGCGACGAACGGTCGCCGGTCACTTCACGATCTTGATTCGGTTCAGGTAAAACAGGAACGCTTCATTGGGCAGCCAGGAGTAATCGATCCGGTCCCTCATGGCATATATCTGGTTCAGGCCGAAGAGGATGGGGCCGCTGGGCTCCTCTCTCAGAAGCTGGTGAATTTCTTTGAGGAGGGCCAGACGCTTTTCCTGATTGGTCTCCCGGGCCTGGGCCATGACCAGCTTGTCCATCTGGTCCTGTTTCTTCCTGGTGGCCCAGGCATTGTAGATACTGGTTTTGGGCATGGTCAGGATGAGCCGGGTGCTGGGGTCGCGGCCGCCGGCCCAGGCGTACAGGGTCAGGTGGCCTTCCTTTTTGTCCCGGGTCCGGGAATAGGTGGCCTGAACGCCGGCTTCGAGCTGTTGGAGCGTGATGGTCACGCCGACATTCTGCATATAGTTCTGGATGGCCGCGGCCACGAGCGCGGCGTTGGGCACGGCGCTGGTATAGGTCAGGATGATGGGCGTTCCTGGCTTGTAACTCGATTTCTTGACCAGCTCCCGGGCCTTGTCCGGATTGAATTCGTATTTGATGTTCGGGTCGTATCCCAACTCGGACCGGCTGGCGAACATATACATGGGATAGCCTTCGCCGAGGAATATCTTGTCCACGAGCTCCTGGCGGTTGATGGCGTAGCTGAAGGCCAAAGCGAAATCCGCTTCTTTGAAGATCGGGTAATTGTCCGGCTTGGAGGACAGGCCGTACATACTGGGCGCCGTGCTCTCCCGCTTGACGATGATATTCTTATTTTTTTCCAGTCGTTTGGCCTGGTGGGGTAGGATGTCGGAGATCAGGTCCAACTCGCCAGTCTCGAGCATGGCCATCCGGGAGATTTCGTCGGGCACGGTTATGAACTCGAGGGTCTTGAACTCGACTTTCCGTTCCTTCCCTTTTTCCCTCCAGCGATACTTGTCGTAAGCTTCCAGGATCACGTTTTCGCCGATGTTCCGGCTGACGAAGCGGAACGGCCCGGACCCGACCGGGTGCTTGCGAAAACCTTCCATGCCGACCTTGTCGAAGTACTTCTTGGACGTGATCCCGATCCACAACAGTTCCCGCCATGCGGCATACGGTTCGTAGAACCGGAAGATCAGGTTGTAGTCGTCCAGGACTTCGATCTTCTCGATTTCATCGAGCGGGCCGGCCATGAGATTGGCGTTTTTCGGGTTCACGCACTGCTCGTAGGTGAACTTCACGTCATGGGCGGTCACCGGATCGCCGGTGTGAAAGAAATGGCCTTTACTGAGTTTGAAGCGGATGTCTTTCCCGTTTTCCAGGACCGTGGCCTCTTCGGTCAAGGAGTTTTCAAAGGTGCGTTCACCGGTAAAAGCGTCCGTCGCCTGCAGGGCCTCGTGCAGATGCAGAATGACCGGCAGTTCAACCCCGGTCCTCAGCTCGAGCATGTTCAGGGTCGATGGATCATACATCAAGCCCACCTTGACCGTGCCCGTCGGACCGGCCGCTGCCGTGATTGGCTGGAATGCGAAAAAAAGTGACAAAAGGCAGATGATCGAAAGACAAAGCAGCTTTTTGTTCACGAGCTGGCCCTCCCTATCCTTGGTTTTCAAAAAAAATTCCCCACCCGATTTCGCGGGGCCAGGAAGACCGGCGCCCGCGGTCGCGGCGTTTCAGGTCAAACCCGGCCGCGCTTCAGCCCTGTCCGGGCCGGACGCGGCCGGGCGCGAGCCCTTGTTCGGCAGGCCGACCAGCCGTGATATCGACCTAGTGGAACTTCAAGGTCCGGCACATTTTCATGAGCACATCCGCCGGCGTCTCACCACCCATCACGTTGGTCGCCGTAACCGAGATGCTCTTTTTACCCTTGAAGGAGGTGACCACCGTGCTGAAGAGTTTGGTCACGCCGTCCGACCAGTTCCATTTCACGATGTACGCATACGCGGGCGTGCCGTCGGCCAGCTTGAACATTTCCTTGTCCGAGACCTTGTAACGATCGGTCCCCGGATTCGCGGCCTTGACGGATGCCACCCAGGCGTCGGGCGCTTCTTCCAGCTTGGTCCCCTCTTTCATATCGGTGATGGATACCGTGAGCACGGGTATCTTATACTCGTTGGGCTTGTGAACCCGCAGAACCTCGCCGGTCAGCAGCTTGTCGTCCAACCAGTCCGACGGGTAGGACACGCTGAATCCCACGTCCTTGTTGTCATAGACCTTGTCCTCGGCGACCGCCTTGGTCAGGCCCGGCCCGGCTCCGAGTAAAAAGCAGACGCCGAGGAACACCACCGATACGGCCCAAAAGCCTTTCGACAATCCTTTCATGATCCATCCTCCTTTTTATTTTTCAATTATACAGTATGCAGGTCACAAAATGCCCTGGACTTATTTCCCGCATCACCGGAACCTCGATGCTGCATTCGGGTTTCCGCATCCGGCACCTGGGGTGAAACGTGCATCCGCTCGGCGGATTGAGGGGACTGGGCACCTCGCCCTCCAGGCTGACCTGTTTGATGTTTTCCGGGTCGGCCACCGGCACGGAATCCAGGAGGGCCTGTGAATACGGGTGTTTGGGATTTGCGCACAGGTCCCGGCTGGGAGCCAGCTCGACCAGACGCCCCAGGTACATGACGCCGATGCGGGTGCTGACATACTCGACCACGGCCAGGTCATGGGAGATGATCAGGTAGGTCAGATCGAGCTTTTTCTGCAGATCGAACAGCAGATTGAGTATCTGGGCCTGGATCGATACGTCCAGGGCCGATACCGGTTCATCGAGGATGATGACCTTGGGGTTCAGAGCCAGGGCCCGGGCCACGGCGATCCGCTGGCGCTGTCCGCCGCTGAACTCATGGGGATAGAGTCTGGCCTGGGAAGCATCGAGTCCGACGAGTTTCATGAGTTCCCGGATTCGGGCCGAAATCTCCTCTTTAGTGCCCGCCTTGTGAACCAGCAGCGGCTCTGAAATGATCTGGCCGACCTTCTTCCTGGGGTTCAGGGAGCGAAAGGGGTCTTGAAACACCGCCTGGATGTTGCTTCGAAATTCAAAAAGCGCCCGGCCCTGGAGCCCGGTAATGTCCCGGCCCTGGAACATGATCTGGCCGGATGACGGGCTTTCGAGGCCCAGGACCAGGTTGGCCGTGGTCGATTTGCCGCAGCCCGACTCTCCAACCAGGCCGAGCGTCTCCCCATGCTGGATGCTGAAGCTGATATCATCGACCGCCTTGACCTGGCCCGTAATCCGGGAGAAAAATATTCCCTTGGTGATGGGGAAATATTTTTTGAGCCTTGTGACGGAAATGATGGACTGGTCACTCAT
>JAHJTB010000430.1 GCA_018830135.1 Pseudomonadota bacterium | reverse complement strand
GCGATTTATTTGTATATATTTCAATTAGTTACCGGATACCCGGCTCCCGTCCCCCTCAAAACGACTTTACGAAAAATTATTTCACACTCCCCCGGGAACCACCACCAACACTCAATAAAAATTTTCACCCATTATTGCTGGGTTCGGGTCCGTTCCCGGGTGGTGTTCCGAAATGATCCTGCCGCCCACTTCGGCCGATCCGTTTTGACTTGACACGCGGCTGGTCCCCGCTTATCTAGTTCGATCATGATTGTCACTCTGGATCGCATTCCCGTCCGACTCGACCCGGACAGCGTGGCCCGACACATGCGCCTGCGGCGCAAAGACCCGGCCATGCTCGAGACCATCGAGGCGCTCATCGAAGACGTCCTGGCCGCGGCCCATCCCAAGGTCATGTTCAAAACATGCTTCGTGGACCGTCTGGACAGCGACCAGGTCGTCATCGACGGGGTCCGCTTCACCAGCCGGGTCCTGGCCAAAAATCTGGAGAACGCCGAACGGGTCTTTCCCTACGTAGCGACCTGCGGCGTTGAGTTGGACGCCCTGACCCCGCCTCCCAACGACATCATGAAGACCTTCATCCTCGACTCCCTCAAGGAGCTGGTCCTGTTCCAGGCCCACGCCCATTTGGACCGGCACCTGAGCGAGCATCTTGCCGTTTATCAAAAGGCCCACATGAATCCCGGCTCCCTTTCGGACTGGCCCATCGATCAGCAGCCCGTTCTTTTCTCCCTTCTGGGCGACGTCGAGGCCCGGATCGGCGTGCGTTTGACGGAAAGCCACCTGATGACTCCCATCAAATCGGTGGCCGGCATCTACTTCCCTACGGCTCTGGACTTCAAGAGCTGCATGCTCTGTCCACGCCACGACTGCCCTCGCCGTCAGGCCGAGTTCGACCCGGACAAATACAAGGATTTTATGGATTGAAACCGGGGTTCCTCGAATTCCGTGACTCGTACCCTCTCACTGATTGCCGCCGCTCCAAACCGCCCGGTCGCGGCCTCTGTTCCATCACTTGACACGCCGGCGGACGGCCCATATACTCGGACAACCCCACAAGGAGAATATCTGAAATGCTGATCGTTGGTGAACGGATCAATTCGTCGCGCAAGTCCATTGCCCAGGCCATCGAGGCCCGGGACAGGGGCTTCATCACTCGGGAGGCCCGCAACCAGGCCGAGGCCGGAGCGGATTACATCGACGTCAACGCCGGCGCGTTCATGACCGATGAGGCCGAACACCTCAAATGGCTCATAGAGGTCGTCCAGGCCGCCACGGACAAGCCGTTGTGCGTGGATAGTCCCAATCCGGCCGTCATTCGGGAGGTCCTGCCCCTGGTGGACCGGCCGCCCATGATCAACTCGATCACCCTGGAACCCGAGCGTCTGGAAGGCATCCTGCCCCTGGCCATCGAATGCAAGGCCAAGGTCATCGGACTCTGCCAGTCCGAATCGTCCATGGCCGAAACGGCCGAGGCCAAGATCGAAATGGCCGCCGGGCTGGTGGAAAAAACCGAGGCCGCCGGGCTGGCCCGGGACGACCTGTACATCGACCCCCTGGTCTTTCCCCTGGGCACGAACACGGATTCGGCCCTGAACACGCTGAAAGCCATCGAGGGCATCATGGGAGGCCTGGCCGGGGTGCACACCACCTGCGGCCTGACCAACGTCTCCCACGGTCTGCCGGAGCGAAAGCTCATCAACCGCACCTTTCTGGTGGCCGCCGTGTCCAAGGGACTGGATTCAGCCATCCTGGACCCCACCGACAAACAGCTATACAGCGCACTCAAGGCCGCGGTCATGGTCATGGGCCGTGACGAATACTGCATGGATTTCATCAAGGCCTTTCGGGCCGGCCGCCTGGCCTGAAGCCTCAAGGAGCGTAAAAGGAACCATGACCCCTGAAGACAGGAACCTGGCCTCGATCGCCCTCGAACCGGTGGACCGAAACCCGGTCTTTCCCATCCTGGTCACCTCCGCTCCCCGTTTATACGGAGTGACCCAGGCCGAGGCCTGGGCCGACCACAACGCGGCCCGGGACTGCCTGATCCGGGCCTTCAAGGACTTTGGCTACGACTACGGCAGCAAACCGAACTTCTACTACCCCATGCTGCCGGGCAGACATTGCAGCGCGCCGGTCCGAAACCTGATCCCGGGCAAGCAGTTGGGTGAGGACGACCTGTACCAGATCGACGAACGGGTCCTGTTCGATCGGGAGCATTACGACCAGATCGCGGCCGTGGGCTGGAACGCCTTCTGGGACGAGCATTACCCCCGGATCAGCCGCAAGACCGTCGAACAGTTCTCCATGATGCAGCGCATCAGCAACCAGCTCTTCAACGAAGACATGGAAATCTGCCGGCGGGAAGGCATGCCCATCTTCATGGGCGTGGCCGTGGACTCGGTCCTAATGGCCTTTTCCCTGTGCCGGACCCTGCCCGAGTTCAACAAGGACCTCTACCAGGTGCCCGACAAGGTCGAGGCGGCCATGAAGGCCTGCGTGGACGATTTGATCGCCAACGCCATCGAGGTCTGCAAGTCCAACGGGAACATGCTGGCCTTCATCGTGCTCGAACGGGGTTCGGGCTTTTATTACCGTTTGCCGGTCTTCGAGCGCTTCGAGTGGCCGTTTCTGCAACGCTACGTGGATGCCTTCATCTCCGAGGGCATCATTCCCTGGATGCATTTCGACACCGACTGGAGCATCAACCTGCCCTTTCTGAAAAAGCTGCCCAAGGGCAAATGCGTCTGCGATTTGGACGGGACCACGGACATATTCAAGGCCAAAGAGGTCCTGAAAGGCCACATGTGCATCAGCGGCGACGTGCCGGCCAGCCTGCTTACCCTGGGCACACCGGACGAGGTGGCCGAGTACTGCAAGCGGCTCATCGACGAAGTCGGGGACGGCGGCGGGTTCATGCTGACCACGGGCTGCGAATGTCCCATCGACGTCAAAGCGGAAAACCTGCGGGCCATGGTCGAAACCGGCAAGACCTACGTGGGCCGGAAGGGCCGGGTCAAGCCCAAGGCCGAAGCGGTTCGCCGCGAGGCCCGGGAGGTGGTCACCCGGGGAGAGATCGGCAAGGCCCTGGGCGACCTGCGCCTGGACGAGGTGATGACCCTGGTGGAAGAGGCCGTGGAACAGGGCCGCGACGCCCTGGAGATTCTGGACGAGTGCCGCTCCGGCATGGACAAGGTCGGCGAACTCTTCAGCAGCGGCGAGTATTTCCTGGCCGAACTCATGATGTCGGCCGATATTTTCAAGAAGGTCGTCGGACTTCTCGAGTCCCGGCTTACCGGGAGCCGGGGCGAATACGGACTGGGCGACCTGGTCATCGCCACCCCCAAAGGCGACGTTCATGACATCGGCAAAAACATCGTCTCGACCCTTTTGAGCGCCGGCGGATTCACGGTCCACGACCTCGGGGTTGACGTGCCGCCCGAAAGGATCGTCGACGAGGTGGTCCGGACCGGCGCCCAAGTCGTGGCCCTGTCCGCACTGATCACCCCGACCTTCGATTCCATGAAAAAGGTCGTCGACCTGCTCGAGGAACGCGGCCTCAGAAGCCGCTGTTTCGTCATCATCGGCGGCGGCCCGACCTCACCCACCGTCCGCGATTACGTGGGCGCCGACGCCTGGACCCTGGACCCGAAGGACGGAG
>JAHJTB010000429.1 GCA_018830135.1 Pseudomonadota bacterium | reverse complement strand
GCATGCTCAAGGAATCGGCCCGCAAGCTGGTGGCGAGGGAGATCGAACCCTATCTGGCCGGATTTCCGAAAGACCGGGCCATGACGCCTGATGAGATCAAAGGCCTGCTCAAATTGTGCCTTCCCTTGGGTTATCTGGGCAGCATCCTGCCGGAAGCGTATGGCGGGGCCGGTCTGGATTTCACGACCTGGGCCCTGCTGATGGAAGAAATGAACCCCTATATCTACCTTCTGATCATGCTGACCGTTGTCCCGGCCATTGCCATTAACGCGACCGGCACCGAAGAGCAAAAGCGCAAATTCATACCGGAGCTGATTTCCGGTGAACGGATCGGTTTCGGGGCCATAACCGAGCCCAATGTGGGCTCCCACACGGCGGCCATGGAAACGCGGGCCACGCTGGAGGGCGATCATTACACCATCAACGGTTCCAAGATGTGGATCACCAACGGTGCGTTTGCCGACCTGGGAACGCTCCTGGCCAACACCGCCCCGGAAAAAGGCGCCCGGGGGCTGTGCAGCTTCATCGTGGACAAAAATGTTTCGCCCTTTCAGGCCAAAGCCACGCCCATCCTGGGCGACGATCCACGCATGCCCCACGTGGGAGAACTCCGGTTCGAAGACTGCCGGGTGCCGGCGGAAAACCGTCTGGGAAATCCGGGCGAAGGATTGAAAAACACACTGATCCTTTTTCAGATCGGACGCTGCCTGGTGGCGCTGAACAGCGTCATATACGCCCAGCAGGCCCTGGACGCGGCCGTGCGCTACGCCAGGGAGCGGACCCAGTTCGGAAAGCCCATCGGACAGTTCCAGCTCATCCAGCAAAAGATCGCCGATATGGCCGCCCTGACCGACGCCTCCCGGCTCCTGACCTACCGGGCCATCTCCCTGGTCGACCAGGGCAGGCGCTGCCCGGCCGAAGCATCCATGGCCAAGTTTTACGCCACCGAAGCGGCGATCGAGGTAACCTCCATGGCCATCCAGGTGCACGGGGCGTACGGGCTTTCCGAAGAGTATCCGGTGGAAAGACTGTTTCGCGGTGCACGGGTGATGACCATTCCGGACGGGACGACCGAAATCCAGAAACTGATTGTGGCCCGGGAGTACCTGGGCATGCCGGCATTTGTTTGAGGAAACGAGATACATCATTCGCCAGGTAAAAACCATGGCCGGCGCCGGTAAATCAAAGGGTTTCAGGGGATGGCGGGCCTTCTGGGCCACTCGACCGATCGCCACCCGGGCCTCTCCGAAACCGGCCTGCCCGTCCCCGGGCGGCTGATCGGGCGGCACGGCAATTCCCTGGAAAAGCGCCGCCGCTCCCGCCCTGCATGCTCAATCACTTCTTCAAGAAGCACCGGTCCGGCCGGCCAGCAGGGAGGAACTGATGGGCAGGTCGCGGACGCGGACGCCGGTGGCCACGAACACGGCCTGGCACACGGCCGGGGCGATCAGGGGTACCGCGGCCTCGCCGATGCCCGTGGGCGGCCTGGACGAGGGCAGGATGTGAACCTCGACCCGGGGCATTTCGTCCATGCGCAGGATCGGGAAGTCGTCGAAGTTGCCCTGCCGGACCCGGCCCTGGTCCAGGGTGATGGAACCCTTGATCGTCGCGGTCAGGCCGAAGGCCATGCCGCCCCGTATCTGGGCGGCGATGTTTTTCGGGTTGACGGCCACGCCGCAGTCCAGGGCGCAGACGACCCGGTGGACCCGGACGTTCCCGGCCGGCGAGACCGAGACTTCGGCCACGCAGGCCAGGAGGGTGTGGTGGAACTCGTGGACGGCCACGCCCCGGTGCAGGCCCGGAGCGGGGGGCCGCCCCCAGCCGCTCTTTTCCACGGCAAGTTCCAGGACCCGGCGCATGGACGGATTGCCCTCGAGCAGTTCCAGGCGCAGGTCCACGGGGTCCCGGCCCCCGGCCGCGGCGATCTCGTTCATGAAGCTTTCCACCAGAAAGGCGTTCTGGGAGTGGGCCACGGAGCGCCAGAACCCGGTGGGGACGCCCGGGTCGTCCTGGATGAAATCCACCCGCACGTGTTCGAGGTCATAGGGCAGGGGCGCCGCGCCTTCGGCGGCCTGTTTTCCGGCGATGAACCGGGGAACCAGGTTCCCGGCCACGGATGAGACCAGGTTGCGGACGCCCCGGGGGAGTGCGTAGGTCATCATGCCGGGCAGAAGTTTCGGCAGCATGGAAACCATGTGGTCCGGCCCCACGATCCGGTGGACCCAGGTTTGGGGGCGTCCCTGGTCGTCCAGGACGGCCTCGAACTCGTTGTACGTGGCCGGCCGGTAGAAGTCGTTGCGCATGTCCTCCTCCCGGGACCAGACCACCTGGACCGGCTGGTTCAGGATTTTGGACAGGGTCACCGCCTCGACCACGTAGTCCACGCAGACGCGACGACCGAACCCGCCGCCCACGAACGGGGTGATAATCGAGACGGCCTCGTAGGGCAGGCCCGTGATTTTGGCCGCCGCCTCCTGGGCCGCGTCCTGGTTCTGGGTGGGGGCCCAGACCTCGCAGCGGTCCTTATGCACGTGGGCCGTGCAGTTCATGGGTTCGGGCGTGGCATGGGCCTGGTAGGGCACGAAATAGGCGGCCCGGACCGTGCGGCCCGATCCGGCCGCTCCCTGGCTCACATTCCCTTTTTCGAAAACCGTCCTGCCCTCTTTCGCGGCCAGTCCGGGCCAGCGCTTTTTCAGCGTTTCGGTATCCATGGCCGGGGATTCCTTCCGGTCCCAGGTCACCTTCAGGGCCGAGGCCCCTTGCAGGGCCTGCCAGGTGGTTTCCGCCACCACGGCCACGGACGCGCCCAGGGAGACGACCCGCCTGACGCCCTTGACCCGCAATGCATCCCGGTCGTCCACCTTGACGACCTTGCCCCCCAGGACCGGGGCGTGAACCATGGCCGCCCGGACCAGGCCCGGCCGCCGGACGTCCAGACCGAAGACCGCCCGGCCCTCGGTCTTTTCCCGGCCGTCCAGCCGATGGACCGGCGTTCCGACGATCCTGTACGAACCCGGGTCCTTCAAGGGCGGATTCTCCGGGACCGGGAGTCCGGCCGCTTTCGAAGCCAGGGCGCCGTAGTCGAGGGACCGGTCCGTCGGAGGATGCAGGACCCGGCCGCTTTCCGCCCGGCAGGTATCGGGGGCCACGTTCCAGGTTTGGGCGGCCGCGGCGATCAGCATCTCCCGGGCCGCGGCCCCGGCCCGGCGCAGGATGTCCCACGAGGTGGTCACGCTGGTACTGCCCGCGGTCAACTGGGCGCCGTAGGCCGGGTTCTTGTACACGCTCTCGGCCGGCGCGCTCTCGGCCCGGACCCGGGTCCAGTCCGCCTCCAGTTCCTCGGCCACGATCATGGCCAGGGCCGTGTTGATGCCCTGGCCCATCTCGGTATGGTTGATCCGGACCGTGACCGCGCCGTCCTCTCCGATCCGCAGCCAGGCGTTGGGCGCAAAGGAGCCGGGGGCCGCCTCCCAGACCTCGGTAGCCGTCTTGACCGCTTCACCCCCCAGAACGACATAGCCCCCGATCGTCAGACCGGCCCCGGCCAGGACCCCCAGCTGTAAAAAACGCCGGCGCCCCAGGTTCACCTTGCCCTGCTTATCCCCGGCCATGGCGCACCTCCTCGGACGCGCGACGGACGGCCTTGCGAATCTCCTCGTAACTGCCGCATCGGCAGAGGACCCCGGACATGGCCGCTTCGACCTCCCGGTCCGTCGGCCCGGGGTTTTTCATCAACAGGGCCGCGGCGGTCATGACCTGCCCGGGCTGGCAAAACCCGCACTGGGGAACGTCCTCCTCGACCCAGGCCTGCTTCAGGGCCCGCCCCACAAGGCCCTCGATCCCTTCGATGGTGGTCACGGACCGGCCGGCCGCTTCCTTGAGCGGCATGGAGCAGGACAGTTCCGCCTCGCCGTCCACCAGGACCGTGCAGGCCCCGCACTCCCCGATGCCGCAACTGTACTTGGTTCCGGTCAATCCGAGACGGTCCCGCAGGACCCACAGCAGGGGCGTTTCCGGGTCCGCGTCCACTTCATGGCGCTTGCCGTTGACGTTCAATCGGATCATGTCGCATCTCCTTAATAAACAATGTTCAGTTTCAGTTCAAAAAAAACCGCCCCCTCAGTCGCTCACCGCCGCCTTGATCCGTTGGGCCATGGAAAACATGAAAAACTCCATGACCTGGTGGGCCAGTTCCCGGGTCGGCGCCTGGGGATAGGGAATCCGCTTGCGGATGATCAGCGAGACCAGTCCGTGGACGAAGGCCCAGAAGGCAAAGGCCGCCGTGTCCACGTCCACCCCGGGAAAATGTCCCGCGTCCAGCAGTCCCTGGACCCCCTCCCGAAGAAAACGGTAGGAGAGCATGGCATAGTCCACGCGCTCGCCGACGTCGCCCGACTTCTGCTGCCGGTCCATGAAATCCCGGGGCTCGGGCATGTTGAACATGACCTCGTAGTACTCGGGATTGTCCAGGGCGAAGTTGATGTACATGAGCCCGCCCTTGTTGAGCCGGTCCTCGGGACCTTCGACGCCGTCGGATATCACCCGCATCTTGTATTCGTAGAGGAGCCGGAAGCCTTCGTTGTGGAGTTCGTAGAGTATCTCGTCCTTGTTTTGGAAGTACAGATAGATGGCGGCCGGGGAGTAGCCGATCTCCCGGGCGATCTTGCGGATGGTGATCTGGCCGTAGCCCTGTTCGTAGAACAGTTTTTTGGCCTGTTCCAGGATCAGGGCCCGGACGTCCCGGCGGTCGCTGTCTTTGGGTCTGCCCATGGTTCCTTCCGAAACTAAACGATGTTTAGTTTTATATCGGAGCCTGTTGGCGCTGTCAAGCGAAAAACTGATCCGATGGTAACTCTTCCGTGGTTGGCGGCAACGCAGGACCCCCCTGTCGCGGCCTTTGGCCTCAGGACCCCGGCTGCCGCCTTTTCCATATATACTGAAGAACTCGGCGGCAGAGTCGTCCTTCGGCCAAGGGCCGCGCGGGCGGCTAAAATATATCTGCCCCGATTCATGGCAAGAATTACATGCGATGTCTTTTCGATGTGGTCCGGATAAACGGGGGGGGGAGCATAACTGGCTGTTATTACGGTCGATTGATTTGATTTGACCGGCCGGCGGGATATTTCCGATCCATATTTCAATTTGCCGGTCTTTTCAATTTTTCACCAGGATCAAGGTTCAATCCCGATAAGAACCAGGGGGACCGCCGGAACCCCCCGGCCTTGACGCACCACATTGTAAAACTCCCCTTCATAATAGGCTACCCCGGAACTCATTCGGGTTTGAAGGGACTTCACTGGAAGAATCTCGACTCCGACATCGATGCGGTCACCCACGTAAAATGCGAGGTGCTTGACAAAGAGATCGTAAGCAACAAAGGCATACTTTCCAAACTGAATTTCAACCGCCACGCGGTCCTTGACGAAATCCGTCTGATTGTAACTGAATATCGGTGTTTCGCCAGTGGATTCGATCTCGATTTTCTGCTCATCGGCCGACATCGTAAGGGTTTTTCGTATCAGTTTTTCGCTTCTCGTTATCCAGTAGCTCACTCTGCTTTCATCCCAGGAGCGTTTGCGAAGCAACATCTTGAAGGCCGTATTCATGTCGATGGGGCTGAATAGAAGTTTCCCTTCATTGTCTTTTCTTTCGAAACCTTCGTTCGACATTTGTTTGCATCCACCTCGGAGATGACGGATTGAATCTCCTTCCAAAGGGCCTTTTTATGAACCAGCAGGAACTCGAGTCCGTTCAGGTGGGAGTAGGTCTCGGCGATCTTCATCGGTATTCTTTTCTCCCCTATTTCTTGGAACCATCGAACAAAGGAATCTGCCCGGCCTCCTTGTTCCAAGGGGCGACGGTCAAGCTGTTCCCTGCTTCAACCGGGTCATATACGGGTCTTTCCATGGGACGGGTTTTCAGTGTGCCTTGCAGTTCCATCTCGATTCGCTGTTTTGCCAGGCCCACGTATTTCGTGACAATTTCGGCGCCAACGCCCCGGCGTCCATGGCGAATGGCGGCTATGACCGTCGTGCCGGTTCCAAGAAACGGGTCGAGAACCCAGTCGCCTTCGTTGGTAAGGGAAAGGACCAAACGCTCGATCAACTCCACTGGAAATTGACAGGGATGTTCGGTCTTTTCCACATGATTGCTCTTGACGTTCGGAATCACCCACAAGTCTCCGGGGTTCTTACCGAGAGGATTGCATGAGTACTGGCCGGCCCGGGGACCCTTGAAATGCTTTTTCCCGGGATATTTTTGAGGCACGCGCACGGGGTCGAGGTTGAAAACGTAATCGTCGGACTTTGTAAACCATATAATGGTCTCATATCGCCCGGAGAATCTCCGGTTGCAGTGCAGGCCATGCTCGAAATGCCAGATCATACGATTGCGCATTTTTAGCCCGAACCGCGCGAAGATGGGGTAGAGAACGGCATCCAGAGGCACAATGGCCCCTTTATCAACATAGTTGCCTACTTGCCAGCAGATGCTGCCCCGGGGAGACAAGGCCCGAACACACTCGGCAATGACCTGCTCTTGCTGTTTAAGATAAAGGTCGAGGTGCAACCGTTTTTCATACTCCTTGCCGATATTATAGGGCGGAGACGTGACGATGAGTTGAAGTGATTCGTCCGGAATTGTACGCAACAAGTCCAGGCAGTTTCCGGGATAAACAACAACGTGCTCGAAAGGTGCAAATTCATTGGAAACCTGATATGTCCCCTTAAATCCTATTTGATCTTGAACCGTCATTGCTATTTCCCTGGCGGATTATAAAGCTTCCCCGATGGTTTCCTTCATTCCAGTCCTTCGAATCCGCTCATCACCCGTTCATTTTGGATTATCGCGGGCCGGAGTGCTTGCGCCACCCCGCCGAAAGGCGTTTCCTCGGCAATGGCTCCGAAAAATCACAGGGTCACCGGTTGCAAGCCAGAATAGTCCATTTAATTCCGGGCCGTCAACCGGAAACCCGGTCCTCGGCTTTGTCCGGCCCGGTGAACTCGACCGGGGTTCGCGATGGACCCGCTCAATCGCTTTCGCCGCCCCAAATGGCGCCAAAAGCGCCTGGCGAAAAATGCGAGTAATCCCCAGCTCTTCCCGGTTCCGCTTGCAGCCGCCCGGCCGATTGGAATCCCGGGAGGCTCACGGGGAGGTCATCCGTGTTTGAAGGGGTCGGCTTTGCCAAATCAGCGGGTTTCCGGTATATTCATGAGTACCATCCCGGGACGCCGACTCGGAGATAAGGGCACGAACGGTTCTCCGGTTTATCCAGCGCGGGTCCCAACCACCAACCGTCCTTGATTGATCGGCCGCTCCGGCCCCTGGTGAGAAGGTGAAGCGACTCGTCGCCATTGCATGGCTTATTCTGTTATTTTTTCGGGCGGGCTCCGGCGGGGCCTTTGGGGGCGACATTTCGCTCAACGTACTGGCCGACGTCGAATCCCAGGCGGTGACCATGATCCAGGATCGGGACGGATTCCTCTGGATCGGCACGTACGTGGATGGCCTCTACCGGTATGACGGCAAGCGATTGAAGCATTACGGGCCGGCGTCGGGCCTGATAAACTCCAGCAGTGTCCAGGCCATACTGGAGGATCGCGACGGCCTGATCTGGTTTGCCTCTTCGGGGGTCGGTCTGAGCAGTTACGACAAGGAGACGAACCGGGTCACGGTATATTCCGCCGATTCGAAGAAACCGGACGGTCTGAGCAGCAACGCTTTTTTCTGGGCGGGCAAGACCTCGTTGATCGAAGACCGGGACGGGGACCTGTGGATTGGCACCCTGGGCGGCGGGCTCAATCGCTTCGACCGGAAAAAGAAGACCTTCCAACACTACCGACATGATCCCGATGATGCCAACAGCCTGAGCAGCGACTACATCCGGTCCTTATACCAGGACCGGAGCGGCCGTATATGGGTCGGGACGGAAAACGGGCTCAACCGGCTGGACCGGCAGTCGGGTCGGATCGACCGGTATCTGCCGGATACCGGGAATCCGGCCAGCCTGAGCGGCCCCATGGTCATGGCGATTCTCGAGGATTCGGATGGAAACCTGTGGGTCGGCACGGACAGCAGCGGACTCAACCGGTTCGACCCGGATACCGGCGATTTTCGGCGCTACCGCTATGACCCGAAAGACCCCGGCAGTCCGGCCGCGGACCGGATCGTTTTTCTGTTTGAAGATGAAAGCGGTCTTCTATGGGTCTGCCATGAAAACAAGCTTTCGCTCTACAACCGAAAAACAGGGGTTTTCAGGCGCTATTCCGGTGAAAACCACGACATGACCCGGCTTTTTCGGGACCCGAAAGCGGGCCGGACCTGGGCGCTGACGGACAGCGGCCGCCTGGGGTACATCGCTCGGGGGGAGGCGCGGTTCAAGCTTTACCGGCACGAACCGGACAATCCGAACTCATTGCCCGCCGAAATCGTGGTGACCATTTACGAAGACAGCCGGGGCGTTCTATGGATCGCCTGTCTGGGAGGACTGGTCCGTTACGACCGGACCACCGGCCGGTTTACCAATTACCTGCATGAACCGGGCAATCCGCAAACCATCCCGTCTCCCATCAACTACATGCCCGGGATATTCGAGGACAGCGCCGGCACGTTCTGGCTCGGAGGTTCGCTTCCGGCAAGCGTTTCCGTATTCGACCGGGAAACGGGCAAAATCGTCAAAACCTTTCGGCACGATCCGGGAAATCCCTCGAGCATGCCCGATGCCCAGCAGGTCAACCGGTTTCGGGAAGACCGGAACGATCCGGGCATTTTCTGGATCGCCACCGCCAACGGGCTGATCCGGTTCGACAAACGCAGGGAGCGTTTCAAGGCATTCGGGCGCAACGACTGCTGGGACCTGATCGAAGACGACGACGGGCATCTGTGGGTGGCCACCTTTGGCAACGGTCTGGCCCGTTTCGACAAGCGGACGGAAAAATTCACCTATTACAAAAGCGATCCCGACGATCCCTCGACGATCAGCGACAACTCGCTGGTTCCCGTGTTCAAGGCCTCGGACGGCCGTTTCTGGATCGGGACGGAAAACGGCCTGAACCATTTCGATCCCGTGACCGGACGCTTCACGCGGTTCACGCGAAAACAAGGCTACCCCTGGGACTCGATCCATTCCATGGGAGAAGACCGCCGGGGCAACCTGTGGCTGGGGACCAACAACGGTCTGGCCCGTTTCAATCCAGATACCCATGAGTTCAGACAGTATTTCCGGAAGGACGGCATTCAGGGGTCCATGTTTTACGCCAACAACGGCATCATGACCCGGGACGGCGAGATGTGGTTCGGGGGAACCAAAGGCATGAACAGCTTTTTCCCGGACCGAATCCGGGACAATCCCCACATGCCCGCCATCCGATTGACCTCGATCAAGCAGGGGGGCGTGGAGGCCGACTTCGGCAAGGCGCCCGAACGCCTCCAGCAGATCACCCTGGACTGGAATGACAACTATTTCGAATTCGAGTTCGCGTCCCTGGACTACACCATCCCGGCCAAAAACCGGTACGCCTACATGCTGGAAGGGCTCGATCCGGACTGGTACGATGCCGGGACCAACAACTTCGGGCGATACTCCGGGCTTCCCCCCGGCCAGTACACCCTCAAGCTCAAGGGCTCGAACAACGACGGGGTCTGGAACGAGAACGGCACATCGATCCAGGTGGTCGTTTTGCCTCCGTTTTGGAAGACCGGCTGGTTTTATTCCATCCTGTTCTTGATCGCCGCGTTCGTGGTCATGGCCGTCGCGGCCTACATGATCCGGCTGAACCGGGAGGTATTCGAACGAAAACGGGCGGAAGAAGGCCTGCACATCTCGAACAAGCGTCTGGAAAGCCTGAATGACGAACTCAAGCGCCTGGACCGGCTCAAGGATGAGTTCCTGGCCAACACCTCCCATGAACTGAGAACCCCTCTGACCGGAATCATCGGCCTGGCTGAATCGCTGATCGACGGCGCCACGGGTCCATTGCCGGAAGACACGATCCGGAACCTGTTCATGATCGTCACAAGCGGCAAACGGCTGGCCAACCTGGTCAACGACATCCTCGATTTTTCCAAACTTCGGCACAAGGACCTGAAGCTGAAACGAATGCCCGTGGACGTCAGCATTGTCGCGGACGTGGTCATCGCCATTTCCACCCCGTTGCTCAAGGGCAAAAACCTTCAGGTGCTTAACCTGATTCCGCCGAATACTCCCTTGGTCGAAGCGGATGAAAACCGGGTCCAACAGATTCTTTTCAATCTGATCGGCAATGCGATCAAATTCACCGAGGCCGGGATCGTGTCCGTTTCGGCCAAGGTGCGAAACGGCGATCTGGAAGTCAGTGTCGAGGATACCGGGATCGGCATACCCGCGGACCGGCTGGACCGGGTTTTCGTGTCCTTCGAGCAGGTCGACGGGTCGGTGGAGCGGGTCTACGGCGGGACGGGTCTCGGTCTGGCGGTCAGCAAGCAACTGGTCGAACTCCATGGCGGGGCCATCGGCGTGGCATCCGACGTGGATAAAGGGTCGCGATTTTTCTTCACGCTGCCGGTTTCCAAGGAACGCCAACAAGGGGAAGTCCTGAGCGAACCCCGGGTTTCCGGGCTGCGAAACGTCGAGGCCCTGGAACCCGAACCGGTTCGAGAGCCCCTGCCCCTGGATGATGCCGACGGAGAAAGCTTCAACGTCCTGGTGGTGGACGATGAACCCGTGAATCTGCAGGTCCTGGCCAACCTGCTCTCCCTGGACGACTACCGGGTCACCCAGGCCATCAACGGCCTCGAAGCCCTCGAGGCCATCGACCGGATGGCGCGCAGGGAAAGGCAGTTCGACCTGATTCTGCTCGACGTGATGATGCCCCGGATGTCAGGGTACGAAGTCTGCAAGCGCCTCAGGGAGAAATATCCGCCGGATCAGCTTCCCGTGGTCATGGTCACGGCCAAGGACCGGGTCGAGGACCTGGTGGCCGGACTGGAAGCCGGTGCCAATGACTACCTGACCAAACCGTTTTCCAAATCCGAGCTTCTGGCCCGAATCCAGAATCAGCGGATCATGAAATACCTGGCCGACGAGCACAAACGGGACAAGCTGGCCCTGTTGGAAAGCGAGGAAAAATACCGGGACCTTTTCAACAATCTGCCCGACGTGTTCTACCGAACCGACCGGGACGGCCGACTGACCATGGTCTCTCCTTCCGTCGAAAAAGTGCTCGGCTATACGGTCGAGGAAGCCATCGGGCTGAATGTGGCGGCCGATCTTTACTTCGATCGGAAAGAACATGAGGAACTGCTGAACCTGTTAAAGGAGACGGGCTCCGTCGAAGGGTTTGAAACCCGACTCAAAAAGAAGGACGGAACCGTCATCTGGATCGCGGGGAACCTCCGCTTCCATTATGACGCTCAGGGGCGGATCGCCGGGCTGCAAGGAATCGCCCGGGATGTCACCTCGGTAAAACTGGCCGCTGAAACCCAGAACCGGCTGTCAACGGCCATCGAGCAGGCCTCGGAGCTGATTCTCATCACGGATGCCGAGGGCGCCATCCAATATGTCAATCCGGCCTTCGAGGATGTGACCGGGTACACTCGGGAAGAGGCCATGGGCCGGACGCCGAGGATTTTGAACAGCGGCCATCAAGGCCGGACCTTTTACGATAACATGTGGGCCGCCATCAAGCGGGGCGAGGTCTGGAAAGGACGCCTGATCAACCGCAAAAAGGACGGAACGCTGTACGACGAGTTCGCCACGATCTCCCCGATCCGCGATCATGCCGGGGTCATCACCAATTTCGTGGCCCTCAAGCGGGACGTGACCCGGGAGGTGGCCCTGGAAAAACAGTTGATCCAGTCTCAGAAGATGGAGTCGATCGGGACGCTGGCCGGGGGAATCGCTCACGATTTCAACAATATATTGTCTGGAATCATCGGCTATACGGAAATCGGGCTGATGAAAACCACGGATGAAGACCTCAGGCAAAGTCTGGAAAAGGTCCTCTAGGCCAGCGACCGGGCCAGGAACCTGGTCAAACAGATATTGACCTTCAGCCGCCAAAGTGAAACCGAATTGAAGCCGGTCATGATCAAACTGATCGTCAAGGAAGCGCTGCTGCTGCTTCGAGCCTCCCTTCCCAGCACCATCGAGATCAGACAGGACCTGGCTTCGGACGCGACGGTCATGGCCGACCCCACCCAGATTCACCAGGTCGTCATGAACCTGTGCACCAATGCCGCCCATTCCATGTCCGAGTCCGGCGGCCTCCTCCGGATCAACCTCGGCGAGACCAGCGAACCGCCTTCTGCCCTTGGCCTGGACAAACCCGGGCACCGCGGACGGTGGCTCGTGCTCGAGATCCGCGATACGGGCCAAGGCATGACCCGGGACATCATGGATCGGATATTCGACCCGTTTTTCACCACCAAGGAAAGAGGCGCGGGGACCGGCATGGGTCTTTCCGTGGTCCACGGCATCGTCTCCTCATACTCCGGATACATTACCGTGGAGAGCAAAGTCGCACAGGGTTCGGTCTTTTCCGTGTTTTTGCCGGTCATTGAAGATGAAGCGGTAATGACATCGGCGACCAGGACGCCGTTGAGCCGGGGAACGGAACGCATTCTGTTTGTGGATGACGAACTGTATCAGATCGATCTGATCAAGCAGATGTTGGAACACCTGGGATACACCGTGGTCGCGGAAAACGACAGCCAAAAGGCCCTGGCTCGGTTTGCCTCCGCCCCTCGCGCCTTTGACCTGGTCATAACCGACATGACCATGCCTCAGATGACCGGAGACCGGCTGGCGAATAAAATCCTGGAAATCCGACCGGATACGCCGATTATCATCTGCACGGGCTATAGCGAACGATTCGGCGAGGAAGAAGCCCGGCGCATCGGCATCAAGAGTTTCGCCTATAAACCCATCCGGATGAACGATCTGGCCAGGATGATCAGAAGCGTGCTCGATGAAAAGGAAGACCGGTTGCCCAAGCCGGTTTGAACATGCAAGGCGAGGGCATCCCTCGCGGTTTGCCGCCAGGTCGGCCCGCCCCGGGCGTTCCCTACGGACCCGGCCGCAAAATCCGGATTGAAAAGGAATCGAAAGAGATATATTCTTCCGCCGTTCCCCCCAACGCCTCGCGCGAGGGCAACCCTTCCATGAATCGGGGCAGATCATATTTCAGCCGCCTACGATGCCGCCAGCCATTGAATGGTTGCTTGACCCATCTTCTACGGTTGAAAATATTTAGTTTTGTAAAATAAATAAGTTAAGCCACATGATATTGAGCTTGGCACTACATTTTAACTTATTTAGTGTAAGGGGCTTATTCGCTTGTCCCCTCGGTTTCGATCTGCCTGAGAGTCGGCGGTAAAGCCACACCCACCGCTTGAAAAACCTTTCCGCAAACGCCTATACACTGCGTGCGCAGGACAAAGCGTTTCTTGTCCTGTTCAATCTCGACTTCTTCGAGGCGGCTGAGGTCCCGGATGACATCCTTCCACTCCAGGCGATGCCCCTTGGTTGCCAGGCGGTCTTCGAGTTCCTTCATCAAGGTCAAGGCCAAAAACGAGCAGAAGACATGTCCTCGAATGGTCTCGTCGCACTTGTGGTAGATCGGGCGGGTTTCGAGCAGGCTCTTGGTCGAGCGGAAAAGGCTCTCCACGGTCAATAACTGTTTATACTTCAAAGCCACTTGCTCGGCCGGTAAGTCGCCGAGACTGGTCCGCAGGACCCATTTACCATCGAAGCGGGCCTCTTGCTCGACTTTTTCCCGGTCGATCTCGAAACCTTGTTTGCCTCTGGACTTGAGGTACTTGCGGTAACCCTTGTTCCCCACCAGCGATTTCTCACCCCGTTTCAGCTTTTCTTCCAAGCCGGCCACGATTGCTTCCCGATCCGCCCGGTCTTTTCGGGCTTGCTCCTCGTTATGGCAGACGATGTAGCGCCGATCTTCGATCATGACTTCCTTGACCTTTAACGGCGACGGGTCTTTTTTGTTGGTCCGGGGCGGGTTGACGACCTGGTAACGACCAGCCCTCGAAAGCACGTCTTGTTTGATCTCCTTAACCAATCGCAACCGCGCCCCAAGGATGTACTCGCATTGCCTCTCGTCACTTTCAAGCTGCAAGATGGTCTCTTGGCTGATCATGCCCCGATCGGCCACGATACAGACCCGTGAGATGGCAAAACGTTTTTGGAGCCGATCCACGACGGGAACCAGCGATTTGACGTCAGCCGTACTGCCCGGCCACAGCTCACAACAGACGGGGCGGCCTTCGTTGTCCAGCACCGCGCCGACCACCATCTGCTTCAAGTCGGGCCGGTGGTCCTTGTTGAAACCTCGCTCCCCCATGGTCTCCCCGCCTTCCCCTTCGATGTAGATCGAAGTGGTATCGAAGAAGACCAGTTCCAGAGAGGTGAACAAGTCCCGCCGCCGGGCAAAAAGACCTTCTTCGATGCGGTCCTTGGTGCAGCGCGGCGAAAACAACGTAGCGCCATCCTGCTCGTTTTCCGAAAGTGCTTCCCCCAACCAGGCCATGGCCCGGTATAAGTGGTGGAGGCGGATATCCTCCGATCCTTGTATCCCAAGCTCTTTTTGCCAGCGATCGCACTGCCGGTCCGAGCCGGGCCGGGTCAAACGGTGCAATACGGTCATGAAGACGGCCCGTTCGACGTTGAAGCCGAACTTGCGGCCATCAAGAAGTGCTTCGATCTGGTCTTGGCAGCCGGTTTCTTTCCACAGACGTTCGAAGATGAGGGACGGCCCAATGCATCGGGTCGAGGCGGTGGTGGTCTCGCCCTGGTCGTGGGCGGTCAGGACGATCATTTTTTTTGAGAACCGGGCAGCCGAACGGATGATGGCTTCAAGTTGTCCGCTTTCTTCAAGGTGGTCTATGCGGCCGAGAGAGGCAAGGACTCGTTGTCTGGGCTTTCCGTCCATGCGGGTATTTTCAACGAGCTGCAGATATCTGTTGCCACCCGATATCTTTTCTCGAAAAAACATATCTAACCTCACTATTATCAATAAATATAGCATAATGAGGCTCTGAAAGTCAAGTGTGAATATATTCACATTGGCACTACATGCCTCCTACACGCCAACCCGAATATTGAAATCACTACCTTTTTCACGCTTGTTCGATTGTACCTGTAGAAGATGGGCAAGGGACAATTCTCTTTATGGAGCATGCGCTGTTTTGTAATGAACCGCAAGGCCATCATCACCAGGGCCATATGATGATGCCAGGCCAACCAGCCCCTGACTTGGCATTCGGCCATGCCAACTTCACTTTTGGCCTCCTCAATGGCATGTTCAATGAAAAATCTCTGAGATTCCATACGCGCCAGAAGCAGCAGAGGCGTGTTTTCCGGAGCATTGGAAATCCCATCTGGCCCTTACAGATATGGCCACGGGCTCGAGGGCCATTTTGCTAACCTTTATCCCGGCCCGGCTCCTATACTCGATTTGGTTTCACCAAGCCTTTGAACGGGCCCACGCCCATGTGGATTCGACGGAGGGACAATACCTCAGCATACAAAAGCTGGCTGATTTCTTATCCGCCTGCTCCGTGGTCGGCCTTACCACCGACCTCGAAGGCATTCAACCACAAGTAATCGAGATAATACAGAAACTATGTCTATATGAAAAAAGAAGAGATCGAGCCAACCACTTCCAGAAAATCGAAGCCTTGGCCCGGATTTCTCACCGGGTTCCGTAGCGAGGCCGGGAAATCATTAGCGAAAGGCGAAGTTGGAGGAGGTTTTGGCCGCGGGCATATCAGGGCGATATGTTGAGGACCAAAATCTTCGAAGCGAGCGTTGCAGCAGGGATTTCCCGGCCGCGGCAGGAAGCGCACTGAGAAATCCGGGTTAGGTTGACGCCTATGCGGGAAGGCGGGAATGACATTTGGTTATGTGTCATTCCCGCGAAGGCGTTCCCGCGGCAAGCCGCGAGAATGGCCCGTCCCGCATGCTCAGCGTTGCAACATGAGACTGCATAAGAGTCGGTCCGGCCAAAGGCCGGCCCGACTCGATCAGACGTTTCGATCAGAAGTCGTTGAAGTCCTCATCGAATGGAATGACTTCATCGGCCTTGAATACCTTGCCTCCGGACCTGGCCTTCGAATTCGGGGGCAGTTCCCGCGGCCTGGCCTTGGGGGCGGACTTACCGGCCGGCAGCTTGCGCATGGGGGCTTTTCGTTGCTGACGCCGGGACGTCTCGGCATTGGCCCCCTCCACCAGCTTGACCAGATCGGTCACGATCTCGAGCATGCTTTCCGCCTGGGCGTTCAACTCCTCGGAGGCGCTGGCCGACTCCTCGGCGTTGGCCGCGTTCTGTTGGGTCACCTTGTCCATCTGACTCATGGCCGTGTTGATCTGCTCGATGCCCTGGGCCTGTTCGGACGAAGCGGCCGCGATCTCACCGACCAACTCGCCGATCTTGTTCGCGTTGCCGGCCACCTCGGTAAAGGCCTCGTCCGTGGTTTTGACCAGTTGGTTGCCTTCCTCGATTTTCAGGATCGTGCCCTCGATCAGGGCGGCCGTGTTCTTGGCCGCCTCGGCCGCCCGCTGGGCCAGGTTCCGCACCTCGTCGGCCACCACGGCGAATCCCGCCCCGGCCTCACCGGCCCGGGCCGCCTCCACCGCCGCGTTGAGGGCCAGCAGATTGGTCTGGAAGGCGATCTCATCGATCGTCTTGATAATCTTGCCGATCTCCTGGCCGGACGTGGTAATCTCCTCCATGGACCGGGTCATGTTTTTCATGGAAGCGCCGGCCTTGGCCACCGTGCCCCGAGTCTCCTTCATCAACGAATCGGCCTCGCTGGCATTGTCGGCGTTGGCCTTGGTCATGGAAGACATCTCCTCCAGGGACGACGAGGTCTCTTCCAATGCCGCCGCATTCTCGCTGGCCCCTTCCGCCAGTTCCTGGCTGGCCGACGAAACCTGGCCCGAAGCCGCGCTGACCTGATCGGCCCCGGCGGACAAGCCCTCGATAATCTTGGCGATGGGCCGGGTGATGCTCCGGGTGATCAGCCAGGCCAGTAAAATCCCCAGCACGATCGCCACGGCCGTGAAAATGGCTATCAGGCTGTTGGACGTGGTGATCTGGCTTTCCATCTTGGCCTTCTGATCCGCCCGGGCCTCTTCACTGACTTTTTGGGCCTCCCGGGCCGATTCCACCATGACCGTGTCGGCCCGGGCCTGCTCGGCCATCAGTTCCGCGAACCGGTCGAAGGCCTCCTTGTACCCGCTCACCGCGGCCATGATCTGGTCCACCTGCTTCTTGTTCACCTCATTCTTGAACCGGGACTTCAGGTCTCCGGCCAACTGGCCGATCTGCGAAATCCGCTCTTCCACCAGCGTCCGATACTTGGAATCGCCCCGCGAAACGATGAACTCCTTCTCGTTCTTGCGGGCGTCCAGAAACCATTTGATCATCCGGTTGGCATCATCGGCCTTGGCCATCTTGTCGTCCAAAAAGACATCGCTCTCGACCCGGACCTCGGCCAGCTCCTTCTTCTGATCATCCCGGATGGCCTGAGCCGCCTTTTCCAGAACCCGGGCCTGTTCGATCATGTCCTGGCCGCCGGCGCCGACCGCGCCCTGCACCTGGCTGAACTTTTCAAAGGCCGCCAGATACGCCTCCGCGGCGGCCGCCACCTGGTCGGCCCGGTCCTTGTTCTCCTGCCGGGTGAAGCGGGACTTCATGTCCCGGGCCAACTCGGCGATCTGGGACGTGATCTTCCGGACGTTCCGCCGATACTGGTCATCCCGCCGGAGAAGGAAGTTCTTCTCCTCGTTGCGCGCGTCCAAGGCTAATTTGATGATCCGGTTGGCATCGTCCGCCTTGGCCGTCTTGTCGTCAACCCGCTTGGAATTCAATACCCGTCCTTCGGCCAACTGCTTTTTCTGCTCCGACCGGATGGCCTCGCACTGATCCAACGCGGCCTTGGCCCGGGATCGCATTTCGCCCATGGTTTCGGTCTTTTTCCGTTCCAGGGCCACAAAGTTCAAAAAGGCCGCCTGATATTGCTCCGTATCTTTAACCACGGCGTCCATCTGGTCCTTGTTCGCCTGCATGGTGAACTTGTCCCGGGTCGTCTTGGCCTGGTCCTCCAGTTCCTTGACCTTTTCCTTGACCTGGTCGATGTACTTGTCGTCCTTCCGGATGATGAAGTTCTTTTCCTGCATCCGCGCCTGGAGCAGAGACTTGACCAGGCGGTTTCCATCGTCGGCCTTGTCGACCCGGTCGACCACTCCGCGCAGGCCCTGGTACCCGACCAGGGACGTGATGACCAGAAGAATCAGGACAATGGCAAAACCGATGAACATCTTGGTGGACAGTTTCATGTTCTTGAACATCCGCATACCTCCTTCGCTTCAGCCTTAATAGTGGAACTCGCCAGACACATTGTTATCACACGGGTTGCCAACGGTATAGCAAGTTTCGTACCCAAGCTAATTTTATGTTTTCTTTCAAATAGTTCCGGAAAGCTCCCCGCTCGCCCGCGACCGGTCCTCCTTGTGAGCGAATATTTTATCTTAAATTAGCAAATACCGGCTAACTATAATGGACAAAATCTGATCGTATCGGACTGAATCTAATAGAATTAGACCCCACGACCGCGTCCCTCGGCCGCTCCGGCCCGCCGGGATAATCCAATCCGCTATTTCCCGATTTGGCTTGACATAATAGAATATATATTCTAGTATATATATTCAATATGGGACGATCAGCCAAATACACCAACAGCGATTTCATCCGGGCCGGACTACAGATGGCCGCCGAAGGCGGACCGGCCTCGGTGACCATGGCCGGCCTGTCTTCCCGGGCGGGCGCGCCCCTGGGGTCCGTTTACCACCGGTTCCAATCCCGGAGGGTCCTGATGGGCGAGCTCTGGCTGGGACTGGTCGAATCGTTCCAGCATGGTTTTCTGGCGGAACTGTCCGGCGGAGACATGACCTCGACCGCGCTTTACACCCTGCGCTGGGCCCGGGCCCGTCCTCTCGAGGCCCGGGTCCTGATGCTTCACCGGCGGCAGGATTTCACGGGTCCGGGATGGCCGGCCGGAATGAGGACCCGGGCCGGGAGTCTGGCCGGGGAACTGAACCAGGGGCTCGAGGATTTCGCTTTTCGCCATTTCGGGCGGGAGGATTC
>JAHJTB010000428.1 GCA_018830135.1 Pseudomonadota bacterium | reverse complement strand
GCCCGGACCATGGGGGGAGAGGAAGAAGGCGTAAACTCCCGCCGCTGGCCGGCGGCCCCGCGCCCGGGTCAAGAAGAACCCGATCAAGCCCTCCTTGCGGGGTCATTATAGGGCCGGCCGGGTCCGGTTGGCAAGCCTTGAACGGTTATGATATAGTCGAATACCGGTTTTCAGGCCGATAAACGCGTTGCGGGGTCGAGGTCGTGGGTTCCATCAGGCTCCTTTCCGAGCAGGTCATCAACCGGATCGCCGCCGGTGAAGTCGTCGAGCGTCCGGCCGCGGTGTTCAAGGAGTTGATCGAAAACAGTCTGGACGCCGGAGCGGATCGGATCGATGTGGAAGCCGAAGCCGGAGGCCGCCGCCTGATCCAGGTTTCCGACAATGGCGGCGGCATGACTCCGGACGATCTGCTTCTGGCCATCGAACGTCACGCGACGAGCAAAATCACTTCGGAGGCCGATCTGCTCCAGGTCAGGACCCTGGGCTTTCGGGGAGAGGCCCTGGCCAGCATTGGCGCGGTCTCACGAATGACCATCACCAGCGCTTCGGAGCGGGACGGCCGGGGCCGCCGGGTCCGGCTGGCCGGGGGGCGGGTGCTGGGCGTCGAGGACGCGGCCCGGGACCAGGGCACCACGGTCGATGTGCGAGACCTGTTTTTCAGCGTGCCCGCCCGCCGCAAGTTTCTGAAAAGCACTCAGACCGAGGCGGCTCATCTCCTGGAAATGGTCCAGCGCCACGCCCTGGGCCGGACGGAACTGAACCTGACCTATCGTCACAACGGCCAGGAGGTCCTGGCCGTGAGTCCCAAGGAGGACGGCCGGACCCGACTGGCCCGGGTCCTGGGCCTCGAAACCGCCCGGCTCATGTTTTCCTTCGAAGGGCAAAGCGGACCGGTGGCCCTGACCGGTTTTCTGGGCCGACCCGAACTCGATCGCAGCCGGGCCAGCGGCATTTACGTCTTCGTCAACCAGCGCCCGGTGGCCGACCGCCTTCTGACCCGGGCCGTCATGGAGGCCTATCGGGGCCGGCTGTCCGGCGGCCGCTGGCCCGTGGCCGTGGTATTTCTGGGCGTCGATCCCGAGACCGTGGACGTCAATGTCCACCCGGCCAAGGCCGAAGTCCGTTTTCGACAGCCTTCCGAAGTCTTTGCCGCGGCGGTCGAGGTCCTGACCCGCGCCTTGTCCGACCGCCTCCGCCCCGCGGCCGCCCCGGCCCCCCTGTACCAGGCCCCGCCGTCGAACCGCCCGGCGCCGGCCCTGGCTGAAGCGGTCGTCTGGGATGAAGGCCCGGGCCTGGACTTGAGGGGGGGACCGGAGACCTCGCCGCTCCCGCCCGATCCCCGGCCCGGTCCGTTTCCCGAACAGACCGGGGCCCGGGTCCTGGGCCAGTTGTTCCATTCCTACATCCTGGCCCAGACCCCCGGCGGCCTGGCCGTGGTCGATCAGCACGCGGCCCACGAGCGGGTGTTGTTCGAACGTCTGGCCGACCAGCTCGATAACGGTCCGTTGCCCAGCCAGGCCCTGCTCATGCCGGAAACCCTCGATCTGACGCCCACCCAGGCCGCCCGCCTGGACGAGCTGTCCGGCCAACTGGCCCGTTTCGGCTTCGATCTGGCCCCGTTCGGCGGGCGGACCTGGGTCCTCAAGGCCGTTCCGGCCGCCCTGGCCGGGCGGGACGCCGGACGGGTCCTTATGGAAATCCTGGAGACCGGAGAACCCTTCAAACCGGACGCCGGTCTGAACCGGACCGAGGAACTGCTGCTGGCCGGCCTGGCCTGCCATGGCGCGGTCAAGGCCGGCCAGGACATGACCCGTCCGGAAATGGATCGCCTGCTGGGGGACCTGGAAAAGACCGCGGTTCCGACCCACTGTCCACACGGCCGCCCCCTGATCTTTCATCTCAGCCGCCACGAGATCGAAAAGCGCTTCAAGCGCTCCTGAATCATGCCGGAATCCCTCGAGGCCAAACCCAGAGTCGTGGACCTGGCCGGCCCGACCGGTGTCGGCAAGACCCGGCTCTCCCTGGTCCTGGCCCGGACGTTCGGGGCCGAAATCGTCAACGCGGACTCGATGCAGGTCTACCGCCGTCTGGACATCGGCACGGCCAAGCCGACCCCAGACGAACGGGCCGAGGCCCCCCATCATCTCATCGACGTCGTCGACCCGGACCAGGACTTCGACGCGGCCCGGTTCGTCGGGCTGGCCCGCCCCCTGATCGCCGATCTGGACCGCCGGGGCGGCCGGGCCCTGGTCGTCGGCGGGACGGGCCTGTACCTGCGCAGCCTGCTGCGGGGCCTGTTCCAGGGACCGGGGCGGGACGCCGGGATTCGCTCGGCCCTGCAGGCCGAGGCGGACCGGTCGGGTCCGGAGGCCCTGTATCAACGACTGACCCGCGTGGACCCGGAAACCGCGGCCCGAATCGGCCCGGCCGATCGGGTGCGGATCGTGCGGGCCCTCGAAGTCCACGACCTGACCGGCCGGCCCATTTCCCGCTTCCAGGAAGAACACCAACTGGCCGACAATCCCTTCGAAGTGCAATTTTTCTGCCTGAACCTGCCCCGAGCGGAACTGTACCAGCGGATCGAGGAACGGACCGGCCGGATGTTTGACGATGGTCTGATCGAGGAGGTCGAGGGGCTGTTGAACCGGGGCTACGCCCCGGACCTCAAGCCGCTCAAGGCCATCGGATACAAACAGGCCGTCGCCTGTCTGCAGGGGCGCCTGACCGTGGACCGGGCCCGGGCGGAAATCATGAAGCAGACCCGGCGCTACGCCAAGCGCCAGCTGACCTGGTTCCGTGCCCAGCCCGACGTCCACTGGGTTTCACCCGATGCGCTCGAAGCGGTCGTCCGGGAAACGGGGGGCTTTTGGGGGGAGTGATGCCGAATTTTGCAGATGTCTTCTACTGCGGCGCCGAAATGCGTGCTGCCCGCTCGTTTCCCGCTTTTGGGCCTCGACGTATCATACGATACGCCTGCGGCCGAAAATCGGCCCGACTTCGAGTTTCGCCATGTATTTCAACGCCTCGCTACGAACCCAACTGCCATCTCCCGGTTGAACCCGGATATGGTAGCGGGCTTCTGCCGCAGCGGGGAGATTGAAGCTTGTCCATACCGTACGCGGGGGTTATTCATTCTTCGGTGGTCGCGGGCAGGTTGACGAAAAAGGTCGTCCCGTTCTCCGGGTCTGAAGTGAAAAAGACGCGTCCGCCCAGGTAGCGCTCCGTCAGCAGCCGGACGCTGTACAACCCCAGTCCCCGGCCGGTCCCTTTGCTGCTGTACGAACGCTGGAATATCTGATAGCGGGTCTCTTCGGGCATGACCGCCCGGTTGTGGACGTTGAAGGTCACGGCCCCGGACTCGGCCCGGAAGCCCAGGGTCACGGTTTCGCCCGGCGACGACGCTTCGAGGGCGTTCTGGATCAGGTTGCCCAGGACCCGTTTGAGGATCGTGGAGTCCGCGTACAGGCCGATCTCCTCGGTTCGGGCCTCGAGGCGAAGCGCCCGTTCCCCGGCGATGTCCCGCTTTTCGAACTGGCCCAGAATCTGACGCAGAAACGGCAACGGTTCGATCAGGACCGGCTCGATCGTCAGTTCGCCGCTCTCCGCATCCAACAGCTCCTTATGGGACCGGATTCCCTGCACGAGCAGGTCGGCCCCCTCGAAGATGGGCTCGGCCAAGTCCCGGGCCTCGGGCGGCCCCTCATGGAGGAGGAGCTGGGCGAAGACTCGCAGTCCCCCGGCCGTGTTGAGAAAATCGTGAAAAAAGAGACGTTCGAGGACGCGGCGCCGCTTTTCGTGACTGATGTCGGCCAGGACGAACAGGATGTGCGACCGATCATCGTAGGTGAAGGGCGTGCCCCAGACGAGCAGGTCCAGAGACTCGACCCCGCCCGCGTACCGGGTGACGATCCGGCATTCCTTTGCACTCTGGCGTCCCATCCGGCAGCCATGGAGCACCTGGGCCGCTCCGCAGTAACGGCAGAACTCGGTCGTGCCGCAGCCGGCATGGTCCCGGGCGTGAATGCAGTCGAAGGCCTCTCCGGGCCGCAGGCCGATCACCGGGGATTCGTCCTCCAGATTTCTGGCCCGGAGCAGAGACGGGTTGGCCATGAGTATCTGGCGGTCGGCGTTGAGGATGACCACGCCATCCGGGATGCCGCCCATAAAGAGCCGAATCAGGGGCAGCCGCAGAATCGACCCCCTCTGATCCTCGATCTGTTTCGGGTTCGAACGGCCGGCCGGCAGAAACCGGGTCTCGGCCACGCTATGGTTCATGGGGTCGTACTCCTGTCAGTTCGAATTTTCGCGAATGCGTGGCGTCACGCTCGACTTCGGCGGTCTCATTTCCAGTTCAGGCGGGCCCGCCCCTGGCTGAGGCCGTCGATGGCGCCGGACTTCAGCCAGGCCCGGGCCCGGGTCGAATCCTTCAGATAGGCGTCCCAAAAGGCCAGGCTGGCCATTTTGATGAAGCGGTGATGGTCCGGGTCCACGGGCGGAAGGCCGGGGGCGGACCCGGCCCGAGAGTCCGAGGTTTCGCCAAAAGAAAAATGATGGGCGCCTTCGAGCCAGAGGCTGTACTTGTCGCCCGGGGGAAGGGCCTGAAAGGGTTCCAGTCGCCAGGTGGCGGGGCGGTCGGAAAACAGGTCGCCGTCCCGGGACCCGGTCATGGTCATGACTGGCCGGTCGATGCCGCCGAAGGCCGATCCGGCGTTCTGTCCGGGCCGGGTCCCGGAGGGGGACATGGCCAGAAAGGCGCGCGGGCGGTCGTCTCGGGCCCGGTGACCCAGCTGCTCGAAGGCCAGGGGCCAGGCTCCGGCCGAGGCCAGGGTGGTGAAAGCGCCATAGGAATGCCCGCACACGCCGATCCGGCCCGAGTCCATTTTCCCTTTCAGTCCGGGGTGTTCCCGGGCGATATCGGCCAACTGGTCGATGACCGTGCTCACGTCCCGGGGACGGTTGGCCCAGACCCTGGGATCGGCGGCCATTTTCCTGATTACGGCCATGTTTTCCGGCCCGGTCAAGGGCTTGCCCAGGTCGAGCATGGTGGTGTCGCTGCCATAGTGAGTCATGAAGATGCCCACGAATCCGTGGCTGGCCCAGAACCGGCCCAGATACGCCTTGCCCTCCTTGGACCCGCCCGCGCCGTGAGAGTAGATGATGACCGGGAACGGCCCTCCGTCCTCCGGATAGTAGATTTTCAACGGCAGTTCGTGCCCGTCCCGGGCGCCGGTCAGGACGATCGAGTCCAGAATCCGGACCGGATGAGGCCCGGGGCCGGTTTCGCATGGCCGGGCCTCGATCGCCGCACCCGAAACGGCCGGCGTCAGGACCAGGAACAGGAACAGGAACAGGAGCGGGACGGCCCACCTGGAGAACCGTCGTCCGAACCGGGGCGAAGGAAATGGAAAGGACAAGGAAGGCAGCCTTTATCCGGACATCGAGATCACTACGGTTTGATCAGCCATCCCCGATCGCCGTTCGGGGCCTGGATGTAGAGCCAGGGGATGCCGGTTTCCGTCCGGATTTCTTTCATCACCAGGCTTTCCCCCTCCCCGGCGGCCATACCCACGACCGGGCTCTGGATCGAAGGCTGGGCGTACAAGAGCAGGCGGGCCTGGTCCGTCGGCAACAGGATGGACCTGGGTAACTCGGTCGAATCGGACTTGGGCGGGTCGACCAGGGCCTGAATCCGGTTGGGTACCCCCCGGGACACCGATTCGCCGCGGAGCAGGAGCCAGAGCCCGTCCCGGTAGGGCCATAAATAGACGAAAATGGACAGAAGGGCCAGCAGGAGCAGGACCAGTTGCAGGGGGGTCCGATTCCCGTTGGGTTGGACCGGCCGGGGCGCCTCCATATCCGCGGTCAACTCGTCGATACCGGCGTATCGTTTGGTCGGGTCCGGCGCGAGACACCGGGCCACGACCTCGTCCCACTTGGGGTTCAGACCTCTCCGGAGCCGGCCGGGGGGCGTGTAGGCCCCGATGGGCGGCCGTCCGGCCAGCATATGATACAGTATGGCCCCCAGGGCATACACGTCGGACCGTTCATCCGGTTCGTTCAGGTTGAGCCGCTGTTCGGGGGACATGTAGTTGAAACTGGCCAGGGCCGGCATGCTCCGGATCAGACCGCTCATCCGATAGTCGCCGTTAGTCAGGCTGGCCAGCCCGAAGTCCATGACCTTGACCTGACCCCGTCCCATGATGATGTTGGACGGTTTCAGGTTTCGGTGGATGATGCCCTGCTCGTGAGCGTAGGCCACGGCCTGGCAGACCTCGGACATGATCGAACGGGCCTCGTCCTGCTTGAGGTTGAACGAGCGAAGATAGTGGGTCAGGTCCACCCCCTCGACGAATTCATAAACCAGCCAGTACAGGTCCTCGTCCTGGCCGAAGTCCAGGACCTGGAGAATGTTGGGGTGATCCAGCCGGGTCATGGCGCCGACCTCGGCCTTGAACCGGGCGACGAAGTCGCCCTTGCGCAGCAGGTCGTAAAAAAGCATCTTCAAAACGACGCCTTGGCCGTCATCCCGGCGCCGGGCCTTGAAGGAGGCGCCCGTGCCGCCGATTCCCATCAGGTCGATGATGTCATAGGAGCCGACGGTTTCGCCCCTGAGGTCCCGGACCAGAGGCACGGCGGACAGACCGGAGGACAGATCGATTTTCCGGCGATCGATTTTGAGATTGCAGTTGGCGCATTGAAGCAGCGCCCCCCCATCCTTTACGGGCAGGGCGGAGCGGCATTTGGGGCAGATCAGATTCATCCTTTGACCGGTCTTTCCCGTGGGGGGTGATTAACATGTGAGTATAATTGGTTTTAATCCCCATGTCAACGACCAAGCCGGTTGTGCAGCAACTATTCAGCGGTTGGCGGCATTGAAGGACCGCCCGGCCGCGTCCGGCCGAAGCGGATTGCTAACCGCCGGGCGATGTGGTACATCATTATAATATCAGGCTTCGAATGGCCGGTCCGGCCGGACGAATATCGGCAAACCGCTGTTCAGGGGAGAGGAACCATGAGAGGAAAGCAGAGCGTCACCTCCGGGGTCGGCCGGCTCGATCAGTTGCTGGGCGGGCTGTTCATCGGCGACAATGTCGTCTGGCACGACGACGCCGGCAGCCTGGCCTGGATATTCTGTCTCAAGTTCCTGGAGTCATCTGAAAAAGAGCGCAAACCCATCATCTACGTCAGCTTCGACCGTTCCCCCAAGACCGTAATCGAAAAACTGGGCGCCCTGGCCGATCATCCGGACCTGACGCTCATCGACTGCTTTACCAACGGCAAAGGCGCCTCGTCGCCCATTTTCCTCAAGTTTTACGACGAGGAGGCCCCCCGGTTTGCCTGCGGTCTGATCCGGGTCGATGACCCGAGAAATCCGGATCAGGTCAACGAGGCCATCTACGATCTGCAGGCCGGCCTGACCGGCGACGTGCGCCTGGTCTTCGACAGTCTGACCGGCATGGAGGAACTGTGGGGCGGCGAGGAGCGGTTGATCCGGTATTACGCCCACGCCTGCCCCCGGCTCTACGAACTGGAGACCGTGGCCTACTGGATCATGGAAAAGAACGCCCACACGCCCCGTTTGAAGGCCCAGATCACCCAGATAGCCCAGGTGGTCATCGAGTTGAGCATCAAGCGGGGGACCACGTCGCTGATGATCCTCAAGGCGGAAAAAAGGGAGATGGAAAAGCTGCGCCGACCGTTTCCCTACTGGCACAAGGGCGCGGAGGTCAATTTCGACGAGGAGAGACGCATGCCCGGCGGCCTGGAACTCGGCCGCCGCATCAAGGAACTCCGGTCGCGCAAGGGCCTTTCCCAGACCGAACTGGCCCGGTTGGTGGGCGTGACCCCGAGCACCATTTCCCAGGTCGAAAACAACCTCATCTATCCCTCGCTCCCGGCCCTGTTCAAAATGGCCGAAGTGCTGCTGGTGGACGTGGCTTCGTTTTTTCCCGATACCGCCGGACTCAAGCACCGGCCCGTATTCACGGCCTCGGACGCGGTCGAGGTCCGGCTGCACGCCCTGCCGGAAGACGTGGCCTTCGCCCGTTCCCTGACGCCCATCGACCTGGAGGGCAAGGTCGAATCATTCATGATCGAACTCGCTCCCAACCGGACCGTGCCCGGCCATTTTTTCATTCACAAGGGCGAGGAGTTCGGGTACGTCATGGCCGGCCGGGCCGAAATGAAGCTGGAAAGCGGGACCTACATCCTGGGACCGGGGGACGTGGTCTACCTGAGGACGGAGGCCCCGTTGCAGTGGAAGAATGCCGAGTCCCAGACGGCGCGGCTGCTCTGGCTCAAGATTCGATGACACCCCCTCGGGCCGTACGGCGCGTTCAGGAGATCGGAACATGAGGCTTGATCCGGGCCGGCCGGCCGTCGATTTCGAGGTCAGGGACATTTTCGGCCAGACCCGCCGGCTGGAGGACTACCGGGGTCGGAAGCTGATGCTCAGCCTCTATCGCTACGCCTCCTGCCCCCTGTGCAGCTTCAGGGTCCGCGTCCTGATCCGGGTCCCGGGAAGGCCTCCGGGCCCGGGGACTGGAGGCCCTGGCCTTTTTCCAGTCGCCCCCTGAAAGCATCGCCCGGTACGTCGGATGCCAGGAGGCGCCTTTTTCCATCGTGGCCGATCCGGACCAGGAGGTCTACCGGGCTTACGGGGTCCAGTCCGCCTGGGCCGGCTTTTTCAAAGGCTCCCCGCGCCTGGGACAGCTGATTTCGGCGGCCCGGGCCGGGTTTTTACCGGGCAAGATGGAGGGGAGCACGGCCCTGATTCCGGCGGACTTTCTGATCGGTCCGGACCTGGTCGTCCAGCGGACCTACTACGGCAGGGACATCGGCGACCACCTCCCTCTCGAGGAACTCGATGCCTGGCTCGGCCCGAGAACGGCCTGAACCCGTCCCCGGTCCCCGGCCCGATGGCTTGCGTTACCATTTTCGGACGGCCCGGCCTGGTTCCGGGACCCGGTCGATATTTCGGCGAGGTGATAAATGATCGTAGGAGTGCCCAGGGAGATCAAGGACGAAGAGTATCGGGTCGGCATAGTCCCGGCAGGCGTGCGGGCCCTGGTCGGCGCCGGACATCAGGTCCTGGTGGAGAGCGGGGCCGGCGGCGGCTGTCTGATTGCCGACCCCGAGTACGCCCGGGCCGGGGCCGACGTGGTGGGTTCGGCGGCCGAGGTCTACGGTCGGGCCGACATGATCGTCAAGGTCAAGGAGCCCCAGACGGCCGAGTACGATCTGCTGCGGGAAGGACAGATTCTGTTCGCCTACCTGCACCTGGCCCCGGCCCCGGAACTGACCACGGCCCTGCTCAACAGCGGCGTCCAGGCCATGGCCTTCGAGACCATTCAGACCGCGGACGGCAGCCTGCCCCTTCTGACGCCCATGAGCGAGGTGGCCGGCCGCATGGCCGTCACCGTGGGCGCGGAGTACCTGACCAAGGCCCATGGCGGGCGGGGCGTCCTGCTGGGCGGGGTCCCGGGCGTGACCCGGGGCCGGGTGGCCATCCTCGGCGGCGGCGTGGTCGGGCTGGCCGCGACCAAAATCGCCGTGGGGGTCGGGGCCGAAGTCACGGTGCTGGATGTCAGCCAGAAGCGGCTCTTCTACCTGGACGACATCTTCGGCTCGCGCATCACCACCCTGATGAGCAATCACGATACCATTCGTGAAACCGTGATCCGCTCCCACCTGGTCGTGGGCGCGGTGCTCATCCCCGGGGCCAAGGCCCCCAGGCTGGTCACCCGGGACATGGTCGGCGAAATGAAAAGCGGCTCGGTCATCGTGGACGTGTCCGTGGATCAGGGCGGCTGCACCGAAACCTGCCGGCCCACGACCCATGCCCAGCCGGTTTACGTCATCGACGACGTCATCCACTACTGCGTGGCCAACATTCCATCGATGGTCAGTCGGACTTCCACCTTCGCCCTGGCCAACGTGACCATGCCTTATGTCATGAAAATCGCGGAGCTGGGCCTGAAACGGGCCATTCACGAAGACCCGGCCCTGGCCAGGGGACTCAACCTGGCCGCCGGACGCGTGACCCATCCCAACGTGGCCGTGGACCTGGGTTACGACTACACCGCGCCAGTTGATGTGTTATAATCAAAAATGGTGCGCCGGAGACCGGGCCAACGAAAAACGAACCGGGCGGGACCGGCTTTTTTTCAGAAAAACGGACGCTTGAAATGAAAACAGTAACCATCGACGGCGTGACCCTGCATCTGAGCCATCCCCAGGAGCTGCCCCTGAACTGGGTCGGCCAGCAGGAACTCATGGACCAGATGCTTGCCGCCTGGCTGGTGGTCGACGATGAGGACCTGCCCCTCAACCCCCGCCTGATCGGCAAGCCGGGCGTGGGCAAGACCACCTTGGCCTACGCCGCCGGACGGCGCCTGGGCCGGGAGGTCTATATCTTCCAGGCCACGGTGGACACCCGGCCCGAAGACCTGCTCATCACCCCGGTCATCTCGGACCAGGGCCGCATCCAGTACATGGCCGGGCCGGTGGTCACGGCCATGATCCGGGGCGGCGTGGCCATTCTGGACGAAGGCAACCGCATGAGCGAGAAGTCCTGGGCCTCCCTGGCCCCGCTTCTGGACAACCGGCGCTACGTCGAGTCCCTGGTCGCGGGGCTCAAGATCAAGGCCCACCCCGACTTCCGCCTGGTGGCCACCATGAACGACGACGCCTCGACCTTCGAGATTCCCGAATACATCCATTCCCGGCTTCAGCCCCAGATACTCATCGATTTCCCGGAGGCCGACGAGGAACGCCAGATTCTCAAGCAGAACCTGCCCTTTGCCGACGAGGCCCTCCTCGAGTACGTGGTCGCCTTTCTCCAACTGGCCCACCGCCGGGGCGAACGGTACACCGTTCGCGACGGCATCAACATGGCCCGGTACGCCATCAAAATGCTCGCCGCGGACCAGACCCGGGGCGCAACGCCCAAAGGCCCCCTGGAATACCTGGTCCGGGCCGCCCTCCAGATTCTCGGCCAGGACGCCCTGGTTTACCTGCGGGAGTAGGACCGGCCCGAATCCGGAGCGAACGTCCGGGGTCAGGGAAGTCCGGTCCGCCTTTTCCTTCCATGGGGGATGCCCATCTTCCTCATTCGACCGCGCAAGGTGCTGGGATGAAGCCCCAGCTTCCGCGCGGCCCCGTTTTCCCCTTCGACCCGCCCCCCGGAACACTCCAGGGCCTTTTCGATATGAGCCGCGATCACGGCATCGAGCGGTCGGATCGGGTCGTCGCCGTCTCCGGCAACCGGATGCCTTCCGGTCGCCGGAACGGACGACAGCGTATCAAACCGGAGCAGCCCGCCCCGGTCCTGGATCTGGGCCAGAATCAGCTCCCGCTCGACCAGGTTTTCCAACTCCCTGACGTTCCCGGGCCAGTCGTAGGCCTGAAGCCTGTCCAGAACGCCCGGAGCCGGAGACGGGAGATTTCTCAATTTCAATTCCCTTGACTTGCGTTCGACGAAGTGGATGACCAGGACGGGAATGTCCTGCTTGCGATGCCTGAGGGGAGGGATGAGGATGGGGAATACATTGAGCCGGAACCATAAATCCTCCCGGAACTGACCCGAACGGACCATGGCTTCCAGGTTGTGATGCGTCGCGCTGATCAGACGCACGTTCACCGGGATGGATTCGGTGCCGCCGACCCGTTCGACCTCATGGTGCTGGAGCACCCGCAGCAGCCTGACCTGGGCGGCCGGAGGCAGGTCTCCGATCTCGTCGAGAAAGATCGTGCCGGTATCGGCCCGCTCGAAACGTCCCCGCTTCCTGGCGATGGCGCCGGTAAAAGCGCCCTTTTCATGGCCGAACAGTTCGCTGTCAATCAGGTTTTCCGGAATGGCCCCGCAGTTGACCTTGATATAGGGTCCGGTCCGGCGTTGGGAGGAAAAGTGGATCGTGTTGGCGATGACTTCCTTGCCGACGCCGGTCTCTCCGATCAGCAGGACCGGGCTGTCCAGCGGGGCGACCCGGCCGACCATTTCCATGGTGTCCTTGAGTCCGAAATTGGCGCCGATGACCGTATCGCCCGATATATTGAGCATCTCCCGGCGGAGGTAGCGGTTGTCGTCGGCCAGCATGTCCCGGAACCTCTGGATCTCCTGGTGTTGAAGAATATTGGATATGGCCATGGCAAAGGGTTCGTGCAGCAGCGAGAGCAGATGGGCATGGTATTCCGTGTACCGGCGCCTGCCTTCGGCCAACAGGCCCAGACCGCCAAGCCGTTGCTTTTCCAGTTCCAGATTCAGGTAAAGATGGGATATTTCCGTGGGCCAGAGCATGGACATGAACTGCCGCAAGGGCGGATCGGCCTCATCGAGGTCGTTGATGATCATGACCCCCGGGGCCTCGGTCCATCGGGCTTCGAACCAGTGCCAGAACTCCCGGGGGATGGAAAAATCCTCCTCCGGTATCCGGAGATGGGGGGGCAGGTTCGAGGCCAGGATCCGGCCGATGTTCAGGTCCGGATCGTACAAAACGAAAAACATACCGGCCGCCGGGATGTGCTGGCTCAAATAGTCCAGGCAGCGTTTCATGGCCACTTCGACGACCAGACTGCTGAAAATCCGCAGGGTGGCCTGGCGGAAAAAATCGTTTTCATCCAGGCCCCGGGCCTCTTGCTCGGTTGTCATGGCCTTGTTTCCTCCTCCGGTGAATGGTTGCCAAAGGGGCCCCTGCTTTCACATTTGACGGAATATACGCTCGTTCTATCAAATATGAAAGTGAAAACGGTTAAATAAGACAGTCGTAGAACGGCTATGGTATAACAGGCTGTTTTAACGTGGAATATATTTGGCGCGATTCTTGCCCTTCGGATCCGCTTTGAAAACAATACCCATTGGCCGCGCAGGCGGTCCCGCGAGGCGATCATGGGATGGATCGAGGCAGTCCATTTGCGCGCCTATTCGCGGCTGGAACGGGATGAAGCCGTTTCGGCCTTTCACCAGCTCACTGCACCGGACCATGAAAAGGATCTCGGGGGCATCGAGCTGTTCCGGGACATCGCCCTGGACAATGATCTCTGCGTTTGCATCCACTGGCGCGGGGAGGCTCCCCGGAGGGGAAAGAGTAACCTGGGATTACAATTGGCCGCGGCGTTTTCGGAATTCGGCCAGATCAACTATTCGGTATGGACGCGTGAGGGCCGCGTTGCCTCGAAAGCGAGAAGCACCCATGGTAAAGGAGCGATTTAAGTTCGTCATCGCCGCCGGCATTCTCCTGGGGGGGCTGGCCTGGGCTGGATGCGACCGGTCCACGCCATCTCATTCCGCCGCTCAGCCGGAAGTGAGCACGTTGAAGGTAACGACTCAATCCGTACTTCTGACCACGGAACTGCCGGGCCGAACGTCACCCTGCCTGATAGCGGAAATACGCCCTCAGGTCAGTGGTCTCATTCAAAAGCGGCTGTTTGTTGAAGGATCCGACGTGGCGGAGGGAGCGGTTCTCTATCAGATCGACCCGGCCCCTTTTCAGGCGGCGCTCGACAATGCCGAAGCCAGCCTGGTGGCCATGCAGAAGGGCGCCGAGCGGGCCCGGGCGGGCCTGGGAGTGAGCCGGGCCGGGGTCATACGACAACAGGCCACCCTTGAACTCGCCCGGAAAAACCGGGCGCGATTCGAGGGGTTGTTCAAGAGCCAGGCCGTCTCGGCCAGTCAGCGTGACCAGGCCGTAACCGAGGCCGAGGTGGCCAAGGCCTCGCTCGAGGCCGCCCAGGCCCAGGTGCAAAGCGACCTGAAAGCGGTCGCCGCGTCGGATGCGGGCATCCAGCAGGCCAAGGCGGCCATCGAAACGGCCCGGATCAATCTGGGATACACCCGGATCACCGCGCCCATCTCCGGCCGGATCGGACAGTCCAACGTCACGGTGGGCGCGATCGTGACCGCATATCAGCCCCAGGCCCTGGCGACCATTCAGCAACTGGACCCGATTTATGTGGATGTTCCGCAATCCACGACCGAACTCCTGCGCCTGAAGCGCAACCTGGAAGACGGCCGGATCGACCGGAACGGAAGGAGCCATAACAAGGTCAGACTGGTCCTGGAAGACGGCCGGGCCTATCCCCAGGAGGGGACTCTCCAATTTCGAGGCGTCACCGTCGACCCGACTACCGGTTCCGTGGTCCTGCGGATTCTCGTTCCCAATCCCGAAGGCGTTCTGCTGCCGGGCATGTTCCTCCGGGCCGTGGTCCGGGAGGGCATCCGCGAGCAGGCCATCCTCATCCCCCAACAGGCGGTTTCACGCGATCCCAAGGGCAACCCCGTGGTGTTGATCGTGGACGCCCAGGGAAAGGTCGCCCAACGGACCCTGGCGCTGGATCGGGCCATTGGCGACCAATGGCTCCTCGAAACAGGCCTTGAGCCGGGCGATCGCGTCATCGTCGAAGGCATGCAAAAAGTGAGAGTCGGCGTTTCCGTGAAGGAGGTTCCCTGGGGCGACCGCGCCCCGGAAGCGGCGGGAACGGAAAAACCGGTCCGGCCCGCCGCAAAACCGAAGTGACGGAGGCGGCCGATGTTATCGAGATTCTTTCTGGAGCGTCCGGTCTTCGCCTGGGTCATCGCCATCGTCATGATGACGGCCGGGGGATTGGCGATCTATAACCTGCCCATCTCCCAGTATCCGCCCATTGCCCCGCCGTCCATCGCAATCACCTCGTTTTATCCGGGCGCTTCGGCCGAGACCGTGGAAAACAGCGTGACCCAGATCATCGAGCAGAAGATGACCGGGTTCGCCAAGATGCTTTATCTGTCCGCCAGCAGTGATTCCTCCGGAGCATCGCGCATCGAGCTGACCTTTGCCCCCGGGACCGATCCGAACCTGGCCTGGGCCCAGGTCCAGAACAAGCTCCAACTGGCCATGGCTGGCCTGCCCGAGGTGGTCCAGCGCCAGGGCGTCAAAGTGAGCAAGAGCACCCGGAACTACCTGCTGGTCGTCGGTCTGATCTCGGAAGACGGGAGCATGGACGGGAACGACCTGCGGGATTACGCCCAGTCCAACCTGGAAAAGGTCCTTTCCCGGGTGCCGGGCGTGGGTGAAGTGGAGGCCTTCGGCAGCCAGTACGCCATGCGCATCTGGTTGAATCCGGACAAGCTGACCGATTACAACCTGACGATCCAGGACGTGCTGACGGCCCTGCGGGCCTACAACGTCGAGGTGTCCGCCGGCCAGTTTGGCGGGGCGCCGGCCGTGCAGGGACAGCGCCTCAACGCGGCCATCGTCGTCCAGAGCCTGCTCAAGACCCCGGAGCAGTTCGCCAACATCCCCATCCGCTCCAACCCGGACGGATCCATCATCCGGGTCAGGGACGTGGGGCGAACCGAGCTGGGGACCGAAGTCTACGACATCAACGCCTTCTACAAGGACAAGCCATCGGCCGGCCTGGCCATCCGCCAGGCGGCCGGCGCCAATGCACTGGACACGGCTCAGGCCGTCCGGGACAAGCTGGATGAAATGAGCCGGTTTTTCCCTGCCGGGATGAAGGTGGTCTATCCTTACGACACCACGCCCTTTATCCAGGTGTCGATCGATGAAGTGGTCAAGACGCTTTTCGAGGCGATCCTGCTGGTCTTCCTGGTCATGTATCTGTTCATGGG
>JAHJTB010000427.1 GCA_018830135.1 Pseudomonadota bacterium | reverse complement strand
GCCAGGGGAACGTACATGGCGGACAGATTCCGGGCGTTGGTGATTCCGCCGCCCCCGCCGATCACGGCCGCGTGGGCTTCCCGCGTATTGACGTTGAATCCCCCGGAGTTGAGCAGGGACAGGTACTGGATCGAGGTCGAATCGGAAATCAGGGCCTTGATGAAATCCGTGACCGGATCGCCCGGGCCGGGCGTGTAATAGATGATGGGCGACACCCGGGGCTCGACGGCCTCGGGCAGTCCGATCCAGAAATCGAGGCCCAGCGGCCCGGCCACTTCCTCGGCAAAGAACCGGTCCAGGGGCCTGCCGGAAACCCGGGCGATCACTTCGCCCACGGTCCAGCCGAAACTGATCATGTGATACCCGTTCCGGGTTCCGGGCTCCCAAAAGGGGGCCTCCTCCTCCAGCCGCCGGACCATGTAGTCCCAATCGTAATAGCCGCCCGGCTTGATCGGTTCGCGGAAGGCCGGCAGCCCGGCCGAATGGTTGAGCATCATGGCCACCGTGACCCCTTCCTTGCCATTGCGGCCGAACTCCGGCCAGTACCGGGTCACCGGGGCAAAGGGGTCCAGCAGGCCCCGGTCGATCAGGATATGGGCGCAAAGGGCCACCGCGGCCTTGGTGCACGAAAACACGATGGAAACCGTGTCCTCTGCCCAAAGCGCGTCCGTCTCCGGGCTGAACACCCCGCCCCACAGGTCCACCCGGGTCCGGCCGTCCACCCGCACGCAGACGCTGGCCCCGACCTCGGATCGCTGGTTGAAATTTTTCAGAAATTCATCCAGCACGCCTTCGAATTCCGAATCACAGAACCCGTGGACCTCGCCTCGGGCCACCCGCTCGTTGACTTCCATGATCGACCTCTTCCTCCGCCTCGATTTGATTTGGATGCGCAGTGACAAGGCGCCGGCGATCCGGCCCGGTCAAATCCTGAAACCAGGCGCAATAGGCGGCGTTGGGGCATGGTAACCCGGGGGGGCCTTCCCGGTCAAACGCTCTCCCGGTGCGCCTGGAACACGAAACCCCGGACGCTGTAACTTCATCGTAACAAAATCCTGATAATCATTTAACAATCAGAATGGAATATCCAATGTATATAGGTGGATCATGGAACAGGGCGCGGAAAGAAAAGAAATTGGCGAGGAGCGGGATTACCGTCTGGAGCGGGCGGTTTCGGACATTCCCGATGAAGAAATCGGGCTGTTTTTCAGTTTGACGGAAACGGAATTGACCCGGGACCAGATCGACCGGGTAACCGGGCCATGGCGGGTCATACCGGACCAGAGGGATGTTCTGGCCGTTCATTGGCATCCGGAATGGATTCCGCTGGACATGGCTGAAGAAAGAATCAGGAAGACCTTCCCCGCCAGTGAAAACGATCTGCTCATTCCGACCCAGCACAACGACTTGTTGGTCATGGGCAATTACGCCGGCGTGGAGGTGGACTGCTACTCCTCCGGATTCAATCGTAAAATTCAGTTGCTCCTCCATTTCAGGGCAGACCGGGTCGCCCGGGCCTCTGCGTTAAAAAGCATGCTGGCCCATACGTTCAAATATCGGTCCGGACAGCTCTTCGAATTTATGGACTCGATCATCGAGCCCGGATACTCCGAGCGGATGGATGAGGCCACCGCCAACACGGGGGCGAGCAGTCAGGTAGTCGAGGTGGTCCGCTTTTACACGGCCCGCCTCAGACAGTTGATCAAGGAGTTCGGCTCCCGCGTCGATCCGATGATGATCAAGAACAAACTGGTGGCCGAGTATATCGGGGCCAGGCGCGGGCTTGAACCCCAGAACATGATCAATCGGGCCCTGTTGTTGGTCAAGGCGGTCAAGGAGATCGTCAAGCGGGACTTTTCCGTCGAATACTTTTTCAAGGCAAGTGAAGTGATTGAAGAGGCCCGCGCCCTGGGGGGCGGGATCATCATCCCGCACCCGGAACAGTTCTGGCCGGTGCTTCTGGCCGATTACGACGTGGACGGCTGGGAGGTCTGGAACCCCCAGTCCCAGGAATATACGGAGTTCCTGATCCAGGCCCTCCACAATCAGAACAAGATCAACCGGCCGAACCGCCGGAAACTCCTGGTCTTCATGGGGGACGATACGCACCTGTCGGTCAAGATACGGGACCCGGAGACCATGGAAAAATCGAAACTGGAGCGGGAAATCGGCTTGCAGCCGGCCTGGGACGCCTTGGGCATCAGGAAGAAACTGAGCCTGAGCGGGTCCGACCGGCGTCGGACCATCGAAGAATACAAGGGACGTTTGGCGTAGCAGGAGGAGCCATGTCACAACCCAGCCGTTTCAAACACGAATCGATTGAAGATACCGATACCATAATCAAGTATTTGACGGCCTTGAAGGAAGGCTTTGAAAACGGGTCCCTGCTGTTCAGCTCGGAAGACCGGAAGTTGATCCTCAAGCCGTACGGGCTGATCAACCTGGAAATCGAGGCCAAACGCAAGGCGGAGGAAATCAAGCTGACCCTGAAGCTCAAATGGTCGGACGAAGGGGAGGAAACCAAGGCCAAATCCTCGTCCCTGACCATCCAGCCCATGATCAAATCCTGATCCGGGCCATGGTTTTCAAATGCTGACACCGGTTACCCAGAATCTGCACTTCATGGTCCATGAAGTCGTCAGCCAGGTGGAACAGACCCTGCAATTTTTCACCGAGCCGAACCCGAAGCTCGTGGAAAAAATCCGGGACCGGGACGACTATATCGATACCATGAAAAGCATGATTTTGGAAAAAACGTATCAAATACTTCAATCTTCGAACCGGCTGGGCAGAATGCAGGTCAACCTGCTTCGGTCGAGCAATACCATTGCAACAAACCTGGAACGAATCGCCGATTTTACGGTCAACATGATCCGGCAGTCTGGACATATGACCGATATTTCATTCTTTCGCCGGTTCGACTACCAGGGATTCTTCGAAGAGATTCTCATGGGACTGGAACACATTCCCGATGCGTTGAACAGACGCGATATCGGTCTGGCTTTTCGAATCTGCCAGTCTGAATTCAAACTCGATGAAATGTACGCCGCCAGCTTCAACACCATTCTCTATGAACTGACCGCCCGGGGACATACCGGCAACCTGGTGACCAGCCTGATGATTTTTCATTACCTCGAAAGAATGGGGGATTCCATTCTGAATATCGGGGAAGCGATCATTTACGCCATCATCGGCGAAAAGATGAAAATTCATCAATACAAGGCCTTGACGAAAAGTCTTTCGGATTCAGGCCTTGAAACACCCATCTCCGACGTCGAATTCGAATCCATCTGGGGGACCCGGTCCGGGTGCCGAATCGGCGTGGTTGGAGAAAAACCCAAAGAAACGGAGCCGAATCGGCCGGTCCTGTTCAAGCACGGCAACCTGAAAAAGCTGGTCAAAGAGAAGGATAACATCGCCCGCTGGGAAGACCTCGTTCCGGGACTCCCGCCTCAGGTCTGCGGTTTTTACGAGGGGGACGGAGGGGACGGTTCGATCCTTCTGGAGTATCTCCCGGGTTGCACATTTCAGGAGATCGTCCTGAACGGCAACGAGAACATGCTCAAGGACGCGCTGTTCATGATCACAAGCATTATAGACGAGATATGGACCAAGACCAAAAGCGACGAGCCGGCCAACGCCGGCTTCTACCGGCAAATCACCAATCGAATGGATGCCGTGTATCGGCTGCATCCATATTTCAATTACAACGCGGGACGGATCGGTGATTTGCGGATCAACTCCTTCGGGCAGCTACTGAATTCGTTAAAAATGATTGAAAGCGAGCTGATCGGACCGTTCAGCGTGTTCATACACGGCGACATGAACATCAACAATATCATCTATGACTCCCATGCCGAGCGTCTGCACTTCATCGATCTGCACCGGTCCGGACAATCGGACTGTGTTCAGGACATTTCCGTATTCCTGATCTCCCTGTATCGCCTGCCGGTATTCGACATCAAAGCCCGGCACCGAATCAACCAGACCATTATGGACTTCTTCGAATTTGCAAAAAACTATGCGACCCACCACAACGACGACACCTTCGAGGCCCGTCTGGCACTGGGATTGGGACGGTCTCTCTTTACCTCGACCCGCTTTGAAATGAATCGGAAGTTTGCCAAAAAAATGTTCAAATTGTCCGTTTACCTCATTGACAAGCTGGTGAGCCACCATCCCGAATCATGGGCTGATTTCGAGCTTCCCGGTGAAATATTGGTGTACTGATGAGTCAGAGCAGAAAGATCGGCGTGATCGGAGTGCCAGGCGGATGGTCTTCGGAAAAGCTGGCCGATATCGTCGAAAACATGACCGGTTATCGTTTCTTGATCAACTTGGGCGAACTGGCCCTGGATTTGACCCGGGGCGAGGCGGAGTATCGGGGCCTGAAACTCAATGATCTGGACGGGCTGATCATCAAGAAGGTCGGCCCGGCCTATTCCCCCAAACTGCTGGACCGTTTGGAGATTCTGCGCTATCTGTCCGGCCGGGGGCTCCGGGTCTTTTCCCCGCCCGAACATATCGCCGCCGTTCTCAATCGGCTCAACTGCACCCTGCGCTTGAAAGAGGCCGGAATTCCCTTGCCTCCGACGGTCATCACCGAAGATGCATATATCGCGGTCAAAGCCGTCGAGACCTTCGGCCAGGTGGTCATGAAACCGCTGTATTCCAGCAAGGCCCGGGGCATGGTCGTCCTGGAGGCGGGAACCAATACCCTCGAAGAAATCCAGAACTACCAGGCCTCCATTAACGGGCAGAGTCTTCTCTACATCCAGAAGCTGATCGACCTTCCCGGTCAGGACCTGGGGCTGGTCTTCATGGGCGGCAGATATCTGGCCACCTATGCACGCGTCGGAAAAAAAGGGGCCTGGAATACCACGACCCGTTCCGGAGGCCGGTACGCGGCCTACGAACCTTCACCGGAAATCATCGAACTGGCCCGGCGGGCCCAGGAGCCGTTCGGGTTGGATTTCACCTGTGTCGACGTGGCCGAAGCCGAAGACGGCCCGGTGGTATTCGAAGTCTCGGCCTTTGGCGGTTTCCGGGGCCTCTGGGAAGGCTGCGGACTGGACGCGGCCCGGGCCTATGCCGAGTACGTCATGGGGAAATTGGATCAATGACGCCGGAAACCATCCAGGGAATCCTGGACACCGTTGAAAAATCCTGTCCGGCCGCGGAATCCCTTTGGCTCAAATTCGGAGAGGTCAGACTGGTCATGCGGACCAACAGCCCGGCCCTGGTCGAACGACTGACCGGGTATTTTACCGGCTTCATCGGGACCCCCGGTCAGTACGACATCGCCGTATCCGCCTACGAGGGGCCGGAACTCAAACTGGGCCTGGACTACATCATCAAGGAGCCGGACCCGGGAAAGACGAAAATCAAAGAGGAACACGTCGATCTGGCCGACGGACGGATCGTGCGCAAACGGTTGACCGGCCTGGTGTTTCTGTTCGGATCGGGCCTGAATGCCGCAGTCGGGCCTTGCCTGGAAAACGACAACCAGGTCATCAACTTCATCAACAATCGCCTGATTCAATTCGAACTGGACCGAGGCGCCCTGTTGCTGCACGCCGCGGCGGTCAGCCGTGAAGGGAAAGGTCTGGCCCTGGCCGGTTTCGCCGGCATGGGCAAATCCACCCTGGCCCTGCACTTGATGGGTCGGGGACTTGATTTCGTCAGCAACGATCGCCTGTTGATCAAAACGGAAGGCCAAAGGCGCATCATCCGGGGCGTACCCAAGCTGCCCCGGATCAATCCCGGCACGGCCTTGAACAACCCGGACCTGACCGCGGTCATTCCCGAGGAGGAAAAATGGGGTTTCAGCGCCCTCGACGAGTCGGATATCTGGGACCTGGAACACAAATACGATGTGCGGATAGACGACTGCTTCGGCCCGGGCCGTTTCGTCCTGGAAAGCGAGGCCGTGGGGCTGGCCATCCTGAACTGGCAAAGAAACGGCCGGCCCGCCCTGGCCGAGCGGGTCGACCTGAACCGGCGCAGAGACCTGCTGGATGCGGTCATGAAATCGCCCGGCCTGTTCTATGAACCCAACGAGCGCAATGTCGATCTGAGCCCCGAAGCCTATCTGGAAGGACTCAAGGACCTGGCGGTGATCGAGGTTCGAGGCGGGGTCGATTTCGACCGGGCGGCAACGGCCTGTATCGAAGTCATGCAAAACCGCGCCTACGGTCATGGCCATTAAACTGAAAATCGCCAAGACCATGACCCTCCCGGACGGCCTTCGGCTGGCGCGTTACGCCAGGGCGCCGGAACTGGGTCCGAAAATCCTGTTCTTTTCCGGCGGCAGCGCCTTGAACCCGGTCAGCCGGTTTCTGACCCGGTTCACCCACAACACCATCCACCTTGTCACGCCCTTCGACTCGGGCGGCTCATCGGCCAAACTTCGCCAGTCCTTCAATATGCCGGCGGTCGGGGACCTGAGGAACCGCCTGATGGCCCTGGCCGACCAATCGGTCATCGGTAACCCGGAAGTGATCCGGCTTTTCTCCTATCGACTGCCGGCCGGACTGGAAAACCGGGACCTGGTCGCGATCCTGGGCCGGATGATCGACGGCGTGGACGACATGGTCGCGGAAATCCCCGACCCGTTGCGCAAAATCATCCGGACCCACTTGAAGTTTTTCCATGACCGCATGCCGCCTGATTTCGATCTCAAAGGGGCCTCGATCGGTAACCTGGTTTTGACCGGCGGATACCTGAACAACGGGCGGCAGCTCGACCCGGTGGCCTATATTTTCGCCAAGCTGGCCGAGGTTCGGGGGACCGTCCGGACCATTCTGAACAAGGACCTGCATCTGGCCGCGGAACTGGCCGACGGGCGGGTGATCGTCGGGCAGCACCGGATAACCGGCCGGGAGGTCCCGCCCCTGGCCACGCCGATCAGGCACGTTTATCTGACCGACCGGGTCGACAGACCGGTCCCCGTCCGACCGGTCATCCGGGAAAAGACCATCGACCTGATCGCCCAGGCCGAATTGATCTGCTTTCCCATGGGCAGCTTTTTCTCGAGCCTTATCGCCAATCTGCTCCCCAAAGGCGTCTCCCGGGCCGTCATGGACAATGACTGCCCCAAAATATTCATTCCCAATACCGGCCTGGACAAGGAACTGTTCGGGCATGATCTGGCTTCGCAGGTGGAACTGCTGGGCTTTTACCTTAAACAGGATATCGGGGAACAAGCCCCGCTTAAAGGGCTGCTCGATTTTGTCCTGCTGGACAGCCGACACGGGGACTACCCCGGACTGAATTATTTGCCCGGACGCTTGAATGGGGGGGCCAAAATCGTGGACGCGGAACTGATCACCCCCAGGAGTCACCCCTATCTCGATCCGGAAAAAGTAAGCGAGATACTGCTTTCTTTTGTTTAACCCGGAAAATGTCTGAAAAAGGAGAAAAAAAATGAGCAAACATGAAATCGACTTCAAGTCGGTGATGGAGCTGGAGCAGGTGGCCGCCTATCTGGGCGACCTCGCGGCCAGCCTCAAACAAGGCGTGGTGTGCATTCAAAAGGGTTCGGACTTTGTCGTCCTGAATGCGCCCGGCCTGGTCAAGGTTGAAATGGAGGCCAAGGAAAAAAAGGACAAATGCAAGTTCAGTCTGGAGCTCAGTTGGAAAGGCGAAATGGAAGCCAAGGCTGACAGCTCCGACCTGAAGATTTCCTCGGTCGTTCCCGAACCGGTCCAGGAAACACCGGAAGAGTCGAAAGACGAATCCGAACCAACGGAAGAAAACCAGGATAACGACGGCCCCGGCGATATGTAGGCCGGAATGTGAGGCGGCGGGACCCCGCCGCCTCCTGGCCGAAGGCCGCCCCGGTAGAAAGCTTATGAAGTGGTCGGGCCGGTAGAATTGCGATTGGAGCCCGACAAAGGGATTGGGTGAACGAGGGCCTTTGG
>JAHJTB010000426.1 GCA_018830135.1 Pseudomonadota bacterium | reverse complement strand
TCTCCACCGGAAATCTCGGCAGGCAATCTCGGGACTGTGGTGAAGACCTTTTGAACCGTTTCCTTGTTTTTCAGGGGGTTACAAAAACAATACCCCCCGAATAGCGAAAGTCGGGCTAACCCGGATGTCTAACCGGGTTCCTCGGCGAGGTGATAAAAAGGGTGGTGGCCCGGGCCCGGACGTGCCGCCGATCGGCCGGGACGAATACCTGTCTTTGCTGGACTGGACCGGCCGGGAAATCCTTGCGGGCAAGCGGGGGGCGATTCCGGCGCATCCGGCGGATATCCTGGACCGCATTTCGATCAATCAGGTGGTCGGGCGGATTGAAGCCATGATGGACAGAGCCCGGCTTTGGGGCAAACGCCGACCGGGCGGCCGGACTTTCAACCAGGTTCTATGACTTTTTCCGGCCGCCGCCGGATTCTCCAAAGCCGAAAGACATCTGCCGGGCGTTTTGGTAGGCCGGACAGGCGCCGCGCCGGGACACCGGACAGCGGCTCCTGCAAACAGCCGGGAAGACCCGTTCTTCCCGTTTGGGGCACCAGATCGTTTTGTTTTCGCTGGACAATATATTTCCTTAACAATGCGAAACGGTTTCGGTTCGGGATGGTTTCAAGGGCCTTTCCGGTTTGATCCGCAACCAAGCGTGTCGGGTCACGCTTCGCTAACCCAACCTGCAATGGCCCTTCCGTTCCCGCGTTCCGGATACTCCTCGTTACGGCCTGTCATTCCGGGTATCGAGAAAATCAATAATGATCCAACACGTTGTTTTTAAGAGCCGTGCAACGAATTTTCGCTGGCCGGCCCGTCAAACACGTTCGGAGCCTCCCGCCTTCGTCTCAGCCTGGCTGTCTTGGGCAAGGGCTTGCTCGATTTCAATCCCTCCGGCCCATCCCCGCCTGGATCGAACGCAACGGGCTGCCCGGCGCGGATATCGGAGCAGCAATTGAGGTGAGCCTACTCCAATCGGACGGAAAATTCCAGCAGGTTCTTCCGGCCGGGGGAGTCTGTTATTATCGAGATTTATCAGGACCATCCAAGGCAGGCAGTTGTCCGGCCCCGATCCGGCCGGGTCCCGTCCGCTTCCCCGGGAACCGGGGGGAACGGAATATCGCTTGACCTGGACCGGCCGCTGATGAGAAAATAGCATCCGTTCGTCAGACCTGTATCAACTGATTTGTTTCAATCAGAAAGTAAAAGAGTATTGCAAGGAATATGCTATTCAAAGATGCCGACTCCAAACCAACCCGCCTTGAAAAAAACCTGCTGGCCTCCCTGCTACAAAGAGACGGAAGCCTTGATAAAAAAAATCAAAAGAGTTCAAACACATGGACCATATTTTTGATCATGGGATTTCTGGTTTTTTTTCTCTATGAAATAAGGGTATTGTATTCCATGTATTGGAAATAGATCGTCGGTTGAAAATTCCATATCGTTCTTGATTTTATCATTTTCGTTCCTCGTCCCTGCTTGGGTATCTTTAAATATATTTGACCCGGATATTGCGGGCGGCTTTATCCGAATCCCCATTCCCGGGCAAGCCGGGAAAGCGTGTTCCTGAGATCGAGAAAACCGCCATGGTTTTCTGCGCCCGCGGCGACGTCCTCTTTCGCCTCCGGTCTTGTCAACCCGGATTCGCGGTGTGGACCAGGGCGGTCCGCTCATGGATATCCAGGGTTGTCGGGCGGCAAGGCCGATTCGATCCGCGAGGGGCGTCAGGTTCCCGTAATCGGGCACGGGCCCCGGGCGAACCGGCGCCGGTGTGAGGAGACAGGACCAGGCCCGCCTCCGGAACCTGCCGAATGCCATGGAGGCGATCAACCGGGCCGGGTTCCCGCGATCGCCGATGTTTCGACCAGGACGACCTGATCCATAAGAGGCGCCTGATGCGCATTGGGTTGACTGTAACCGGAACGTTGGATTATTCTGCCCTCCAAGCGGGACAAACGCCGGACATCGAACTCCATGATCGATATGCCGCCCCACGGCAGGGAGTTCCAAGCCCAGTGGGCCGGCTTGTCCGCGGCAGGCGGCGCCGAAGGGCTGGAAATACCGCCGGCCCCATAACCGGGGAGATGGATTTGCCGGACCCGGCCCGGGTTTTCGGTCCGAGCGCCCAAAGATTCGGGAAAAGGTCCCGGAGACCTGGAACCACAACCGATCGACGATCAGGAAGAGGAACCATATGACCGAAGCCGATGTGTACCAAGATATTTCAGCCAAAGCCCAACAGCCGCATTCGCGCTGGATTCCCAGGATACTAAAAAAGCTGATCACGCCGGACGAGGGGCGCATGATTTTGGAGCTGCCGCTCTCGGTGCGGGAATTTGCGGCCAGGTACGGGATGGATCAAACGGAGGCCGAACGGAAACTGGAAGGATTCGCCAACAAGGGTCTGGCCCTCCCGCTGACCAAGCAGGGCGAGCGAAAATACTACTGTGTCAGCACCCCGATTCAGGTCCATGACGCCACAATCCACAGCGCCTTGAACAAGAAGTACGACCCGGTGCCCATGGAAATCGTGGAGATGTGGAAGAACTGGCGGGAGACCGAATGGCTCGAGACGCTCAAGCTGATGGAGCATGCGCCCCACCACATGCGGGGCCGGGCCATCCCTTCCTGGAGCACGGTCAAGGACCATCCCGATCTGCACCCGCTCGAGGACTTGAGGGCCATCCTCAAAGCGGCCCCGGCCATTGCCGTCAATGACTGTCCCTGCCGGTGGCTGCAGTTCCAGCGGGGCGAGTGCGATAAAAACCCGTACGCCTGCATCTCCCTGACGACCGGATCGGTGAACTACATCGTCGAGCGGGGCATCGGGGAACGGATCACCCTGGAGCAGGGGTATGAACTTTTACAGCGGTGCGAGGAATGGGGCCTGATTCCCACGGCCGGGGGAAGCGGACAGCCTCGCCAGCTCTGCATGTGCTGGGCGCCGGAATGCATCATTCTTCGAGCCCAGACCTTGTATGGCTACGATCTGTGGGACCGGAGCCGGTTCGACGCCGAAGTGGACCCGGACGCCTGCCAGGGCTGCGAAACCTGCGCGGACCGCTGCCAGTTCCAGGCCATATCCATGGTGGACGAACGGGCCGTGGTCGACTCCATTCGTTGTTTCGGCTGCGGGGTATGCGCGGCCGCCTGCCCTTCCGGCGCGTTGACCATGAAGCTGAAACGGCCCATCGAGCACGTTACCGAAGGCGGCATGGGGCCGAAATACGACCCGTTCGCCTGAACGGAGCATGGGTTGAGGCCCCCCGAGGCAGGCATCGGGGGGGCTCGGCCCCGATCCGGAATTTCATCCTTTGTTCCTGGAAAACCGGGCGGGAACAGTCGGCGAAAACCCGCCGGGAGTGGATCGGAAAGATGTTACCCCATAAAAAAATCCATGACATCAGCGTGATGCTGGGTGAGGAATCGATCGACTATCCGGGTGACACCCCCTATTCCAGGAAACAATTGTCGGCGATCGCGGAAGGGGGAATGTACGACCTTTCCAGCCTTGAACTCAGCGCCCACTCCGGCACCCATATCGATGCGCCCGCGCATTTCATGGCCCGGGGCAGGACCATCGACCGCTATGAGATCGGGGATTTCATCCTCCCGGCCCTGGTGGTGGATATCGACGACCCGGACGCGGTCAGACCCGAGGCGGTGGCCGGGCTGGCGCTCCAAACCGGTGAGGCCTTGCTGTTCAGGACGCAAAATTCCGCCAGCGGAACATGCCGCAAAGGCGTTTTCTCCGAGTGCTACGTTCACTTGTCTCCCGAGGCAGCCAGGGCCTGCGTGGCCAAACGGGCCAGCTTGGTGGGGCTCGATTATGTCACCATCGAACCATATGGAAACGAGGCCTTCGAGGCCCATCGAACGCTGCTTCAGGCCGGCGTGCTGATTCTCGAGGGTATCAACCTCGACCATGTTCCGGCCGGCCGGTACACCCTGGTATGTCTGCCCTTGAAAATGAAAAATGCCGAGGCTTCGCCCGTCAGGGCGGTACTGCTGGAATGGACGGATGCGGCCCAGGCCTGTAATCACTCGGCCGGGAAGAGCAGGATATGAGTGATCTGCCGGAAAAATGCCGGGAATGCGCCAAGGCCGGAGCTCCGGCCGTGCAGGCCAAGTGTGATTTGTGCCGCGAACTGGAGATTGATGAATCCACGCTGTGCGATTTGAACCGGGGCATTCAGGATTCGGCCCGGTTCAGGTGCCATGCCTTCCAGCCCAGGCTGAAAATTGCCGGACCGTCTGGGGATAACATCTCTGATTTGAATGTTTTTCCAAAAGAGCCCAAAATCCCGCCCGGAGGTTTCCCCAAGGGACTCCTGGATTCAGACAAGATAAAATATCAGCGGGCCTTAGCTCGACAAAAGCTGGATCATGATCCGGAAGAAATATTCGTGGAACTCAAATATCACCTGCTCTGGAACGTGGCTTATCGGAGGCCTGTCTTTCGTCTTGCTTCTGATTTTGTTGACATCATTGGGAACATCTTTTTCAGATGCAGCGATCTTGCCGGAGGATTCGTGAGCCTGTTGTCCCTGGCCCCCGATCATGTCCATATTTACGTGGTGACGAACGGGGAGCATTCCATCGAGTCGATCGTCCGGGGAATCAAAGAAATTTCCGAGCATGAATTTTCCCGAGGCTGTTTTGATGGTGAGACAAACGTTGCTTTCAGAAGTCCAATTTGGGATTCAGCATATTTGGCGGAGACCATAGGATAGTATAACGCCAGGTCTTTCACCCGATATATTCCGCGCCCGGGCCATGGACGTAGTGGACGAAGACGGCGATCCAGAAGGACGAGATCAGCAGAACCGCCAGGACAACCGCCCAGACCGGCCAGAATAGAAACGCCTCCCGCGATGGCCAAAGGACCGGCCTTTTTTAGTTTTTCCTTGACAAATAGTTATATTATGGCTACAATGTAACTGATCTTTTCGAATGCTGTTGTTTTCATTCGAAATTTCGTTGTGGTGCCCGTATCGGCAGAACGGTCGGACAAGAAAAATCGATCAGCCGGTCCCATTCCCCTTCTCCGGGTAAAAAACGAGGAAAGATCAAACGGGAGCAGTATGGCGATCAGATGCTGGAGCAGGAGATCATGTTGAGCGGTATCATCGGTCGGCTGTATCGACTCCGGGGTTGAGTCGGCTTCCATGTCATAGTCATTCGGCTTGGACGAGAACGCCATATATGACTGCATTTCCTTATATTTTTGACCAAAGTACGAATCGAGCCGCGGACATCGACCGCCTTCGGACGGCCCTGGCCCACTCCCCTGAGTCCATTGATTCCAAGCATGATCTCGAACGTCCTGACCACAAGGATGAGAATACCGGCTTTTCGAGGGGTGGAACGGTCAAGAGGCGGGACATATGATCGCCTATGTCCCTGTTCCGGCTTTGAAGACAGCGAAAGGGTAAGACATGAGATACGCGGAGACCGGTTTTAATCTGGAAGTCGATCTGTCCAGGGGAAACATCGAGCGGGTGGAAACCGACCCGAGAGACACCGAACTTTATCTGGGGGGTCTGGGGACCAACGCCAAGATCATATGGGACCGGGTTCCCCCTGAAGCGGAACCGTTTTCTCCGGACAATCTTCTGATATTCGGCACCGGCCTGCTTTGCGGCACGCCGGCGACCGGCTGCAACCGGACCATTGTGACCACCATTTCTCCTCAGACCCGGTTGATGGCCTTTTCGATGATGGGCGGCTTTTGGGCGCCCGAATTGAAGTATGCCGGGTACGACAAGGTGATCATTCGCGGCCAGTCCCCTGAACTGGTCTATTTATGGATAAACAATGACAAGGTGGAATTGCGCGACGCCTCGCACCTGCGGGGCAAGGGTGCCGTTGAAACCGGGGAGCTCATTCGCCGGGAGTTGAAGGACCCGAAAGCCCAGGTGGCCGCCATCGGCCTGGCCGGTGAAAACCGGGTCTACTTTGCTTCCATCGAGCAGGGCCGGTCCAGTGCCAGCCGAGGCGGAATAGGCGCGGTCATGGGCGACAAGGGGCTCAAGGCAATCGCCGTCCGGGGCACCCGGGACATCAATATCGCCCGGCCGGTCGAATTCATGGAGCTTTGCCGGGAGGTCCTGGAATATATCAAATTCCGGGAAGACAACCCGGTTCCGGGGGTCATGCCGATTTTAGCCGGGCTTGGGTCTCCGCAAGAGATGAAGGTCCATGATGAAAAGTGGCACACCGAAAACTTCATGTGGGGGAACTCCCGGCACCGCAGAAAGGATTTCTGGAACGAGGAAATCGCCAAGCAGTGGATGGAGAGCATGGAAAGCATGCAGCGGCGGTTGATAAGCTGCTACAACTGTCCGTTGAAATGCGGGGCCACCATTTCCCCTCCGGGACTTCCGACCTACATGATGAAATGCTTTTCGAAGCTCACCTATACCATGGCGGCCATGTCGGACCTCGAATTCGGGCTGGGCATCGCTCAAAGCGCCACCGAGTATGGAGTCGACGGTTTTTCCGCCCCGCAAGTCATGGCTTTCGCCCTGGAGCTTTACGAAAACGGTATTTTAACCGACGACGACTTTCCGGGCATGCCCTCTGATAACGATGGAAGATTTTACTGGCTGCTCGACCGGATTGTTCGGCGGGAAGGGATCGGAGACGTCCTGGCCAACGGCACGTACTGGGCGGCCCGGCAGATTGGCAATGGCGCGGAAGCGTACGCTCACAACAACATCAAGAAACACGAGCAGCTTCCGCTCAAGCTCTCCATGCTCAACCCCATTTATTTCCTCATGTATGCCACCGGAGAGAAGATAAACATCACCCAGATCGAGGGCCAGTTCCCCCAGGCTCCTTTTCCCCATATGGAACAGAGGGAAGCGTTTGTAAAAGACTGGTTCCAGGTCCCGGATGAAAAGTTCAAGCAGTATTTTTTGGACTGGAATCCACGCGGAGAAAACTCGATGCCCCTCTACCCGACCGTTCAAATGTGCTGCGACATTGTGGACTGGCAGGAAATGATGCACTACATCGATGACGGCCTGGGCATGTGCGCCGGTCTGTCGTCCTTCCCCCTCAAGCCTCCGTATCATATACACAATTATCCGAAATTCATTTCAGCCGGCGCCGGGATCGACATGGATGAGGCCAAACTGATGCAAGCCGCCAGGCGGTACCGGACCCTGGTCCGGGCCAACAATATCCGAAGGGGCATGAGAAGAAAAGATGACAAGCCGCCGGAGAATCACTGGAAAAAAAGATTTCCCGAGCTTGAAGCCGAACTCCTGGACACGTACTACCAGTTCAAAGGCTGGAATCATGAGGGCATTCCCACCAAAGAGTCCCTGCACGAACTGGGTCTGGATTTTGTCGGCGAAGACTTCATCAAGAGGGGTATCCTGACCGAAGATAATGGTACTTCCTCCCAAGCATCCCCGGCGGAAGAAGAGTAGAAGTCGGTGGAGGAGACAGCCGTGACGAATGAAAAGAAAACGAAAATCGTTAAAACGATAAAAGTCGACGCGGATAAATGCAATGGCTGCCGGGCCTGTGAGATGGTCTGTTCCGCATTTCACGCCGAGCCGAAATACAGCAGCAACAATCCGGCCCGGTCTCGTATTCGAGTGATTCGTGAACCGCTCAGAGACATATACATTCCCGTATACGCGGGAGAGTATGCTCCGGCCGAATGCATGGGCAGAGACAAATACGTGATTGACGGCAAAGAATACGAAGAGTGCGCCTTCTGTCGAGCCTCCTGCCCTTCCAGGGATGCTTTCAAAGAGCCTGATTCCGGTCTCCCTCTGAAGTGCGACATGTGTGAGGGCGAAGACGAACCCTTGTGCGTGAAGTGGTGTTTGGTCGACGCGCTGGTTTATGAAGAACGGGAAGAGGAAGTGGAAGAAGAGGAAAAGCCGGAGGACCTGGATATCGGATTGGAGGCGTTGGCGAACAAATACGGTCTCCAGAAGATAATGGATACCGTTAATCGCATGGCCATGTCGGAAAAAGGGATGGAAAATCAGAGCTAAGGAACAGGATTGGGAAAGCCCGTGGAAAATCTGGCCGACTACAAAGAGATTGTAGATGTCATAAAAGGAAGCGGCGGGGACGCCTTCAAAAGGTGCTTTCAATGCGGATTATGCGATGCGGTCTGCCCCTGGAACCGGGTCAGAAACTTCAGCATGCGCAAAATAGTCCGTCAGGCCACGTTCGGCATGACCGAGATTGAAAGCGAAGACATATGGCGCTGTACGACTTGCGGCAGGTGCCCCCAGAGGTGCCCGCGGGACGTCAAGCAAATAGAGTCCGGGGTCGCCTTGCGCCGGATCGCCACGGAATACGGGGTTTTCCCCGCCTCGGTCAAACCCTTGCGCACCGTAGGCGCAAGCCTGATCGGCGAAGGCAACCCCTTGGGCGAGGAACGGAAGAACCGGGCCAAATGGACGGAAGGTCTTTCCGTTCAGACGTTCACCGAGGGGATGGACCTTCTGTATTTCCCCGGCTGCTATCTCAGCTATGACCCGAGATTGAAAAAGGTGGCCGCGGCCACGGCCCATATCCTCAACTCCGCCGGAGTGGATTTCGGAATACTGGGCCCCCGGGAGAACTGTTGCGGAGAAAGCATCCGCAAGACGGGAGACGAGGAACTCTTCAAACGTCTGGCCCGGGAAAACATCAAGACTTTTATCGACCATGGGGTCAGGAAGGTGCTCGTCTCCTCCCCCCACTGCTACCATACCTTTAAAAACGAGTATCCCGAGTTCATGGTTCACTTCGAGGTGATTCATATCTCCCAGTATCTGTTTGAACTGGTCAACGATGGCCGGCTCGATATCAAAAACGAGTACAACAAGAGGGTCGCTTATCATGACCCGTGCTACCTGGGCCGCCATAACGGAATATTTGACGAACCCCGAGCGGTCCTGAAAAAAGTACCCGGCCTTGAACTGAACGAGATGGCGGATTCGGGCCAGGACAGCCTCTGCTGCGGGGGCGGAGGGGGCAGAATCTGGATGGAAACGCCAAAGAATGAACGATTCTCCAATATCAGGCTGGAACAGGCCATCGGGGTCGGGGCCGAGGTGCTTGTGACGTCCTGCCCCTATTGCATCACCAATTTCGAGGATAGCCGGATATCGCTGCAGGATGGTCAGGACCTGGATGATGATCCAAGCGGACTCATTGAGATCAAAGACATTACCGAGATTATCCGGGAAGTGATTTAGGGAACCCTGAAGATTTGATCAGTGCCTGGAGAAATGGAAAGAGAACAAATGGAACGGCTCTGTGATAGTTACGCCGGCAACAGTTTTGGGGACGTCATGGTCGTTGGTGGCGGGATCAGCGGCATTCAGGCCGCTCTTGATCTGGCCACCGCGGGCTACAAGGTTTTTCTGGTCGAGAAGGCGCCGAGCATCGGGGGCCACATGGCCCAGCTCGACAAGACCTTTCCGACCAACGACTGCTCCATGTGAATTCTTTCGCCCAAACTGGTCGAGGTCGGCCGGCATCCGAATATCGAGGTTTTGACGTATACTGAAGTTGACCGCCTGGAAGGTGAAAAGGGAGACTTCCAGGTCACCCTGATCAAGAAGCCCCGGTACATCATTGAGGAAAAATGCACGGGGTGTACTACCTGCGTGGAATACTGCCCGGTCCACTACCCCGATCCGTTCAATCAGGAAATATCGGAGAACAAGGCCGTCCACATCTATTTCTCCCAGGCCATTCCGCTGGTCGCATATATTGACGAAACCTGCCTTTACCTTAAAGAGAAGAAATGCCTGATTTGCGAAAGCGTTTGCCAGAACAACGCCATAGACCTTCGTCAAAAGGAGGAGAAGGCGGAAGTCCATGTGGGGGCGATCGTTCTGTCCCTGGGCCTGGAACCGTTTGATCCAACGGTCCGGGATGAATACGGATACGGAAAGATGCAGAACGTGGTCACCAGCATGGACTACGAGCGGCTGTTGAGTTCCACCGGACCCTACGGAGGCGAGGTCCGGCGCACTTCCGACAAAAAGCACCCCCAAAAAGTTGCCTGGATTCAATGCGTCGGTTCGAGACGGGTCACTCCGGGCGAGAACAGCTATTGTTCGGCCGTATGCTGCACCTATACCCAGAAGCAGGTGATTTTAACCAAGGATCATGACCCGGAGGCGGAGTGCACGGTATTCCACAATGATATTCGCTCCTACGGCAAGGATTTCGAGAGGTACTACCAGAGAGCCGAAAAGCTGGCCGGGGTCCGGTTTATCAGAAGCTACGTATCGATAGCCGGAGAGGACCCGACAAGCAAAAACATCACGATCAAATACGCGACTCCCGAAGACGGAGTCAAAGAGGAAGAGTTCGATCTGGTGGTATTGAGCGTCGGCTTGAATCCTCCGGCCGATGTGCAAGGCCTGGCCGACAAGTTCGGCATCGAGCTCAATGAACACGGGTTCTGCAAGACCAATCCGGTCAATCCCATCGAGACCTCCCGTCCGGGAATTTTTTCCAGCGGGACCTTCCAGGGGCCGACGGACATTCCGGAATCGGTTTTCACCGCCAGCGGGGCCGGCGCTCAATGCGGCCAACTGCTTGACTACAGGCGAGGGAAGCTGAGCAAGGAACGGATTTTTCCTCCGGAACGGGACGTCTCCCGGGAGGAGCCGAGGATCGGGGTCTTTGTATGTCACTGCGGGGCCAATATCGGAAGCGTCATCGACGTTCCTTCCGTGGTTGAATATTCCCTGACCCTGCCCAACGTCGTCCACGCTCAGGAACAGTTGTTTTCATGCGCCACCAATTCGGCCCTGGAAATCACGGACACCATAAAGGAAAAGGGGCTCAACCGCGTGGTGGTCGCCGCCTGCTCCCCCAGGACCCTGGAACCGCTGTTCCGGGACACCGTGCTCGAGGCGGGAATTAATCAGTATTACTGCGAAATGGCCAATATTCGAGAGCATGACTCCTGGGTCCACTCCAAGGAAAAGGAGGAAGCCACGGAAAAGGCCAAGGACATCGTCCGGATGTCCGTGGCCCGAACCCGCCATCTGGAACCGTTGCAGGAATTCGATCTGCCGGTCGACAAGACAGCTTTGGTGGTTGGCGGAGGCATAGCCGGCATGACGTGCGCTCTCTCCATAGCCAACCAGGGACACACGGTCTGCCTGCTGGAAAAGGACGCCGACCTGGGGGGAGCGGCCAGGAGAATCCATTATACGCTGGAAGGACTGGATGTTCAGGCCTATTTGCGCGACATCATCAAACAGGTTTATCGGCACCCGTCAATCCACGTATTTCACAATACGACCATCATGGACGTTGCGGGTTATGTGGGGAATTTCATCACCACGGTCCGGTCTGAAAAAGGAGTCACGGAGATCAAACACGGGGCCGCGATCCTGGCCACCGGGGCCGAGGAGTATAAACCCACCGAATATCTTTACGGCGAAGACGACAAGGTGTTGACCCAGCTCGAGCTGGAGGAACGGATCGTCCAGGAGGACCAAAGGCTGCTCGACTCCCGGACTCTGGTCATGATCCAGTGCGTCGGGTGCAGACAGGAGGACCGGAATTACTGCGCCCGCATCTGTTGCGGCCACGCCATTAAGAACGCCTTGAAGCTGAAGGAGAAGAATCCCGGGATGGATATCCATATCCTGTTCCGGGACATGAGAACCTATGGGTTCAGAGAGGATTTTTATCGGGAAGCCTCCAATAAAGACGTCCGGTTCATCCGATACGAACCGGAAACCAGACCGGAGGTAAGCGCGGTCGAGGAGGGCGGCCATCGGGTCATACGGGTTTCCGTCAGCGATCCTGTTTTAGGCCAGACGATTGCCATGGATGCCGATACCCTGGTTTTGTCCGCCGCGGTCATTCCCGCCGCCTCAACCAGGGAAGTAGCCGGATTGTTCAAGGTCAGTTTGAACCCGGATGACTTCTTCAAGGAAGCCCACGCCAAATTGAAACCCGTCGAGTTTGCCGCGGACGGCGTTTTTCTTTGCGGAATGGCTCAATATCCCAAGCATATACCGGAATCCATCAGTCAGGCCTATGGCGCAGCCGGCCGGGCCTTGACCCTTCTCTCACGTGACACCGTGGTAGCGTCCGGCGCTGTTTGCGAGGTCGCGGCGGATGACTGTATATCGTGCGGGGCATGTATTACCGCATGCACCTACGACGCGATTGAATTTATCGAGACGCCGCACGGTAGAAAGGCCTGGGTGAATCCCGTTCTCTGCAAGGGAGACGGTCTCTGCAATACCAAGTGTCCCACAGGGGCCATTGTGCTGAAGCACTTTACCGATGAAGAGCTGTTGAGCCAGATTGACGCCGCGATACCGAGCGCGATCGGATGGTAGATGCCTGAAATGATAAAGCAAGGGAGTATGGAAGAAGGAGGTGATTCGAATGAGTGCCGGTCTTAAATTCAAGCCGAGGATTTTGGGGTTTTTTTGCCATTGGTGAGCGTATGGCGCCGCCGACATGGCTGGAGTTTCCAGACTACGATACGCAACTGAAATTCGGCTCATTCGAGTCATGTGTTCGGGCAGGGTCGACCTGGAACACATACTCAGAGCCTTCTCGAACGGACAAGACGGCGTGTTTATCGGAGGCTGCCGTTTAAATGAATGCAATTACACGACTCAAGGCAACTACGATGCATTGGGCAACGCGCTGATATGTAAAAAAATACTGAGCCACATCGGGCTCAACCCGGATCGGCTGCGGACCGAATTCATGAACTCCAGTGACGGAATCTTCCTGTCCGAAGTCATCAATGACTTTAGCAAGGACGTGAATTCGTTCGGCCCCTTGGGCAAGGGCGAGGGCCTGGACGACCGGGGGTTCAGGTTCAAGCTTGACGCAGCCAGAAAACTGGTTCCTTACATCAGACTGGTGGAAAGGGAAAGACTCCGGGTACCTGTCAAATCGGAAGAGGCGTACATCAGGTTTTTCTCCAGTGAAGAGACGGACAGGCTGTTTCATGAACTGATCTTCGATAAACTGGCCATATGCCAGATCATGTCGCTTCTTCGGGAAAAACCTCTTTCGACCGGAGAAATATCCGAGACCTTGGGCCTGAACCCCTCTCAAGTATCCAAGTTCCTTAATAGTTCATCCAGGCAGGGGCTGGTCAGGTACGATGTGAACCAAAAGCGCTTCGCTGTTGCTTGAGGCGAAAAGAGCCGGCGGCGGATCAGAGGAGAGCGGTATTTCAGGAGAGCGTCCATGGATAACGAAAAAATCGATCGGATAATAAACAAGCATCAAGGCGAAGCCAGTTCATTGATCCAGGTATTGCTCGAGATTCAAAGTGAGTACCATTGGCTTCCCAGGGAAGCCTTGGACAGGGTCAGCCTAAAGCTACAAGTCCCTTTAACCCGGATACGGCATATTGCCACCTTTTACAAAGCCTTCAGTCTGGTGCCTAAAGGGCGTCATGAAATTCATATCTGCCTGGGCACGGCCTGCCATGTTCGAGGCGCCCCGCGCGTCCTGGACGCGGTACAGCAACTGACCGGCCTTCAACCCGGAGAAACGGACCTGGATTTTAAGTTCAGCCTCGAGACCGTCAACTGTCTCGGCTGCTGCGCCTTGGGACCGGTGATGGAGATTGACGGAAAGACTCACGGCAAAATGAGCACGGCCGAAACATCTGACGTTATCAAAAACTATGCCTAAGGGAACATCATGGCACGAATAAATTCGCCTGTCGAACTGGAAGAATTCAGGCAAACCATCTTATCGAAGAGAGACCCGGACAAGCCTTGCATTACCCTCTGTTCCGGCTCTGCCTGCCATGCTTCCGGTAGTGCTGAAGTCGCCGCGAGCATTGAAGACGAGATAAAAAAACAGGGGTTGAGTTCCGATGTGGAAATCCGCAAGACGGGCTGTCATGGTTTTTGCGAGAGAGGTCCCATAATCGTCATCCACCCTGAAGAAATCTGTTACCTGCAAATACGGCCTGAAGACGTTCCGGAAATCGTATCCGAAACCGTCAAGGGGAAACAGGTCATGGAGCGCCTGGTCTATACCGACCCCAACACCCATGAAAAAATCACCCATGAATCCGAAATCCCCTTCTACAAGCACCAGGAACGCCTCGTCTTCGGTTCAAACGGAAATATCGATCCCAAGAACATCGACGACTATCTGGCCATCGGCGGATATTCGGCATTGGCCAAAGTACTTTTCGGGATGAGTCCCGAGCAGGTCCTGGAGGAGGTCAAGCAATCAAAACTGCGAGGCAGGGGCGGCGGCGGTTTTCCCGCGGGGAGAAAGTGGGAAGAATCCCGTAATGCCCCTGGCGATATAAAGTATGTGATCGTCAATGCGGACGAGGGAGACCCCGGCGCTTACATGGACAGGAGCCTCCTCGAGGGGAACCCGCACTCCGTCCTCGAGGGGCTGGCCATCGGAGCCTATGCCGTCGGGTCTCACGAGGGATATATTTACGTTCGCCAGGAATACCCTCTGGCGGTCGAGAATGTGACCCTGGCCATCCAGACGGCCGAGGAATACGGTCTTCTCGGGAAAAACATCCTCGGCTCCGGCTTCGATTTCACGGTCAAAGTGCACCAGGGCGCCGGCGCCTTCGTCTGTGGCGAATCGAGCGCTCTGATGACCGCCCTGGAAGGCCGGGTCGGCGAGCCCAGACCCAAGTATATCCACACCGCCGTCAAGGGGGTTTGGGACCGGCCCAGCGTTTTGAACAACGTCGAGACATGGGCCAACGTGCCGCTTATCATCAACAAGGGCGCTGACTGGTATACGCGGTTCGGGACGGAAAAAAGCAAGGGCACCAAGATATTCTCCCTGGTCGGCAAGATCAACCATACCGGCCTTGTGGAAGTCCCCATGGGCATGACCCTCAGGGACATTATCTACAAGCTGGGCGGAGGTATCCCCGGGGGCAAGCGGTTCAAGGCCGTCCAGACCGGGGGGCCTTCCGGAGGATGCATCCCCGAGGAAATGCTGGACCTGGAAGTCGGTTTTGACGAACTCACCAAGGCCGGGTCCATGATGGGGTCCGGCGGCATGATCGTCATGGATGAAGATACCTGCATGGTCGATGTCGCCAGGTACTTCCTCGACTTCCTGACCGATGAATCCTGCGGCAAATGCATCCCCTGCCGTGAAGGTATCCGGCAGATGCTCAAGATACTGACCCGTATCACCCAGGGAAAGGGGAAGGAAGGCGACATCGAGCTTTTGGAGGAACTGGCCGAGGTAGCCGGCCAGG
>JAHJTB010000425.1 GCA_018830135.1 Pseudomonadota bacterium | reverse complement strand
CGCACGTTGTCGAAAAATATCTCGCCCTGGTTCAGGGCCCGTTGCCCCATTTTATTCAGAGGCTTGCCCCGGTTGATGCCGGGCAGGTCCAGCGGAATGCAGGCCACCGCGCCGGCGGCCATGCCCTGGGAGGGATCGGTCGTCATCCAGACCGCGGCGTGGTTGGCGAAGGAGCCGTTGCTGACCCAGGCCGACTTCTGACCGTTGATCACGTACGAATCGCCGTCCTTGACCGCCCGGACCTGGGGAGCCACTTTGGGATTCATCCGGTCCTCCCCATCGAATTGTATCCAGTCCGACCCGTGGTCCGGCTCGGTGATGGCCCAACACCCGGTCAGCTTGGCCTCGGTATCGGCCGTAAACCGTTTCGTCCACTCATGCATCTCCGGATCGGGAGACAGGACGGCCCAGTAGAACGGCGTGGTGCACACCCCCATGCTGACGGCCAGGTCCGGCGCGGCCCAGCCCATCAGTTCGGTGACCAGGGCCACGCTCAGAGGGTCGAGTTCCTGCCCGCCGAAGTCCTTGGGGAAAAACATGCTGTGGTAGCCCAACTCGTATGACTTGCGAAGCACGTCCCAAAGGACCGAACCTTCGGCGATGACGTCCGACGGATCGGCCAGCTTGTCCAGTTCCAGCGCCGCGGGCCGCCAGACTTCGGACATGAACCGCTTGGTCACATCCCACAAGGCCACATGCTCTTTGGTCAGGTCGACGTTGATCTCTCTGAGGCCCATATCCCCTCTCCTTTCGTCTCGGTTCCGCCCTGCCGGCGGCCGGTCTTAGGATCGCGATTTGAGGAAGTCCCGAAACGCCTGATCAGTGGAAAAACGCGGCTGCCAGCCCGTCGCCTTTTTGAACTTCTCGCTGCTGACCACGATCGGCCACTCCATCAGGCTGACCCAGCCCTGGGAGGCTTTTTCCAGCCCCAGGGCAAAAAACAGGTTGGCCAGCATCTTGATCAGGCCCACCGACACATTGATCAGCTTGACTCCGGCCATGGCGTTTATTCGTCTCACGGTCGAATAATCGTCGGCGGCGATGTTGTATATTCCCGGAACCCGTCGGGTGATGGCCAGATACAAAGCCGTGGACAGGTCCTTTTCGTGAAGGAACTGAATCTCGGTATCTCGACCCTTGATGGCCAGACTTCTCTTTTTTGTAAAAGCGTCCGCCCCGAAATTCTGGAGCCGGGGCCCGACAATGACCGGCGGCCTCAAAATGGTCAGCATGATTTCGGGGTGTTCCTTGGCGAATCCGGCCAGAAAGTTTTCGATCGTCGCCTTGTCCGACGAGTAATAGCTGTCCGGGTTGGGTCGGAGGGGGTGGTCCTCGGCCATACCGATGGGATTGTCCGGATGGGCGCCGTACGAGGCGATGCTGCTGGTATAAACGATCTTGCCGACCCGATTGGCAACGCAGGCGTTGAAGACGTTGATCGACCCGTTGAGGTTGATGTCGTGCGTCCTCTGCTTGTCTCGTATTTCCTGGACGATGAAGGCCAGGTGGACGACCGTGTCCACCCCTTCAAGCAGTTTGAACACGGCCTCGCTCCGCACGTCTTCCTGGTGAAACTCGATCTTCGGGGAAGTGAACTGTCCGGGCACTACGTCGATACCGACAATGCTCGTCACGTCGGGATCGGTCTCCAGCTTGCCCAGAACCGTCTTGGCAAAATAGCTGTTTATGCCCGTAATGGCGATACGCGTCATGGCGACCTCCCTCAGGGCCGAGGCAGGACGCCCTGAGAAAAACAACGTTACCGACCGTTGGATTGGAACAGACCGGCCGGGTCTTCTTCGTTTTTTTGTAAACTTAATCCGGGAAATTACTAGGCCTGTAACGGGTTGTCAAGTGGCATTCATGGGGAGCGGCAACTCCTTAGTGATCGGGGGCGGTCCCGAACCGCCCTGTCGCGGCTTCAGGCCCCGGGACGCCGGCGGCCCCCCGGGCTATCATAAATACGGGAACTCGGCCCCCGGTATCAGTCGTCCAGCCGACTGACGATCTGTTCGGCGAATGCATCCAGTCGGGTCCTGACCTGCCCTTCGGAATAGGTCCGCTCGTCCACCAGATCGCATTCGATGAGCACTGAAGGGACGCCAAGTTCCTCGAACAGCCTTCGCCTGATCTCGAGTCCGGGCAGATACAGGGGCCGGCAGGTCAGCAGGTAGGCGATGACCGCCCCGACGCACCCGTACTCCCGGGCCAGTTCCACCTGCAGTTTGATCAGAGAATGCGGCGAGAGTCCCTGGGACAGGGTTCGCACGGCGATCTCGTTCAGGGGGTCTCCATGGCCGCGATGGGGCCAGGGGTACGGATTGTACAACGGCTCATAGGCGAAGACCCCGCCCACCGATTCGAAATAGTTGAAAATACCCATGTTGAACCACAAGGGGATGCCCCACCACAGCAGACGGAAGCGTTCGTTCTGAATCTGGCCCCGTCCGGCCTCGACCTTGGCCCGGACCTCGTCCCGCAAGGCCTGGTAGAAGCGATAGGCCCGCTCCGTACCCGAGGCATACATCCCCGGATACATGGTCGCGAACCCGTCGGCGCTGCCCATGGGGGATGGCGTGGATTTGCGGAGTTCGAGTATTTCGAGCCGCAGTTCGTTGGTCCGGTAACTCCAGTCCAGGCATTCGTCCAGGCGCTCCTCCTCGTAGGGCCGGCCCGTCACCTCGGTGATGAAAGCGATCAGGTCATCGAGTTGGGACCGGTAGTACCTCAACTCATGAGGCTCGGGATATTCCAGGAGGCCGTCGATGATCCGCTCCGGCCGGTCCAGGGTGAAAAGCGGGACATCGAGCCGCTGGGCCATGTCTTCGAACCACTTGAGCCGGACGTCGCAGACGGTCGAAGTGGTCACCAGCAGATCGGGCCGGGGCATGCCTCCCAGAGGGGCGTCATCCGGCCGGCCGTCGAGAACGTAGCCCATGCCCACTCGCTGGTAGCCGCACAGGTCCGCTGAATAGCCCTCCTGCTCGGCCAGGCTGGCAAAACGAACCGCCTCCTTCTCCCCGCCCCGGGTTCGGCGCCGAACCGCGCACAGGGCGGCGAACTGCTCGGGGAAAAAGGGGATAAGGCCCATGGCGTGAAAGACTTCCTTTTCCGCCAGAGCACAGGACCAGACCACCGGCCGGCCTTGTCGCTTTTTTTCGTGGCCGCCCCGGTAGTCCTCGACGATGAACTTCCAGGCGTTGTCGGCGACTTCCAAAGACTTGCGAGAACCGCTTGTTTCCACTCTTGCTTCACGTTCGGTCATCCGCCACCTCATTGTATTCATTCGGGGCCGATCGGCTCCGGGTTCGCTTCCGCCTCGACTCCGTCTCCTGAGACATTACGGCGAGTTCCCAAGTCCGCGGGAAATCCCCGCGCCTTACCCCTCGGCAAAATCACAAAGCCAAGTCGTTATTATTGAGCTCCACCTGAGAAACAATCACCCGTCGTCTGGAGTATAACTCCCTTGGAAAGCCAAAAGATGTGGGGTTTAAGAAAGAGAGTCCGTCGACAATAGGGACGATCCTGGATGCAGCAGATTGCTACGTCGCCCGCGGCTCCTCGCAAAGACGGGGATGCTACGGTGTAAGTGATGCGAGGCTGGAAGCTCATAAAGGGTATCCTTGCCCTGGCCGCGTGCCGGTCTTGCCTGAAGAAACCTCGGGCCCGGCGAATCGCTTCCTCTTCTCACAGATTCCAACAAACTCCGTCTTTGCGATGAGCCGCGGGCGACGCAGCAATCTGGTGCATCCAAGCCCTTAGTATTAGCAGAACCCGTTTTTAAACCCAACGTCCTTTTGGCTTCCAGAAGGACGGTTACCCGCAACGACAGTGCTGCTAGGCGCCTTCTTTATAAGGCGCTGGCGGCGAACCAATTCCGTACGTCGAAAGACGTAACGAATAATCGGCTTCAAAAGGAACTTGGCCTATTATAACACTAAACGTAAGGCAGAGGCCAGATTCTCAAATAGTCCCGAATCCGCCGCCAAACGCCGGCCAGGCCGGTCGGTTCGACGTGGATGAACAGGATGATCAGACCGCCCAGGGCCATGAGTTTGAGCGGAGAAACCAGAATCTTGATGTCCGCCGGCTGGCTGGACATGCTGGCCGCGATGTCCACTACCCAGTTGAGAAACTCAGGGATGAAGACCAGGAAGATGGGTCCCAGGACCGATCCGATGATCGACCCGAGACCGCCGATGATGCCCATGGCCAGGTAGGAAACCGAAACGTCCAGCCCGTAAAAAAGCGGCGTCGACGACCGCATCAGGATTCCCCACAGGGCTCCTGCCACGCCGGCGTAAAAGGAACTGATGACAAAGGCCAGGATTTTGTACTTGAAGACCGGAATGCCGGCGATTTCCGCTGAGATGTCGTTGTCGCGGATGGCCATCAGAGCCCGGCCGTACTTGGACCGGAAAAGGTTCTTGGCGCACCAGAAGCCCAGAACCACCCAGAACAGAACGATGTAATACATCTCCAGGTTGGAGTTCAGCAGCCAGCCCCCGAAGCGCGGCGAGGGGATGTTGATGCCGGCCGATCCGCCGGTCATGGCCTTCCACTTGACAAAGGTGTAGTCGCAGATGAACTGGAAGGCCAGCGTGGCCACGGCCAGGTAGATGCCCTTGACCCGAAGGGCCGGCACGCCGATGATCAGCCCGCAAAACGCGGCCAGCAGACCGGCGCAGATGATGGCCAGCCAGAAGGGGAAGCCCAGGTGGTTGATAAAGTTCCCGCAAGTGTATGCCCCCACGCCCATGAAGGCGGCGTGGCCCAGGGAGATGAGCCCGGTGTATCCGGTCAGGATGTTGATACCCATGGTTGCCAGAATGGCGATGCCGAGCTGACTGAGGAAGTAATGGTGGAAGTTGCCGAGAAAGGGCGGCAGGGCCACGAGCACGATCATGAACAGCGAGAACCAGGTCTTGGTGTAGGTCGTTCGGAATATGGCCTCGTCAGCAAGGTAGGATTCATGGATGAACGGCGAATAGACGTAACTGTATCGATCGACCAGAGTGGCCATGTCAGATGTCCTCCAGTTTCACGGTGGCTTTGAGTCTGGACACGTTGCCGTCCATATAGGTGATCTGAATGTCCAGCTCGTGGGTCTTCCGGCCCGGATCGTAAAGGGCCTCGATGACCTCCTTGTACCGCTCGTTGATTATCCGGCGGCGAACCTTGCGGGTCCGGGTCAGTTCCTCGTCGTCCGGGTGCAGCTCCTTGGGTAGCAGGACCATCCGGTGGATGCGCATTTCCTCCGGCAGGCGATCGTTGATTTTCTGTATCTCCTCCCGGATCAGATCGATGATCCGGTCGTTCTGGGAAAGATCGGTGAAGGTCGTGTAGGTGATATTCCGCTTGTTGGCCCAGTTGCCCACGTTTTCCATGTCGATGCTGATCATGGCCGTGATGAAGTCGCGTTTGTCCCCGAAAGTGACGGCCTCCCGGATGTAGGGGCTGAACTTGAGACGGTTGGCCAGGTCCTGGGGAGCGAACCGGGTGCCGTCGTTCAAAAACATCAGGTCTTTCTGGCGGTCCAATACCACCAGGTGGCCGTATTCGTCGAAGTAGCCCGAATCCCCGGTTTTGAGCCAGCCGTCCTGGAAGGTGTCGGCCGTTTCCTTGGGGTTGTTGTAGTATCCCTTGATGTTGGTCGGGCTCTTGACCCAGATCATGCCCTCTTGATCGACCTTGACCTCGATTCCCGGCATCGGCGGCCCGGTCGTCTCCGGCCGCACGTCGCCCTTGCGGTGGCAGGTCGCGCAAGCGCAGTTCTCGGTCATGCCGTACAACTGCATCAAATCGATTCCCAGGGCGATGTAGAAGGTGAAGACCTCCCGGCCCATTGCCGCCCCGCCGGTGACGGCCATGCGGACCCGCCCCAGCCCGACACGCTGCCTGACCCCCCGCAGCGTGGTGAACATGGCCAACCAGTAGAGAAACCGCTTGATCCCGCGCAGTCCCGGCTTGCCCGCCAGAAACAGGTCGGCCCGCTCCACGCCCAGTTCCAGGGACTTGCTCCAGATCCATTTTTTCAAAAACCCCGCGTCCTCCATCCGCGCCCGGATGTCCGAACAGATGTCTTCGTACATACGGGGCGACAGGGTGGCCAGGGTCGGCTGTATTTCGTGGAAGTCGGTCTTGACCGAGTCCTGGCTTTCGGGGAAGTTGTATCCGTTTCCCGAAAAAACGAAACGGCAGACCGTGAACTGTTCGCCCATCCAGGGCATGGGCAACAGGGAATAGGTCTCGTCCCATTCGTAGACCGGGTGGATCTGCTGCAGCAGGGTCGAAGCCACGTACATATTGTAGTGACTGATCTGGGCCAGCTTGGGCAGCCCGGTCGTGCCCGAGGTGGGCAGCATCATGCAGGTCATGTCCGGCGTTATTTCAATCCGGTCCAGGGCCTCCGCCGCGGTCGGGTCCTCCCGGCCCATGGCGATCACGTCGTCCATATGAATCAGGTAGGGATAGCGCTCGAAGTAATGGCTCATGCCCCGGCTGTCCCAGACCACGATCCGGACCACCCGGTCCTTGAGCTGGTCCCAGACCGAAACCAGCTTGTCCACCTGCTCCTGATCCTCGACCACGATCACCGAAGCGTCCGAGGCCGAAACCAGGTAGGTGATCTCCCGGGACTGCATGTCCTGGTAAACCCCTACAAACACCCCGCCGATACGCATGGCCCCGAACTCGGCAATGAGCCATTCCGGGGAGTTGTCGCCGATGATGCACAGATTGTCGCCCGGCTTGACGCCCAAGGCCAGAAGTCCCCGGGAGAAGTTCAGGACGCGGTCGTGAAGCTCCTTCCAGTTCATCGGCTTCCAGATGCCGAAACGTTTGTAGCGCAAAGCCGTCTTGTTCGGGCTTTGGGCCGCCCGCTCCTCGATCAGTTCCGTCAGGGGTCGCGCCTCGTACATCATGGTTCCTCCACCCCCAGGTAGGCCTCCTTGACCTGAGGATTCTCCCTAATCTCCTTGAAACTCCCTTCGGATATCTTCATGCCGAAGTTGAGGACGCAGACCTTGTTGGAGAGGTCGCGGACGGTCTTCAGATCGTGCTCGATCCAGAGGATGGTCGTGCCCAGATCGCGGTGCACGTCCATCATGAAGCTGGCCATGTCCTCCTTTTCCTCCACGCTCATGCCGGCCATGGGCTCGTCGAGCAGGAGGAGGTCGGGTTCCAGGGCCAGGGCCCGGCCCAGGTCGACCCGCTTCTGCAGCCCCTGCGGCAGCAGGCCCACCGGCTTCCAGCGCACGGCCGACAGGTCCAGAAAGTCCATGACCTTCTCCTCGACCTCCAGCCGGCAGCGCATCTCCGTCCGCAGTCCTTTGCCGAACCGGAACAGGCTTGAAAAAAAGGCCCCCGGTATTCTCTGGTGCCGGCCCAGCTTGATGTTTTCCAGCACGGTCATGCCCCGGAACAGTTCCACGTGCTGAAAGGTCCGGCCCAGGCCCATCTCGGCCCGCTTGTGGGGAATGACGTGGTTGATCCGCCGGCCTTTGTAGATGATGTCTCCCTGCTGGGGATGGTAAACGCCGCTGATACAGTTGAGCAGGCTGGTCTTGCCGGCGCCGTTGGGGCCGATGATGCCGAAAATATCTCCCTTTTCTATGGTCAGGTCGATTTTGTTGAGGGCCTGCACACCGCCAAAGGCCAGGCTGAGCCTCTTGATTTCAAGGACGACGTCTTTGTTTAACCCAGCCATCGTTTTCTCCGTTTGTACCGCTTGGCCTCCGAATAGTCCTTTTCCTTTTCTTCGGTCCCGCCCAGATAGGCCTCCTGGATATCGGCGTTGTTGATGAGCTCCGCGGCCGTATCCTCCATGACCACGCGGCCGTTTTCCATGACGTAGCCGTGCCGGGATATCTTCAGAGCCACCATGGCGTTCTGTTCGGACAGCAGAATGCCGATCTGGCGCTCGCGATTGATCCGTTCGATAATGCCGAATATCTCTTTGACCATCAGCGGGGCCAGGCCCAGGGACGGCTCGTCGAGTAGCATGAACCTGGGATTGGTCATCAGGGCCATGCCCACGCACAACATCTGCTGCTCGCCCCCCGAAAGGTAGCCGGCCAGAGACTTGAGCCGGGTCCGGAGGGGAGGGAAGTATTCGAGCACGCCTTCGATGTCGCGGGGCACCTCGGCGTCCCAGCGGCAACTGGCTGAGGCTTTGAGGTTTTCCATGACGTTGAGGTATTCGAAAATGGGACGGCCCTCCATCAGGTAGGTCAACCGCATCCGCTTGGTGATGTCCACTGAACTCATCTTGTGCAGCTTGACCTCGTCCAAGTAAATCTCACCCTCCTGAATTTCACCCTCGAAAATGGGCAGGATTCCGGATATGGCCCGCATCAGGGTGCTCTTCCCGCTGCCGTTACCCCCCAGCAGCGACGTGATCGTGGACGAGTCCGCGCTCATGGACACGCCATGGAGCACGGAAATGACACCGAAATAGGTCACGGTCAGGTTTTCGATCTTCAGCATCCCATCACACCCTTTCAATTTCTACCTGGCCGAACAGCCCGGTCGGGCGGATCATCAACACCAGCAGCAGGAACAGATAGGGCGTCACGCCCCGGAATCCTTCCAGCCCGATGGCCGGTTCGAGGTAAAAGGTGGTCAGGGACTCGACCACGCCGACCATAAGCCCGCCGAGGATACAACCGCCGATGCTCTCCAGGCCGGCCACCAGGACCACGGGAATGGCCACGAACCCCACGATGCCCATGTTGTAGGTCAGGGTCCCGGTCCAGGCCACCAGCACGCCCCCGATGGCGGCCACGATAGAGGAGATGACCCAGGTCAGGGTCAGGGTGAAACGGGTGTTGATACCGAAGGCCATGGCCTTTACCTGCCCTTCGGCCGTGGCCCGCATAATGATGCCCCACCGGGTGAAGCGATAGAACAACATCAGGGTGGCGATGGAGCCCACGGCCAGGATGCTCGACCAGACCTGTTCCGAAGTGAAAAACAGACTGCCCGCTTCAAAAGTCAGATCAGGCAGGTTGACGACCACGTTGTCGCCGGTGGTGCCCATGGTGACCTGGAACAGGCCGATCAGAAAGATCGACAGGCCGATGGTGACCATGACCGCCGAAAACGGTTCCCGGCCCATAAGCGGTTCGATCAGAATCTTTTCGATCAATCCGCTGCCGATGACGACGAAGAGCAGGAAAACGGGTAGGAGCAGGTAAAAGGGCAGGCCCAGGGAATAGGCCGCGAAATAAAAGGCCGCCCCCATGGTGCAAAACTCCCCGGCCGCGAAGTTGAAGACCTGGCTGGACTTGTAAATAATAATCATGCTCAGGGCGATGATCACGTAGACCGCCCCTTTGACCATGCCGATGATAATGGCTTGCAGGAGAAACAGCACTCGCACCTCCCTCGGGGCACACCGAGCCGCCGTCCACGCCCGTCTCCGGTGCCTGACGCGCATGGCTCCTTACCGGGACTTTGGAGGGCCGTTCACCCCCCGTTGCCCGTGTCGCCCCGAAATCAGGTTGGTTTTTCCGGCCTGTCATGCGGCCCGAGCAGTCGTCGGGCTGTTTCGCGGAGTAGCCCCTCCCTCGAACCCGCATACCCGACACGCCGCTTCAAGGGAAGCCTCGGTGAGGAGCCGGTTCGGGTCCGCCTTGGTTCTTCGACCGCGAAACACGCGCGAAAGGCCCCGCCCACGGGAGACCGGGATGCCTGCGGAAACCCTGACGGGTCCCCACAGGCCGGCCCAGCGCCGTGGTTCTTCTATTTCACGTACTCCGCGATTTCGAACCAGTCCGTAACCGGAATGTTCGTCTTCTTCTCCCAATTGGCCTGAATGATCCGCCCCCGGTTGAGCCGGTGCAGACTATAGTCCACGGTCTTTCCGCCGTACATGCCGTACAGGTCCCAGCCCTTGATCGCTTCCAGGGCGTCCCGGCAGCCTTCCCGGGTCAGGTTGCCGGCCTTTTCAGCCCGTCTGGCGCCCTCGGCGCAGATAAGGGACATGATGAAAGACTGGACGTAAACGTCCCAGTTGACCCACTTGTGATTCTGCTTTGTGGCCGTTTCCAGGCATATCTGGACCAGCTTGTTGTCGGTTTCGTTCGGCCTGGGGTAGGGACCGAAGGCGTACAATCCGTCATGCGCCTCGCCCGCGGTCTTGAAGCCGATCTCACCGGCCGCATAACTCAGCCCCAGGAGCGGGGCCTTGGGGAAAAACTTGCGGTATATTTTTTCGAAGCGGGCGCTTACCGGGATGGCCCAGGACCAGAGGATGGAGTATTCGGCCCCGGCCTGGCGGATTTTCATGATGGTCGGCGTGTAGTCGGTGGTGGTGAAAGTGACCGGCTCTTCGAGGACGATGTCCACGTCCATTTTTTTGGCGTACTCGCGGAGCTTTTCCAGGGGGTCCTTACCGGCTGTAGCCTCGATGTAGATAAAGGCCACTTTGGGTTTGCCCGCCTTGCCCTTGTGCAGCTTGTTCTTGATGAACTGGAGGAGCGCGCCGCACTGGTCGCCGTAAGGCACGCCGCAGGAGAAGTAGTAAGGGTAATCCTGCTTGACCTTTTCGGAGAAAATGTGCGTGGCCATCGAGCCGTCCACGCAAATGACGTGCGACTCGGCGATCTTCTCCCTCAGGGCCATCAGCACGCCGGTCTGGAAGCCGGAGTGGAACATGAGTTCGTCCTGGGGCTCGGCGGCCAGAACCCGGTTGAAAGCGGACACGGAGACGGGCACGTCATACTGCCCGTCCTCCAAAATGACCTTGAACGGCCGGCCGTTGATGCCGCCGTTCTCGTTGATAAAGGCCGCGCCGTCCACGTACCCCCAGCCGGTCTCGGGCACTGCCCCGACCTTGCCGCTCAACACCCCTACGGCGCACAGTGAGACCGGTTTCTTGTCCGCGGCAAAAGCCAGTCCCGCGATCATGACGAGGATACACGTCAACGCCACAAGCCAGACGCTCTTTCTCATCGCACATCCCTCCTGATGTTTGAAGTTCGAACCCCTCCAAGGCGCCGACCGCCTTGGCTCTATTTCAAACTCCGGCCGTCCACCGGCCCGCCTCGGGCGGGGTCTAGGTGGCGGCCACGACCCTCGATTTCGAGCCCGGGACCGATTCCCCCCGGACGTTCAGGGCTTTCAAGGTGATGTGAATCAGTTCCTCGACGATTTCCTCACTGCTGTGATAGGGCAGGATATTCCAACCCCTGAGCGGCATGATCGCGCCGACCAGTATGATGATATTGGATACAAGGCGGGGTTTGGGGCAATCGAAAACGCCTTCATCGACGCCCCGTTGGATCAGCTTTTCGAAACTGTCGGTAAACTCGGCCTCCCTTTTCAGTATTTCGTGCAGGTATTTGGATTCCAGTGACTTGGTTTCGGTGTAGATGAAGAGCATCTCATCCTTCATCTCGCAGGAAAGATTCAACAGTTCCTGAAGGGCATGGGTCAACTGGTCGATGGGACTTTCGTAAGCGTCCATGCACATGTTCAGGCACTCGTATATCCGGTCCAGAATGTCGCTATGGACCAGAAACAGGATGTCCTCCTTTTTTTCGATATAGTCATACAGGCTTCCCAGACTGATGCGGCTGGCCTTGGCGATCTCCCGGATGGACGCGGAGTGGAACCCCTTGTGCCGAAAGACCCTCATGGCGCCGCGGCAGATCTGCTTCTGCCGCTTTTGAATCAGATCCGGGTCCTTTATTTTCGTTTTGACTACCAAAAACCATGCTCCTGATACGGATTCGGATCGAAGCCTAACGATCGTTCGTTACCATAATTGCGAAGCCCCGAGTCTGTCAAGGGAAATAGTTATAAAAAAGCGAACATTTTCGGATAATTATGAGTGAAGAGCCATTCATTTCCATGCCCGGGGTCCAGCGGGATATTCCCTCGGCCCCCAGGCGCGCTTTCATGTCGCCCGGCAGGCCGCCGCCCGCCGGGCATCAGACGGCCTTGAAATGGTCCTTGATCATCTGAATGATCGGTCCGTCCTCGGCCCAGAGCGTGCAACTGTTCATGGTGTAAGCCAGACCCGGGACCTCGTCGAAGGACCTGGGCGGCTCCTGTTTTTCCCGGGCCTTCATGGTCCAGAACCCGTGGAGGGCCGGGGGGCCCATGGACACGATGAGAGCGGTCAGGTGGGTGCAGCCCTCCACGCCGCCCAGCCGCTCGCGGACCCGGTCCGAGAATCCGGAGACCAGGGGCAGGCCGACGATCTTCTGCAGGCTTTCGCTCGTGGTCCGGCATCCTTCAAAAGGCGTGGTCGGCATCTCGGCCTCCGCGTCCAAGACGGTCAGGGGCCACCCTCCGATCAGCAGTCTGACACACATGTGGTGGGGCCGGTGAGGCGGCCGAATTCGTCCGTCCCAGTAGTATCCGGGAATCAGGCGTTCGTCCCGCAGCCAGCCTTCGGCCACCACCCGGTCGCCTTCCACGGGATAGGTGCGAACTTCAATGGTTCTCTGGTGAATGGGGCCGTCCTTGATCAGGCTCTTGATTCGGTCCATGTTCTTCTCCTTGATCGGTTCCGCCATCTATGAAATCGGCGCATATTATCATACCGGGGTTCGAGGTCAACTCATCCGTTCGGGCCATACACTCAACCGGGTACGACCCCCAGAAAGCGCAGCGCGTTGCGCCCCATTACGGCCTCGATCGCATCCGCGTCGAATCCGAAACGCCGCACACTGTCCAGGGCCGTCTGGTAGTCCCAGGACACCAGGGGCCAGTCCGATCCGAAGCAGACCCGGTCGGCGTATTTCGTCAGCCGTTCCGGTTCCACGGGGTAGCCTGTATCCATGTCCGGGCCGGCCTCGACATTGATCACGGCCGTGTCCAGGAACATGTTTGGGTGGTCGTCCATCAGGCGCAGAAACTCGTCGAACTCGGTCCAGCCCATGTGGGGCACGCAGACCCGGAGTTCCGGATGCCGGCGCATCAGCTTGCGAAAGTGGCCGATGCCGACGAACTCGTTGGCGATGGGCCCGCTGCCGATGTGCATGGTAATCGGGGTCCGGCTTTCAATACAGGCGCGATAGAGATAGTCCAGCCTGAAATCGTTGACGTCGAAACGCTGCACCAGGGGCTGGAACTTGAACCCGTACAAATGGGGTGAAGCCAGGGCCTTGTCGACGTATTCCTTG
>JAHJTB010000424.1 GCA_018830135.1 Pseudomonadota bacterium | reverse complement strand
GGACTACGAGGCCGTCAACCGGATTTTCGCCCGGGACTCCGACGAGCCCAGGGAGACCTGAAACCCGCCCCGGCCGTTGTCGTCAAAAAACTGGCGACAAGTGGCTGTCGTCTTTATAATATAATTGATATCAATATGTTGCCAGTTGATGTCTCCGGTGGCCCCGCCAAGTTGATGGGAAAAAGTTGCCGCCCGAAACCGGGGCCTGCTCCGATCCGCGAGGGGCTCATGCCGAATATTCAATTAATTCCATATAGATATAAAAATTGACTCGCTTGATCGACTTGGTATGTGTCTTGCTTCAAAACGGGGACGCCGGGATGTGTGCAAAAAAGGAGGACTGCCTTGAAGATAGGCGACATTTCCCTGTTTCAGGGACGGGTTGAAAACAGACCCGGTCAAGCCGGCCAGAATTCCGGAGTGGATTTTGGAAAAGTCTTGGCCCGTGCCGGGTCCGGGCAGGTTCAAGGGAAGGACGGCGGAACATCATCCACCACCGGGGCGTCGACCATTGGCCTCGATCCGGCCGGAACGATCATGGCCGCCGGGTTGAAAACGCCCGTGGCCCAGGTGGAAGAGGCGCTGAATCTGCTCGATCGGTTCGCCGAGGCTCTGGCCGATCCGGAGCAAAGTCCCAAGCAGATGCAAGGTCTGGTCAAGGACTTGGAACGGGAAGCCGGGCGACTGGCTGAATTGAGCCGGGACCTGCCAGCCGACCACGATCTGAAATCCCTGGTCGATCAGACCGCCGTTCTGGCGGCGGTGGAAGCGGCCAAATTCAATCGAGGTGACTACGTTTAAACGGGGTGCCCCGTGCAGATCAACCAGGTAACCGATATCTATTCGAGGCTGGGGCGGCTCGGCCGGTCGCAGTCGGGTCCGGCCGAGCATCCGGAAGAAGCCCCGCTCAAAGCCCCGCCCGCGGCCAGACCTCCGGTCGAGGAGAGTTCGGGCTCCCGGGAAGACCGGGAGGTCCTCGACGGGGAGGCGCCCCTGACGGCGAGTCAGGCCCGGGGCTTGTCCGACGAGGTCGCCCGGGGCATTATCGACATGGATTCCATCGGCCTGTTCGATGACGTTCACGATCTCAGCGGGGCCAGTCTGATTTCCCCTCGCTACGTCTGACCGGGACGCTTCGGTTTCCTACCCGCCTTCGAACGCTCCCCCCGGACGCCCATTCATCGGCGCGAGGGCCTTTCTCCCTTGAAATTCTTGACTTTCATCCCGGACCGGCCATACAATGGCCCGACTTGTCCAGGAGGTCGCCATGTTCGGCATCGGCATGCCGGAGTTGATCGTGATTTTGGTCATCGCCCTGATCGTCATTGGTCCGGAAAAACTGCCGGACCTGGCGCGAGCGATCGGGCGGGGTATTGGCGAATTCCGGAAGGCCACGGATGAATTGAAAAGCAGTTTTCATGACGATAGTGAAATCCAGGAACTCAAGAAAAGTCTGACCGAGGCCAAGGAGGAGATGAGCACCCTGGTTCGGGAAGGCACTCAGGACCTGGAAATCGAAAATCTGGCCCGGTCCCTGGCCGATGAAACCGGGCTGCCCAGGGAGACCAAAGAGCCCGCTGTATCCGGTGCAAAGCCGCCCGAGCCGTCCGGGACCGAATCCGGCCCGAATCCGGAGCCTCAAGCCGACACCGCCCTCGGTGACGAGTCCAAAACCGAGAAGTAGGCTCTGACCGATGTCCGAAGCGGAGATCAAATCGACCGAGGCCGCTTACCAGGAAACCGGCCAGGAGGAATTGGGCACTAAAATGCCCTTTACGGCGCACCTGGCCGAATTGAGGAAGCGTCTGATCGTCTGCCTGATCGCCGTCGCCGCGGGTTTCGGTATCTGCTACTATTTTGCCCAGCCGATTTTCAAGGTTATGATGCTGCCCCTCCTGGATGCCCTGCCCGAGGGACGCCGGCAGTTGATTTACACCGGTCTTCCCGAAGCCTTTTTCACCTATCTCAAGGTGGGTTTCTGGGGCGGGGTCGTGCTGGCCGTCCCGGTCATCTCCCATCAATTGTGGGGCTTCATAGCCCCCGGGCTCTACCGCAAGGAGCGCGGCTACCTCATCCCCTTCATCCTGTTTTCGACCCTTCTGTTCGTCGTCGGCGGCCTTTTCGGCTACTTTGTCGTCTTCCCTTTCGGGTTCCAGTTCTTTCTGGGCTTTACGGACGAAACCATCACGGCCCTTCCTTCGGTCCAGCAATACTTTTCCCTGGCCCTCAAGCTGCTGCTGGGGTTCGGCCTGATCTTCGAACTGCCGCTGGTCATGGTCTTTCTGGGCAAAATGGGTATCGTCAATGCTCCGCTTCTGGCCCGGGGACGAAAATATGCCATCATCCTGATCTTCGTGGTCGCGGCCATCCTGACCCCGCCGGACGTGGTCAGCCAGGTCCTGATGGCCATCCCGCTACTTTTTCTCTACGAAATCAGCATCCTGCTGGTCCGCATGATCCAAAAGAAGAAAGCCGAGTCATAACCACCCCGCCGGCCATTAATCGGCCGGGACCAACTGTCCATCCTCGACCCGGACGATCCGGTCGGCGTAAGCCGCGCAGTCCCGATTGTGGGTGACCATGACGATGGTCATGCCGTCATCCCCCAATGCCCTCAGGAGATGCATGATCTGTTGACCGGTGGTTTGGTCCAGGCTCCCGGTGGGCTCATCGGCCAGGAGCAGGGGGGGCTGGTTGACAACGGCCCGGGCAATGGCGGTCCGTTCCTGCTCACCGCCTGATGCCTGGCCGGGCAGGCGCCGGCCTTTCCCGGCCAGCCCCACCCGGTCCAATGCGTTTTCGGCCATCTCGCGTTTTTCGCGCCCGGCCATGGGCTTGGTGGTCAGGGGGAGCATGACGTTTTCTTCCAGGCTCAGATACGGGACCAGATGGAAGTTCTGAAAAACGATACCCAGATATTCCCTGCGGAAGTCAGCCCGCCGGTCCGGGGTCAGTCCGTAAACGTCGATGCCGTCGACCCGATAGCGTCCTTCGGTCGGCGTATTGAGGGCTCCCAAAACGGACAGCAGGGTGGATTTGCCCGAACCCGACGGCCCCATGACGGCGACGAACTCACCGGGCGGGATGGAAAGACTCACCCCCCGGAGCGCCGCCACGCCTGCTTGGCCCGTACGATAGTGTTTGACCAGGTTTTCCGTAACGATGAAACTCATTTTCGCCTCCTGACTACAAAGACCGCAAGGCTTCGTAGGGGTCCAGCCGGGCCGCGGTCATTGCCGGATACACGCTGGCCGCAAGCCCGAGGGCCAGAGCCAGGCCCAGGACGCAGGCGGCCAGGGCCGGGTCCGGGGTGACATGGGCCTCCGTGCCGCCGCCGAGAAACGAGAGGGAAAGGGCTCCGGCGCCCAGCCCCAGGATATAACCGAGCAGCCCGGAGAGGGAGGCCAGCAGGCCGGCTTCCATCAGGACCATGCGCATGACGTGGCTGCTACGGAACCCCAGGGCCCGAAAAATGCCGATCTCCGCGGTTCGCTCCCTGACGCTGGCCATCATGGTCACCAGGACGACCAGGCTGCTGACAAGCAGGACCAGGAACGAAACGATATAGGAGAACTTCCTGAAGTGCCGGATCGTTTCCATGCGCCCCTGGACCACGGACTGGATGGCCGTCACTTTGGCCTCGGGCAATACGGCGGTGATCTGATCGACCATGTCGGATATCGGACAGGCCGTGCACAGAGCGGCCACTTCGACCATGGAAATCAGGCCCTTTTTCCCCAGCAGGGCCTGGGCCGGGGCCAGGGACATGAACAGGAGGCCGTCGTCCTGTGAACCGGTCGGTTCGAGGGTCCCGGAGATATCGAATTTTTGGCCGTTTACCTCCAGGACGCGGCCGGGGACCAGGCCCAGGAGTCGTGAGACTTCGGCGCCGGCCGCGATTTCGCCAGGTCCGGGCGGTCGGCCCTGGAATCGCCACCAGGGTTTGAGCAGCTTGGTAGCCTGGATATCCACGCCGGCCAGTAAGACCTTGCGCCCGGCCGTGCGAACCGGGCCCAGGACCATCGGACCCACGGCCGCAATATTGGCCGCATTTTTTATCGTTTTCAGCCTGGCCAGATCGGCTTCCCGAATCTCGCGGGTTTCAAAGGAAAAACCGCCCAATGAAAGCCCTTCGTAAGAAAGGGACAGGTTTTCGGAATGGGGGACGATCAGGATGTTGGCGCCGTACTTGTCGAGCTTGTGATTGATCTCGCTGGTCAGCGCAGCGGCCAGGGCCGTCAGGGCCACGGTCGTCGAAACGCCGATGGTCAGACCAATCAGAACGAAAAACGCCTTGGATTTCCGACGGCGAAGACTCTGAAGGGCGATATGTCGGATCGTCATGTCCTGTCCCCGGGACCGAGGGTGAAATACGAACGGCCCTTGAGAAGATCAGCGGGCTGGATGAAGACCTGCCCGTTCCGAACGGACCGCTCGAGCGGCGCCGGATTGCAACCGCCGCGCACCTCGTTGATACGAATCGAGGAAAAACGCTGGCCGCAGTTGTTACAGACCATGAAATCTCCGCTCTGGCTGTAGCCCTTGCCTGACCGCCAGCAGACATCGCAGGCGTCGAAAGCCGACCGGATCATCCCGTCTCCGCTTTTCATGATGAAATAGCGGATACTCGGACCGTCCGGGGTCTGCCACGAAAAGTGGCGGGCCCTGCCGTCGTCAAAGTCGCCGAGAGGGTAAGCGATTTCCTCGGAACCGCTGGACAGGGACGAACGGACGATTTCGTTGCCGCCGGACTCTCCTCCAGGCCATATGAACCAGGCCCCTGAAATTAAAAATACTATGGCGACCAGCATGGCCACGGCAAACATCCTGGAAACGCCGGGGGATTTGTCTCCTCTCATGACGACCTCTTTTTTCGTCGCGGCCAGGTTGGCCTCCCCGCGTACTTTTTTTGCTTTTTTCGGCATCGGATTCTCCTTGGGTGCACGGATCATTTCGTAAACGGCCGGCCTCAGGACTTTGAAACCAAGCCAAAATCCGGCACTAAGAAATAAATTTATTATTCAGAATAGTTATGTGTGAAGGGGCCTGGGCGGCCCCTTCAGAGAAGCGGCTCAAATCCTCAAGGCAAGGACGCACAGATAGATCGGTTCGCTCCAAACAGACCCGGGCGCCGCGGACAGGTGCGTCCGCGCAAGCCTGGAGTGCGGAGATGGATGGAACATGGATTCGACCATGCCCGAGTGCGGGATCCTGAATGAGGCATGGGCAGCCGGATTCAAGGCCTCGATGCCCGGAATCGGACCCAGGCGACAAGATGCGTACCCGGGGGCGCAACCGCAATTCATCTTTCCGGACAGCCCGGACCCTGGCGCGGAACAACAGCACGACGAATCCGAACATTTCGACTCGCCCCATCGAGGTCCGGCAACGACAAGGACTTGCACTATGATGGTGGCCGCGACAACCAGGGCGAGAAGGCGTTTCATCGGGAATCCTGTCCGGGTTACGTTTCTAAAGTTAAATATATACCGTTTCGGCCTGGTCTTGTCAATATTCAGGGCAAAAAGTGAATCGGGGCCTGCTGGGTTCCATCCGGCCGCAAGGCCGGAGGCCGCGACAAGGCGGCCCCGTAAGGCAACCAAGCACGGTTCGGGCCGGATTCCCGGGAGGCGGCCTTCGACCCATTGAGGTCGGCCCGGGTCCCGGGTTCGACAAGAGAGAAAAAAGAACGAAGAAGAGACCTTTGAAAAATCCGGGTCGATTGGCTATGATACAATATACGAGTGTGTGATGAACCAGGTATTGGACGGGCGATCTGGGCTTTTGGGCCGGGAGGCGTACCATGAAAGTCAGGGGCGAGGATCAATGGGTGGTTTTCAAGCTGGGCGCAGGGCTTTATGGAGTTGAAATCAATTTCGTTCAGGAGATGACTCGGCTGATCAAGATCAATCATGTGCCCAACGTACCTCCACACGTATTGGGCACCATGCTCCTGCGCGACCGGGTCGTGCCGGTCACGGACCTGAGGTTGCGCTTGGGTCTGCCTTCCCAGGATGATGAACGCCGGGAGTTGGTCGATATGTTGACCCTGCGGGAGGAGGACCATCTCAAGTGGCTCGGAACACTTGAGACCGCGGTCCGGGAAAAAATGGAGTTCGCTCTGACCCGCGATCCTCATAAGTGCGCGTTCGGGCGCTGGTATGACCAGTTCGAGACCAGTGACTTGTTGCTGGAAAGCCAGCTTCGGAAGTTCGACGATCCCCACCGCCGCATTCACGCCCTGGCCGACGAGGTGCTGAGCCTGGAGGCCGAGGGGCGGGAGGGCGAGGCCCTGAAGCGTCTGGCATGGGCCGAGGAACACCTTCTCAAGGTCCTGGTGAACCTGTTCCAAAACACCCGGCAGATGATCATGGATCGCCAGACGAGGATATGCGTGATCATGGAACGAGGCGGCCGGCTGGTTGGCCTGGTCGTGGATGAAATCCTGGGGGTTAACCGGATTCCGGCCGGCGATACCGAAGACCTGCCTGAACTGGCCTCCGAGGCTCGGGGTGGTTTCATAAAAGGGGTGGCCCGGACCGATGGCGGCGGGAGCCGGCTGGTTCTGCTGCTGGACGCGGCCAGGCTGCTCAACGACGCGGAACAGGCCGCGACCTGAAGAGCCCGGGGATCAGAAAAAATTACGCCGGATCGAGCGGAGCCAGCCGAAGGAGCGCCATCCGTTTATCGTCCCTTCCACCGCTTTCTGGGCCGCCTTGATGGCCAGGGCCAGCGGGTGATAGTTGAAAAAGCTCAGAGTGGAATACATCAGTCCGCGCCAGAGGCGGGCGTATTTGAGTTCGTGATACACCGGGCGTTCGAGCAGGCGCATGTAGTGGGCGAGAGCGGTTTGGGGACGCCGGCGGGTCTCCCATACCGCATGGGCCGCCAATTGCCCGCTACGGTGGGCGTAATAGATGCCTTCTCCCAGCAGCGGTTCGACCAGACCCGCGGCGTCCCCCAGCAGCAGGATGTTGCCGTAGCCGGGGGTCGGCATGAAATTTCCGTAGGGCAAGGGCCGGCTTTTGGCCGGGGGCAGTTCCTCGGGTGAGAGGGCCATGCTCCGGACGAAACGGTCGAAGCCGGTCCGGATCGAGGGGCGACCTTGTCCCCGCAGGCCGCAGATGCCCACGACCTGTCGGGCGGGGCCGGGGAAAGACCAGGCATAACCCCAGGGGATGAAGCCGAAAGCGATGACGGGATAGTCCGGCAGGTCCGCCCCGGAGTTCCGTGAAAACGAGGTTTCCAGGGTCGCGGCCAGACCGCCGGACCGGGCCGCCTCGATGTAGCCCCCTCGGGCCAGCGCCGTACGAACCCGGCTCGACACCCCGTCCGCACCCAGGATGAACCGGGCCCGCAGCCGTCGTCCGTCTTCGAGGCGGACTTCTCCTCCGGCTGCGTCCAAGGAGACGGCGCCAAGGCCCATGATAACCTCCGCTCCCGCCCTGGCGGCCCGCTCCAGCCAGTAGTGGTCGTAGACCCGCCGATCCACGAAATGAAACGGATAATCCAATTCGCCCCGGATCAGGTCCCGGCAGGTGTTGCGGATGGCGAATTTCCGGCTGCCATAATGAATCAGACCGGCTGATCGTAGGGCCTCCGGACCGGTCTGGAAAATCTCGCCCAGGACCCGGATCGTTTTCCAGGTCAGCAGACCGCCGCACAGTTTGGGCCGGGGAAAGCGGGCCTTTTCCACCAGAACGACCTCGATGCCCCTCAAGGCAAGCGTGTAAGCCGCCGTGGCCCCGGCCGGTCCGCCTCCGATGACGAGCACTTCGCAATCACCTGAACCGTTCATGGTATTCGATCCATCCTCTATCCGGCCGGACCTGGTATGGTTCGGGTCATGGTTTTACATAAGGGGCTCCAGACGCCCAGGTAACGGCCCGCCGGGAATATGGGCCGTTATTTCATTGAATCGATTTGAGAAACACTTTCAGGTTGTTTTTCTTGTGGGTCAGCCCGAACTTCTTTCTGATGTTTTTCCGATGAACCGAAACCGTGGCCAGAGATATGCCGAGCAAGGACGAAATCTCTTTCGATGTCTTGCCGTGACGGAGCAGGTTGGCGACCTCGATCTCCGAGGGAGTCAGTTGGACCTCCATGTCGGAAAGCCGACGGGAAAAGGGGGAGGCGATGTGTGAGAGGTTCGAGGCAATGACGTCCAGGAATTTTTTTTGGCGGGATTTGGTGCATTCCGCCCGCAGCTTTTCAAGGTACGGAAAAATCAGCCTTTCCAGGGTGGTCACCAGCCTCTTTTCTTGGCTGATCTTTTCCAGGTCCCGATGTTCAAGCAGGACCTTGAGGGCGGTGTTTGAATCCTCGAGCTTTCTGGCCTGGATTGCGAGCTCCCGTTCCTTTTTTCGCAAGTCCGTTTCCGCCTCGACCCGTTCGCTGATATCCACGAAGGACCCCAGGGTGCAGATGGGCTCGCCGGCCTCGTTTCTGACCAGCGTGGCCGAGAGCTGACCGTGAAAGACTGTACCGTCCTTCCGGCGCGCCTTCATCTCCCCGAACCAGATGCCGTTCCGCCATACGGTCTGAAAAGCGTTCCGGGCGTCCTTTTCCGAGGCCCAGAACAGCCGGCTTGGAACACCCAGAACCTCGTGTTTGTAGGTGTAGCCCCACATCTTGAGGCAGGCCTCGTTGACGTACGTGACGCGGCCCCGGTAATCGCCCATGGCAATCCCGTTGATCGATGACTCCGCGGCCCATTTCATGACCCGCAGTTCCTCCTCGGTCCGCTTTCGTTCGGTGATGTCGGTGATCAAGGACAGGGAACCGGCGTACTGGCCGTCCGAATCGTACAGGGGGCTGGCCGAGGCCAGGACCCATAGCTCCGTGCCGTCCTTGCGGCGGACTCGCACTTCCGAATTTTCACTCAACCCCTTGCGCCGACGTTCGAGCATGGCCTCGACTTCCGGCCGGTCCTTCTTGTCCATGGGTGAAAATATGTGGCGGCCCATGAGTTCATCCATGGTATAGCCGGTCATTTCCGCAACCTTGGGATTGGTGAAGGAGCAACGGTCGTCTTTGTCCAGAATCAGAACGCCCTCGTTGGCGGTTTCGATGATTCGCCGGTATTTTTCCTCGCTTTTCCTCAACGCTTCTTCGGTCCGCAGGCGGTCCGTGACGTCCCGACTGTTGACGATGACCCCCTGAACCCCCGATTCCTCCGGCAACCGGGAAAGGAAGCTCTCCAGCGTCCGCCAGTTGCTGTCCCGGTGCCTGGCTCGAAAGACCAGCGTGCCCACGCGGCCGGGATGATCCATGGTCTCCCGAAATATCTTGCGGGCCCGATCGAGGTCGTCGTCGAATATCAGGTCGAAAACGCTTTGGCCGATGAAGGCGTCCTGTTTGTATCCCAGAATCCGCTCGAAAGAGGGGCTGCGGTAGACGATGGTTGCGTCCCCGTCCAGGATGGCAATCATATCGATGGCGTTTTCGGTCATGGCCCGAAAATATATCTCGCTCCGGTTGAGGGCCGCCTCGGCCCGGCCCCGCTCAACGATCTCGCTCTTGAGCCGTTCGTTCACCGCGGCTAGTTCCGCCGTTCGTCTTTCCACCCGGTCTTCCAACTCCTGATGGAATCTCCGAATCTCCTCCTCCGCCTCTTTACGCTCGGTGATGTCGGACATCATCGAGATGATGCAGGGGTTGCCATTGAGCTCGATCAACTGGAGCGTCCAACTCCCCTGACGAACTTCGCCCGCCCGGGTCTGAAATCGAGCCTCGAACTCGCGGGCCGAACCATGTTTTTCCAGCATGAAAGCGAATTCCATGGATTCATCGATATCGGAAAAAAGATTCAAATCGGACGGGCCTCGGCCAAGCGCCTCGGAACGGGTATAGCCGGTGATGCGCTCGAAAGCGGTATTGACCTCCACAAACCTTCCGCTCTCGAAATCCGTAATGCTCACGGCCATGGGAATGGTCTGAAAGGTTTTATGAAAAATTTCTTCGCCTTTCCTGAGTTTTTCCTCGGCCCGCTTCCGTTCCGTAATGTCCCGGGTCAGGATGATTGCCGCCCGGCGGTTTTCAAATATCGTGGGGCTGACGTTTAGTTCGACCTGGAGCCGGTGGCCGTGCCGTCCCGTCAGAACGGTGTCATACTTTTGCCGGTCCTGTTCACCGGACATGAAGCGTTTGATTCGGTCTTTCACCTTGGGCAGCTCGGCCAGGTCGGTGAAAGTCAAAAAGGGCGTGTCGATTATCTCACGACGTTCGTACCCGAGCAGATCGGTCAACTGCCTGTTGGCGAACTTGACCAGGGCGTCCTGGACGATCCAGATACCGTCGCTGGAATGTTCCACCACATTGCGGTATTTGATTTCGCTTTCCAACAGAGCGAGTTCAGCCCGGCGGGGGGCCGTAATGTCTCTGACCAGCATGCCGATGGCGTAGGGTCGTTCGGCGCGAGTCAAGGCAAATGCCCGAGCCTCGACGATAACGCTTGCGCCGTCCTTTCGTTTCAGCTCGTATTCCATGGTCTGGTCGTGAGGAAAGCCGTCCCGGAGCGCCTTGAAAGCCCTGATCGCTTTCCGGCCCTGCTCGTTTCCCAGCAGCTCGATGAAGTTCAAGGCCTTGATTTGATCCCGTTCGCATCCCAGCAGGTCCAGGGCCGCCGGATTGGCTTCGATAAACCCGCCTTTGAAGTCGAGGATGAAAATGCATTCCAGGGCGGAGTTGAAAAGGCTGGCCAGGAGTTCCTGGCTCTCCTTGAAGGCGTTCTCCGCCTCGCGCAGTTCGGTGACGTCCTGGATCGCGGAAATCAGGCAGGCCACGCCGTCCATGTGAATGATGGTGGCGGAAATGGAGCCCAGACGAATCTGGCCGGCCTTGTTTCGAAAGCGAATCTCCAGGTCCTGAACGGACATGGTCTCCCGGATCATTTTCGTGACGCGATCGCGGTCCTTTGCAGTCGGCCACCAGCCGATTTCGACCGTCGTGCGCCCGATGGACTCCTCGCGGCTGTACCCGGTCATCCGAATCATGCTCTCGTTGATGTCGATGCAGCGGCCGTCATTCAGCGTG
>JAHJTB010000423.1 GCA_018830135.1 Pseudomonadota bacterium | reverse complement strand
GTCCAACTGGGCCATGCGGCCGCCGATGGCCGGCGACTTTTCGACCAGGTAGACGAAATAGCCGGAATCGGCCAGGTCCAAAGAAGCCTGCATTCCAGCTACGCCGCCCCCTATGACCATCACAGCGCCGACGTTGTTCTGATTTTCCGGCATAGATAAGACCTCGAAATGAAGTTCGCCCCCCCGGAGGCAGGGCGTTGTAGTAAGACTTACAGCCGGTTGGTCTATATCAGGTCGGGCTGGTCATGTCAAGGTTTCGACTCCGAATGGATTGATAATATTCGGAAACGGGCCCGATTCCCGGAAAACCCGCGCGTGCCGGGGCTTTCCGGACCGGAGGCCGGGCCGTCACGAATCGGTCAACCAATCCAGGTCGCTGTCACGAAAAAATCAGAATTCGGTCAGTCGTAGATCAGGATCGAGCCGCCCACCCGGGCCGACGGCGTCCGATCCCTAAGCCAGGCGAAGGTGTCCGGGGCGATCCAGACGGGCGGGTCGAGATAGGTCAACAGGTAGGGCAGTCCCATGACCAGGTTGGCGCTGACGGCCAGCGGACCGTCCACGGGCCCGGCTCCGGCCGGCCGGTAGTCGATGCCATACAGGGCCGGGTCGGCGTGGCCGAAATAGGCCAGGGTGATCCGGTCGATCCCGCGCCGGTCCATGTACGTCTTCAACCGCTTGAGGTCCTGGCCCCAGTCCAGATTCGAGTCCAGCAGGTGAAAACGGGCCTGGGACGGTTTGACGTAGAGCGGGTTGAAATAGGCCAGGTAGTTGGGGAAGACCCACAGGGATTCAATGAGCCAGGCGGCAAACAGGAGGGCCGCGACCGCCTGGCGGGTCCGGGGACGGCCGATCCGGACGGCGGCCAGGCTGCCGGCATAGACGAAGAGCAGGGGCCAGGCCGGCAGGAAGTAGCGGACCCCGGCGTCGATCCGGTTGAAAAAGGAGAGAATGATCCAGAGTACGGCCAGGGGCAGGGCCAGATAGGCCAGATCGGCCCGGGATCGGCCCCGGAAGGGATACAGGGCCGCGGCCAGGGACAGGAGCAGCAGAAGCTGGAATGCCGGCGGCGTCTTGAGGACCCAGGCCAGGGTGTAATAGTACCACCAGCCCTCCTGGTTGAACCGGCCTTCGAGGTAGTTGGGAAAGACGCCGGTTTCCGTGTCTTTTTTCTGGCGGTCCAGGCCGGAGAGATAGTCCCGGGGCGCCGGCCATGACCAGGCCCCGGCCGGCGAGGCGGCCAGGGACTGGAAGAATGCCGAGGCGGCGGGCATCTTCCTCAGGTCGGTCGGGGTGTTCCGGAACCCGTACCCGGCGTTGAGCACAAGCAGCGAGAGGAGATAGGCCCCGATCAGCCCGGCCAGTCCGTGTTTGAACAGGGTGCCCCGTTTGTCGGCCGGTGCGGCCAGGACCTGGACCAGGAAAAGGAGCGGCAGAATGGGCAGCAAAAGGAGGGCGGTGTATTTGGTCAGGTTAGCCAGTCCCAGGCTCAGCCCCAGCAGAACGGCCCGGGTCGGGCCGGGGCGTTTGAGGAAGCGCCAGGTCAGGTACAGGGTCAGGGTGAAAAAAAGGCACAGCCCTACGTCCATGGTCACCAGGCGGGCGTGGGCCATGATGTTGGGCGAGAGGGCCCAGCAGCCCAGGGAGATCAGCCCGCCCGCCGGCCCGAACAGGGCCCGGGACCAGAAAAAGACGACCAGGCCCAGGGCGGCCGACAGGATCAGGTTGGGCAGGCGGCCGATGACGAACAGATCGTGGTAGCGTACGGGATTGTCGCGCATGAAGCGGGTGCCGTACAGCCAGGGGCGCCAGTCCCCGGCCCGGGCAAAATTCGGTTCCGTCCGGACCCGGGCCCCGGCGGCCAGGAGGGGCCAGCCGCACCAGAGCTTGACCAGGGGCGGGTTCTTGCCGTAGAGCGTAAAGTCGCCGGTTTTCCAATAATAGGCCCCGGCGGGCAGGTGGGCGAATTCGTCGATGGTCGGTGATTCGTCCTTGAGGCTCAACAGGCAAAGGGACAGATGGACGAGGATGATGAGACCCACGGCGATGGCCTGCCGGCCCGGCGTCAGGGGGGAGGGGGCCGGGGCTGCTTCCCGGATCATGACTGCTCTCCCAGCCGCTTGCGCATGTCGTCGCCCTGGCCCAGGGAGAGGAGGTCCGGGTCTTCGGCGGCCTGGGCGGCCAGGGACGGGTCCAGACGGGCCGCGGTTTTCAGGTGGGGCCAGGCCGCCTCGGGGCGTCCGCTTCGGGCCAGGGCGCAGGCCAGGTTGTAATGAGCGGCGGCCAGGCCGGGGGCGATTTGCAGGGCCGAGGTGAAGGCGTCGATAGCCTGGTTGTAGATGCCCTGCTTATGTAAGGAAAGCCCCAGGCCCAGCCAGGCTTCGGCCGAACGGGGCAGCCGGGTCAGGGCCGACCGGAAGGTCTGCTGGGCCTCCCGAGTCCGGTCCCGGTCCAGGTAGAGGCTTCCGAGATTCAGATAGGCCTGGACCAGGTAGGGGTCGAGTTCGATGGCCCGGGAAAAGGCGGATTCGGCCCGGTCGTACCGCTCCAGGGCCAGAAAGGCGTTGCCCAGGTTGTAGTAGGCCGGCGCGAAATCAGGGTTGACGTCCAGGGCGCTCCAGTAGAGGCGGAGGGCTTGTTCCGGCCGGCCGGCGTCGGCTTCGGCCAGGCCCAGGGCCATATAAGGGGCGTCGAAGGTGGCGGCCGGGTCATACATGGGCCAATGGCACAGGACCAGGAGCACGGCCGCCGGTGCGGCCATTTTGGCCGCGGCCGGCCAGTTCCGCTCTCGGAGCATGGCGACAAGACGGGCGACGAAAAACGCGGCCAGGGCGATCAGGATCGTGACCACCGGCAGCCGGTAGCGGGAGGCCATGTGAAAGGGCACGATCGATATCAGGTATCCGGCCAGGAAGATGGCCGGCAGCCAGAAGCGGCGACGGTCGGGCCACAACATGGCCAGACCGACCAGGCCCAGGGACGCGATCAGGCCGAAGGACAGGGGCAGGAAGCGCAGGAACCGGACCTGCTGTCGGGCGAAGTAGAGGTTGTAGTTGTCCGGAATTTCGAAATCATTGAAAAACATGACGGTTTTGATCCACAACCGCTTCAGGGTCCGGCCCGGATGGGTCAGGGCGTAGTCCAGGCCCCGGCGCATCCAGAAGCTGGAAACCTCGGAAGGCCGCATGTCCGACCGGCCGGTCAGGCGCAGGGCCTCCTGCCTGAAGTCCTGCTCCTCGAACTCGGGCGTCAGCCGGATGCGATCGGGATGCTCGAAAAAGCCCGAGGCCCGGGGATTGTTTCCGATGTAGAAGTTCTGTCCGGCCTGGGAGGTCAGAAGGACCAGGTCCCGGCCCGCCAGCCAGTTGTGCAGGGTGACCGGCGAGATCATCAGGACGAAGCCCAGGACGAAAAGGGCGGCCCCGGCCAGCCGGGTGCGGAGAGAGCCGGCAAAGGCCAGAAGAATCCACAGGCCGAACAGCGGGACGAGGAGCAGCAGGTTGCCTCGGGTCAGGGCGGCCAGACCCAGGGCGGCCCCGGCCGCGAGCCAGGCCCAGGGCCCTCGGCGGCCGGATGCCCGGAAGAGGACCGCCAGGGCCATGGTGATCAGGAAGAGTCCCG
>JAHJTB010000422.1 GCA_018830135.1 Pseudomonadota bacterium | reverse complement strand
CGAGCATCCCAAGGATGAATTCCTCATGGCCACCGGGTACATCACCGGCGGGCTCAAGCCCCTGATCGACAAGGTCAACAAGGAGGAGATGATTCCCTGGCTCGACGGCTCCTATTCGACCGAAATCTTCGGTCCGGAGGGCGGTCCGACCAAGTACCCCTATTACTATTCTCTGGGGGCCACGTACGGGGACCAGATCAGGGTCCTGATGAAGTGGATCAAGGAAAACCACAAGGGCAAAGACAAGCCGCGGGTGGGTTTTGTTTACAGCCCCACGGCCTGGGGGCGCGACGGAACGCCCGAAGGCATTGCCTACGCCAAAAAGATCGGCCTGGATGTAGTGGCCGAGATCGAATATCCGTATACGGCCACGGACGCGACCAATGAATGCATGGCCCTGCGCAAGGCCAAGGCCGACTATGTGGTCTATCACGGCTACTCGGGCGCGGGCAGCTACACGGCCATCTTTTTCAAGACGGCCAAGAAGATCATCCCCAAGGCCCAGCTCATGGGCACCCACTACACCACCGGCCGCTTCCCGATCCTGGTGGCCCAGGAAGCCTTTGACGGTTACGTGGGCGTGGCCACGCGGCCCTTCAGCGACGCCATTCCCCGGGACAAGACCCCCATGGACAACCCCATGGTCAAGCTGTCCCACGAGTTCGCCCAAAAGTACCGGCCCAATGAATACAAGGCCGGTCTGAAGGGCGGCGGCATCAAGGACATGTTCCTGTACATGGAAGGCCTGACCTATGCGCTCATGCTCCAGGAGGTTCTGGTCCGCGCCGACAAGGCAGGGGACCTGTCCCGCCAGGGCGTGAAAAAGGCTCTGGACGAAATGGTCTGGGACTTCAAGGGCATGTTCGACGGCAAGACCTTTGCCTACAAGTCCCACACCATCCCCATGCTCCGAATTTTCAAGGCTCAGGTCAAGATGGTCGAGGTGGACGGCAAGCCGGTACCCACCGGCGGCGTCTATCCGATTTCGGACTGGATCAACACCGACGAGATCAAATGGTAGGGTTCGCCATCTGACAGCCAGGCTCCTCCGGGACGTCCCGGAGGAGCCTGGTTTCAGGCGCCTGCCCTGCCGTCACCGACTCGACTCCCCGCACCCTTTCGGGGCGGGTTGACGGCAAATTCATGTCCCGCGGGAGGTATTCATGGCGGACTTTCTTCAGGCCCTTGGTTCCGGAATACTCGTCGGCCTGGTTTACGCCTTACTGGGGCTTTGCATTGTCATTATTTTCAAAGCCTCCGAAGCGTTCAACTTTGCCATCGGCGAGTTCCTGGTCATCGGCTCGTTCCTGTTCTATATGTTGTTTTTCGATCTCCGAATCCCATTTCTACTGGCCCTGCCCCTGGGGCTGCTGGCGGCCGGCCTGGTCGGGGCTTTGATCGAACGCCTGACCATCAAGCCTTTGCTGGGGCGCTCTCCCATCTCGATGACCATCGTCACGCTGGGGTTGGGTTTTCTGCTCCGTTCGACGGTCCAACTGATCTGGGGCTCGCACACCTACTCCTTTTTCCTGGACCTGCCTGACATCACGGTCATCGCGGGGGATTATCTCTTCCTGTCCGATCCGATCTGGGCGGGCATCCTGTCCATCATCACCTTCGCTCTGGTTTTGGGCCTGCTGTTCAGGACACGCTGGGGGCTGGCCATCCGAGCCGTATCCGAGAGCCAGGCCAAGGCCATGGCCTTCGGCATCAATGCCCGTTTCATTCTCCTGATCATCTGGGGCATCAGTTCGGTCTGCATTGCCGTAGCCGGCATCATGATTTCCAACTTCGGCGCACTGGCCGCGGGTTCCGGCATCGTGGGCCTGCGGGCCATGCCCGTGGTTTTGATCGGCGGCATGGACAGCATTGTCGGGGCCCTGGTCGGGGGGATCATCATCGGCGTCTGCGAGTCTCTGGCCGGCACGTACATCGAACCCATGGGGCTGATCGGGTTCAAGGACGTGGCCCCCTACTTCCTCATGCTGCTGGTGCTGTTCATTCGGCCTTACGGCCTTTTCGGGACCGTGCGGATCGAGAGGGTCTAGGCATGCTGACGGTGGAAAATCTTCGTGTGGTCTATCACGACGTGATCTCCGTGCTCAACGGCATGTCCCTCGAGGTCCGGGACGGCGAGATACTGGTCATCATCGGCGCCAACGGCGCCGGCAAGACCACCCTGCTCCGTTCCATCGCCGGCATGATCGACTTTTACGACGGCGACATTCTCGAGGGCGACATCAAGATGGACGGCGTTTCGATCAAAGGACTCGATGCCACGGACATCATGAAACGCTACAATCTGACCTACGTCATCGAGGACCGTCCGATCTTCTGGTACCTGACCATGGAGGAGAACCTGGGCGCGGCCTCCTTTTCCAGATGGGACTCGAAAGTCAAGACCGACATCGCACGGGTGTACGAGTATTTCCCCGTGATCAAACAGTTGAGCAACCGCAAGGCCGGTTACGCCTCGGGCGGTGAGCAGCAAATGCTGGCCATCGGCATGGCCCTGATGACCAAGCCCAAGGTGCTGCTGCTCGACGAACCCTCCCTGGGCCTGGCCCCGCTGATCACGGAAGAACTGTTCAACATCATCCAGCGTCTGAATCAGTCGGGCATCACCATCATGCTCGTGGAGCAGAACGCCCACGCGGCCTTGCAGATCGGGTCGCGGGGCTACGTCATGGAGATGGGCCGGGTCGTTCTGGACGGCCAGGCCCGCGAGCTGTTGAACAACGAGGACGTCCGCGAGTTCTACCTGGGCTCGGGCAAACGGGAGCGCAAAAGCTACAAGGACGCCAAGCGCTACAAGAGAAGAAAGCGATGGCTGTGACCGAGCACGCGAAAAAGACCATCCTGGAAATCGACGGTCTGTACCTCTCCTTCGGCGGGGTTCAGGTCCTCAACGATATCAGCCTGTCCGTCCCGAAGGGCGACATTTTCGCCATCATCGGACCGAACGGAGCGGGCAAGACGAGCCTGATCAACTGCATCAACATGCACTACCGTCCGAACCGGGGCCGGATCATGCTGAACGGTCGGGAACTCAACGCCTACAAACCCCACCAGGTGGCGTCCCAGGGCATCGCCCGGACCTTTCAGAAGGTCGAACTCTTTCACGGCATGACCGTACTGGACAACATCAAACTGGGCCGGCACTTTCTGATGAAGTTTTCGATCCTGGGCAGCTTTTTCCGTCTGCCCCACATCGTGCGGGACGAGATGACCCACCGGGCCGAAATCGAGGAGGAGATTCTGGATTTCATGGGCCTGTCCAGTTTCCGCTATCATCCGGTCGGGACCCTGCCCTTTGGCGTGCGCAAGCGAGTGGACATGGCCCGGGCTCTGGCCATGAGGCCCCAACTGCTCCTCCTGGACGAAATCATGGCCGGCATGGCCGTGGAAGAAAAGGAAGACATTGCCAGTTACATCATGGATGTCCAGCGGGACCTGGGCGTGACCATCATCTGGATCGAACACGATCTGTCCGCGGTCATGGACCTGTCAGACCGGGTCTGCGTGCTGAACTTCGGGACCAAAATCGCCGAAGGCACGCCCGAGGAGGTCCAGGGGGACCCACAGGTCATCGAAGCCTACCTGGGACGCCAGCGGAGCGAGCTGGGCCAGCCCTGGGAAGCCCCCTAGCCCGGCTCGATCACTACGGATGAGGAGCTGAAACACGATGCTCGAAGACACACTGATCGGTTACATCGTCAAAAACGCCTTGGAAATGCCCGACACGGTGGCCATTCGGGAGAAGCGGTACGGGGTCTGGAGTCCCACGACCTGGCGGGAGTTTCACGACCAGGTCCAGCGCTTCGCTCTGGGCTTACGGACCCTGGGATTCCAGGAAGAGGACAAGCTGTGCATCATCGGCGACAACAAGCCCGAATGGATCATCGCCGAGTTCGGCTGCATGGCCGCCGGCGGGATAGCCACCGGCGTGTACGCGGACAGCCTGGCCGAAGAGATGGAATATCTGGTCACCTACTCGGAGGCCCGCTTCCTCGTGGTCCGGGACCAGGAGCAGGTGGACAAGGTCCTCAACGTCTGGGAACGCATCGGGCCTAAAGTCCACAAGGTCATCGTCTGGGACTCCCGGGGCATGAGCCACTACTACGCCGAATACCCCTTTCTCGAGCGGTTCGAAAACGTCATCCGTCTCGGGACCGGGGAAGAAGGAACCCAGAACCGGGACTACCTGCGCCGACGCGCCGAGACCATGTCCCCTCGCAAGCCGGCCATGATGCTGACCACCTCCGGGACCACGGCCCGTCCCAAACTGTCCATGATCAGCCATGAAAACCTGCTCTGGTCCTGCGAGGCCATCAGCCAGATGGTCAACCTGGAAAAAGGGGACGAACTGCTGTCCCTGGCCCCCCTGCCCTGGATCGGCGAACAGGGCTACAATATCTCCCGCTTTCTGATGGTCGGGGCGGTTTACAACTTCCCGGAAGAGACCGAAACGGTCCGCAAGGACCTCCTGGAACTCCAGCCCTTCTATTTTGGAGGCACCCCCGTCGTCTGGGAGATGCTGATTTCCACCATCCAGGCGGCCATGGACAACGCGGATTTCTTCAAGCGTTACTTTTACAAACTGGCCACCAAGACGGCCAACAAATGCATCACGGCCGAACTGGCCGGGCAGCAGGTCGGCCTCTGGCCCCGCGCGCTCAACGCCCTGCTTCACTTCACCGTGCTCCGCCCGCTCAAGAACAAGGTCGGCCTGGGACGGGTCAAGATGGCCGTAACCGGCGGCGGGGCCATTTCGCCCGAAGTGTTCAAGTTCTTCAAGGCCATGGGACTGGACCTGCGCCAGGTCTACGGCCAGACCGAGTGTTCGGGCATCGCCACCACCCATTGGGAACACGACGTACGGCCCGAGACGGTCGGCGTGCCCATGCCCGGCGTCGAGGTCAAGCTGTCCGAGGAAGGTGAAATCCTGGTCCGGGGCAAGAACCTGCACCTGGGCTACTACAAGAACGAGGAGGCCACCCGGGAATGCTTCACCGGGGACGGGTTCCTGCGAACCGGCGACACCGGGTACTTCGGCGAGGACGGCCACTTGTACGTCATGGACCGCTCCAAGGACATCATGACCCTTCAGGACGGCACCCGCTTCGCCCCCCAGGACATTGAAACCCGTCTCAAGTTCTCCCCTTACATCTATGAAGCCATGGTCATCGCCGCCGATCGCCCCTACGTGGGGGCCATCGTCAGCATCGACCTGGAAAACGTGGGCAACTGGGCCAAAAAACGGAACATGTCCTACACCACCTTCCAGGACCTGTCCCAGCGCCGCGAGATTTACGATCTGATCAAAGGGGAACTGGCCAAGCTCTGCGAACGTTTCCCGGACAACATCCGCATCAAGCGCTTCGGCATCCTCCTCAAGGAACTGCACCCGGACGACGGTGAATTGACGCGGACCCGCAAGGTCAGACGGAAATTCGTCAACGAACGCTACAAAAGCCTGATCGACGACCTGTACGGGGAAGCAAAGGAGCATTACCTGGACATCGAAATCCGGTACGAAGACGGACGCCTCTCGAAACTCCAGGGCCCGGTGACGATCGAGGAGGTCAGCTATTCATGAGAAAGTTCTCCAAGTTCTACAATTCCCTGTTCGCCTCGACCGCGGTCTACAGCTACCGTGAGGACGAACGAATCTTCCGGACCCGCTTCCAGCGGTCCTGGTTTTACCTCATGCTCGTCCTGATGAGCCTGCTGCTCATCGGTTCGGCCTTCGACATCGGAGCCAACGAATATCATTACTTTGTCGGCAACCTGATCCTGATCAACCTGATCGCCGCCGTGGGCCTCCAACTCCTGACCGGCTTCACCGGCCTGCTCTCCCTGGGACACGCGGCCTTCATGGGCGTGGGCGCCTATACTTCGGCCCTCCTGATCACCGGGCTCAACGTCCCCTTCCTGCTCTCCGTCATTGCCGGCGGATTCGTGGCCGCCCTGTTCGGCCTGCTGGTGGGGGTGCCGTCCCTGAGGATCAAGGGCTTTTACCTCATGGTGGCCACCCTGGCCTTTCAGATGGTCATCGAATACATCATCGTCCACTGGGACGGCCTCACCCGGGGCATCCGGGGCATCGAACTGCCCACGCCCCACCTTTTGGGCCTGTCCCTGGAAACGAACCAGGCCTATTTCATGTTCCTGTTTCTCACGGTCATGCTCATGATGTGGGGGGCCAAAAACATCCTGCGCTCGAAAATCGGCCGGGCCCTGATCGCCATCCGGGACAACGACATCTCCGCCGAAATCATCGGCATCGCCATCTTTCCCTACAAGCTGATCTCCTTCGGCCTGAGCGCCTTTTACGCCGGCGTGGCCGGAGCCCTTTACGCCTCACTGCTCAGAACGGCCATTCCCGAAGACTATTTCTTCGTCAACTCCATCATCCTGCTGGCCATGGTTCTCATCGGCGGGCTGGGACGCCTGGTGGGCACGGTCTTCGGGGTCATATTCATCACCCTCATCCCCGTGCTGCTGGACCTGCTGGTCAGCTGGCTGGCCCAGGCCTATGATCCCAACGTGACCATTCTACTCGGACCGCTCAAGGAGTTCGTCTTCGGCGGCCTGATCGTGCTGTTCATCATTTTCGAACCCGAGGGCCTGGTGGGCGTCTGGATTCGGATTCGGGACTACTTCCGGATCTGGCCCCTGCCCTACATCTCGGAATAAACCGGCGTCGTTTGATTCGGCTCCCACCCGCCCGTTTCCCGGGGGCGGGCGGGAGCCGATTTTTTTGGGGGGTCTGATTTCTCTTGACATACGAACATTCGTTTGATACGAACGTTCGTATAAGGTGGAAAACATGCCCAAACCAGTGAATTCGCACGAACCGACCAAGACCCGTATCCTCGAAGCCGCCGAGACCCTCTTTGCCGAAAAAGGGTATGCCGCGGTCAGCGTGCGGGAAATCACCGCCGCGGCCGGGGTGCACCTGGCCGCGGTCAATTATCATTTCGGATCGAAAAAGAGGTTGTATTTCGCCATGTTCGAGCAGAGGCTCCTGCCCCGGGTCATGTCGGTCAGGCCGCCGATCGAGGCCTTGCTTCAGCGGGGCAATGCCAGGCCGGCCGAAATGATCAAGACCCTGGTCCGGTCGATCCTGGAAAACCCCTGGCCTGACGACCGGCGTCAGGTCACCGCCCGCCTGATTTCCCGGGAGTTGAGCCAGCCTACCGAAATGTTCGACATCCTGATCGAAACGTATTTCCGTCCGATGGTGCAGATGATCGCCCGTCTGCTGTCGCCGTTCCTGGGCCCGGACATGACGGAGGAGAGCCTTCTGCTCAACACGTTAAGCACGATCGCCCAGATCACCTACTTTTCCAATGGTCAGCCGGTTGTGACCCGCCTGACCGGCCGGCCTTACGACGCGGACTTCATCGACCAGCTTGTGGGGCACATCACCGATTTCAGCCTGCGGGGGCTGGGTCTGGAGCGCAAGCCGTGCTGAGGGGGTGGGCCCGATTCCTTCCGGCCGCGGCCATGGTTCTGGTGGTCCTGTCCGGCTGCGCCCGAGTGGGCCCGGACTACCGGCGTCCCGATCCGGTGGTCCCGATTCCTTCGTCGTTCGAGCAGGCCGGTTCTTCCCGGTCGACCGGGTCGTCCACCGACCGGTGGTGGGAGGATTTCGGGAATCCGGAGCTCAACCGTCTGGTCGACGACGTGCTTTCAAACAACCTGGATATGAAGCTGGCCGCGGCCCGCATCCTCGAGATTCAGGGCCAGTTCAGGCGAACGCGGGCCGACCGGTTTCCCAGTCTCGGGTACCAGGCGACCCGCAAACAACAGCACCAGACCGTTGAGACGGTGATACCCGGCAGTATCGAGGCGGTGGGGCCGCCGTCCTTCATCAAGGTGACGCCTTCGCGTTCGGAAGACATGACTCTGGAGGTTCACAGCTACAGTCTCGCGGCCCCGGTCTCCTTTGAAATCGACATGTGGGGCCGCCTCGCCCGGGCCGAGGAGGCGGCGCGGGCCGATCTGCTCAAGGCCGAGGAGAACCGGCGGACCGTGGCCCAGTCCGTGGTGGCTGAAGCGATCGGGGCCTACCTCGAGATCGAGTCGTACGAGCGCCGGATCGAGATCACGGGAAAGAGTATCGACAACTTCCGTCGGGGGCTGGCCTTGGTGGAACGCCGATACGAGCGCGGCCTGGCCACATTGCTGTCCTTGAAACAGGCCCGCCGGGCCTTGGCCCAGGCCGAGGCCTCCCTTCCTCCGTTGCGTCAGGAACTGGGGTTGGCCCAACAGAAGCTGGCCGTGCTTCTGGGGAGATACCCCAAGACCAGTCCGCCCCGACGACAGCCCGAGGACTACTTTCGCCGGCTGGCCCCGGTCCCGGCCGGCCTGCCTTCGGAACTGCTCCTCCGTCGTCCCGACGTCCGGTCCGCCGAGGCTTCGCTCCGTTCCCTGAACGCCCTGATCGGGGTGGCCAAGGCCAGCCGTTTCCCGTCCATCAGCCTGACCGGCGGCTTCGGGTACTCGAGCAATGAGCTTGACCGGCTGGTCCGTCCCAAAAGCGAACTCTGGAACCTCTCCCTGAATCTGGCCGGTCCGATCTTCAACGCGGGCAAGCTGGAGGCCGGCCAGCGGATGGCGGAGGCCCGGTACCGACAGGGTCTGGTCGAATACGCCAAACAGGTCCTGACCGCTTTTCGTGAGGTGGAGGGCGCCCTGCTGCGGCGCAGAGAGCAGATCGAACGTCGGGAACGGATCGTGACCTTTCTCGACGAGGCCCGGGCGACCCAGAACATGGCCGAGACCCGGTATGAACGGGGTCTGGAAAGCTACCTGGACGTGCTCGAAGCCCAGCAGACCCGTTACCAGGCGGAAGAGAGTCTGGTTCTGGCGGACCTGGCCATACTGACCAATCGGGTCACATTGCACAGGGCTCTGGGCGGCGGCTGGGCCGATCCCGGCCCGGTGGATTCAGACCGAACCACGGACGAATCCGGGCCGGACGGGTCCGGCATCTGAACGAAGCGAGTTTATATGAGCGATAAAAAAAGACGCGTCATTCACGCCCTGACAGCCGTGCTTCTGCTGATCGCCGGCGCGGCGGGCTTTATGGTTTTTACTAAGGCCAAGCCCCCGCTGGAAAAAGCGGAGCGGCCATCCCTGCCCCCTTTGGTTCGGACCGTGAAGGTGAACCTGGGTGCGTACACGGTCCAGGTGACCGGCCAGGGTACGGTTCGTCCCTTGCGCGAAACCAGTCTCTCCGCCCAGGTCGGCGGCAAAGTGGTCCATGTGTCTCCGGCCCTGGTCGACGGCGGGACCTTCAGCCAAGGCGAGGAGTTGTTGCGTATCGAGCCGGCGGACTACGAACTGGCGGTGACCTTGGCCCGGGCCTCGGTCAAGGACTCGGAAAGCCGGGTCCGCCTGACCGAGGAGGAGGCGGTCGTGGCCCGTGAGGAATGGCGCCTGCATCGCTCGGGCGGAACCGGGCGCGGGGTCCAGCCCCCGCCCCTGGTAGCCAAGGAGCCCCAACTGGCCGCGGCCCGGGCCAAACTGGAGGCCGACCGGGCCAACCTGAAAAAGGCCCGTTTGAACCTCGAACGGACCCGCTTGACCGCGCCTTTTGACGGGCGGGTCAGCATGAAAAACGTGGGACTCGGCCAACAGGTGGCCCCGGGTCAGGTTCTGGCCACCCTGTACTCCATCGAAGCGGCCGAGATTATCGTGCCCCTGGAAGACTCCCAGTTGGCCTGGTTTCACGTGCCGGGCTTCACCCCGGGCGACGATCCGGGTTCCCCGGCCCGGATCGAGGCCTCCCTGGCCGGGCGCCGTATGTCCTGGCCGGGCCGGGTGGTCCGGGCCGAAGGCACGCTGGACGAAAAGACCCGCTTGATCAACGTGGTTGTGCGCGTGGACCGGCCTTACGAACGCAGGCCGCCTCTGGCCGCCGGTTTGTTTGTAAGCCTGACCGTGGAAGGTCGGGAGCTGGAACGCGTTGGGCGCATTCCCCGCTCCGCCCTGCGCCAGGGCGGCCTGGTCTGGGTGGTGGATGGGGAGGATCGGATGCGCTTCCGCCCCGTGAAGATCGCCCACACCGAGGGTGACTTCGTCCTGATCGAAACCGGACTGTCCGACGGCGACCGCGTCGTCGTCAGTCAGCTCAAGGCGCCGACCGACGGCATGCTCGTCCGGTTGTCCGCCGGGGAGCCGAGCCAGTCATGAAAGGCGTGATCGCCTGGTTCGCCGACAATCACGTCGCGGCCAATCTCCTGATGCTCTTCCTGATCCTGGCCGGTATCGTGACCGGCCTGACCATGAAGCTCGAGATTTTTCCCGAGTACTCGATGGACCAGATCACCATTACCACCACCTATCCGGGGGCTTCGCCGGCTGAAATCGAGGAGGCGGTGGTCCGCCGGATCGAGGAGCGCATTGCCGGCCTGTCCGGAGTCAAGCGCATAGACTCGGTGGCCCGGGAAGGCCTGGGAGTCGTCACGGTGGAGGTCATGGCCGACTGGGACCTGGCCCAGCTTCTGGACGAGGTCAAGGCCGAGATCGACCGCATCACCACCTTTCCCGATGAAGCGGAAAAGCCCGTGGTCCGGGAAGTGACCCGCCGGGCCCAGGTCATCGACGTGGCCGTGTACGGCGATATCCCGGGCGAGACCCTCAAGAAGCTGGCCGAAAAGATCAAGGACGACATCACCAACCTGGAAGGGGTGACCCAGGCCGAGATATTCGGTCTGCGCAGCCCCGAGATTCACATCGAGATATCGGAAGCGACCCTGCGGCGTTACGGCCTGACCCTGGGCGCCGTGGCCCAGGCCGTGGCCCAGGCCAGCCTGGACCTGCCCGCCGGGAGCATCAAGACCCGGGGCGGCGAGATTCTGATCCGGACCAAGGGCCGCCGTTACTGGGCGGCGGACTACCGGGACGTGGCCGTCATCACCCGTCCGGACGGGAGCAAAGTCACCCTGGAGCAGATCGCCCGCCTGAGCGACGGCTTCGAGGAGACCGACATCGAGGCCCGTTTCCTGGGCCAGCCGGCGGTCATGCTCCAGGTCTTCCGCGTGGCCGACCAGAACGCCCTGGATGTGGCCGAAGCGGTCAAAACCTATATCGAAACCGTTCGGCCCACCCTGCCCGAGGGGGCCCGGATCGACTTTTTCGCCGACATGTCCGAGATGCTCCGGAGCCGCATCTCGCTCCTGCTAAAGAACATGGGCATGGGCCTGATCCTGGTCGCCCTGTTGTTGGGCCTGTTCCTGGACCGCCGCCTGGCCTTCTGGGTCACCCTGGGCATTCCCGTCTCCTTTCTCTCCGCCCTGATCTTTCTGCCGTCCCTGGACGTGTCCATCAACATGATCTCCCTGTTCGCCTTCATCCTGGTCCTGGGCATCGTGGTGGACGACGCCATCGTTATCGGGGAAAACATATATCGCAAACAGGAAGAAGGACTCCCGCCTCTCAAGGCCGCCGTGGAAGGGACCCGGGAGGTCGGCCTGCCGGTCATCTTCTCGGTTCTGACCACCATCGTCGCCTTCGCCCCCCTATTGCTGGGCGGCGGGATGATGGGCAAGATCATGCGGAACATGCCCGTGGTGGTCATCCTGGTCCTGACGGGCTCTCTGATCGAATCCCTCCTCATCCTGCCGGCCCACCTGAACTCGAGCCATGAAAAGGCCCTGCGTCGCCGGTCGGGGCCGTCCCGGGAAAAACGAACCGTTCGATGGCTGAAAGGGTTCATCGACGGACCGTATTCCCGATTTCTGGACTTCTGCCTGCGCTGGCGTTACGCCGTCATGGCCCTGGCCCTGGCCGTCCTGCTGCTGACTCTGGGCACCTGGACCGGCGGCCTGATCAAGTTCACCTTTTTCCCCAAGGTCGAAAGCGACGTCCTCCAGTGCTACGTGACCATGCCCACGGGCACGCCGGCCGAACGGACCACCGAAGTGGTGACCCGGTTGGAAAACGCGGCCCGCGAGGCCCTGGCCGAAGCCGATCGGACCCGGCCGGCCGGTTCGGCTCCGCTGTTCAAATACAGTTTCGGGCTGGTCGGCCTCCAGATCGGCGGCCGGGGCGGGTCCCTGGAAACCGGCGGCCACGTGGGACAGGTCTGGATCAATCTGCTGGAAGGCGAGGAACGCAACTACCCGGCCGACGACCTGGTCCAGGCCTGGCGGAAAAAGATCGGCCATGTCCCCGACGCCGAATCCATCACCTTTCAAAGCGACATCTTCAGCGCCGGCAACCCCGTCGAGATTCATCTGTCCCTCGATGATAACGACCTGCTCCTGGCCGCGGCCGAAGAACTGAAAACCGAACTGAGGCACTATCCCGGCGTCTTTGACGTGGCCGACAGCTTTCAGCCGGGCAAACCCGAGATGCAACTCCGCCTCGAACCTTCGGCCCGCGGCCTGGGCCTGCGCCTGAACGACCTGGCCCTTCAGGTCCGCCATGCTTTTTACGGGGCCGAAGCCCTTCGCCTGCTGCGCGACCAGGACGAGGTCAAGGTCATGGTCCGCTACCCCGAATCCGAACGCCGTTCCCTCGGACACATCGACGACATGCGCATCCTGACCCCCTTGGGCGGGGCCGTGGCCTTTCATCAGGTGGCCCGGGTCGACATGGAACAGGGATACGCCGCGATCCGGCGGGCCCAACGCCGCCGGGTGATCAAGGTCACCGCCGACGTGGATGAAAAGATCACCAATGCCAATGAAGTCCGCCAGGCCCTGTTCAAGAAATTCATGCCTGAACTGGTGCGCCTGCATCCCGGTCTCCGCTACACCATCGAAGGCGAAGGCAAGGAGCAGAAAGAGTCCCTGGCCGACGTGTTCCGAGCCTTCCTCGTGGCCATGTTCTGCATCTATGCCCTGCTGGCCGTCCCCTTCCGCTCCTTCGGCCAGCCCTTGATCGTCATGTTCGCCATCCCCTTCGGCATCGTCGGCGCGATTGCCGGCCATTTGTTCATGGGTTTCAACATCAGCCTGGTCAGCCTCCTGGGCGTCGTCGGTCTGACCGGCGTGGTGGTCAACGACTCCCTGGTCCTGATCCACGCGGCCAACCGGTTTCGAGAGGACGGACTTACCGCCGGACAGGCGATCGTCCAGGCCGCCGGCCGCCGTTTCCGGGCCATCATCCTGACCTCCCTGACCACCTTTGCCGGACTGACGCCCATAATCCTCGAACGGAGCCTCCAGGCCCAGTTCATCATTCCCATGGCCGTGGCCCTGGGCTTCGGCGTGATGTTCGCCACGGCCATCACCCTGCTGCTCATCCCCTGCGGGTATCTGATCCTTGAAGACCTGCACCGCCAGGCGGTCAGACTCTTGGGCGGCCGGCCGGAGCCCGTCGAGGAAACGGCCCCGCCTTCCCATACGCCTCCCGCCTGATTGAACCCGGATGTTGCGATTGGGTTCGTCACGAGGCGTGGTAATGGACTGCGAAACACGGAGTTGGATCGCTTTGGGGCCGCCGTGGGCGTATCCCGGGATACGCCCTGGTCAAAAAGCGGGAAACAAGCGTTGCGGCACGCCTTTGAAGATTCCCGCGGCCCTGCCATAGGAAATCTCCGCCATGTAAAGGAATGCGCCCGCCCCGCATGTTCAATAAAAGGCGCGGAGCGTTCCAGGCCCTTGGGGAGAAAGCCCGGCGATTCGGATCGTCAGGGTAGCTGGCCCAAGGAAAACGCGAGCAGGAACTGGCCGGCGTAGTACATGGGCAGGCCCAGGCGCCGGTTGATGTAGCCCGGCTGGATAAAACGGTCCCGGGCCACGAAGAGGTCGGAAAAATAGAAAAGCAAGGCCCCGAGATAGACGATCAGGGCTCCGCGACGGCTCAACTCGGGATTGCGGAACACGGCATAGGCGCCGGTTACCATCAGGCTGATGACCACGACATAGGCCAGCACGGGTATGGCCATTCGGCCCAGATGGGGACGGAGCCAGAGAAAAGCGGCCGCGCTGAAGGCAAAGATCACGATCGGGCCTCCGGAAAACCAGTCGGACAGGCTGCTCAAGTATAAAAAGGCCAAGACGTAGAAAACGTGTCCCATGAGGAAGGAGAACAGACCGAGCATGAAGGTCCGCTCCGAGGGAATGGCCAGTAAGACATCGCCCCCGAGACAGAAGATCAGTCCCAGAAGGATCAGGGAAAACAGCCAGGCGTCGGTATGGGGCTGGACAACGGCCGCGACGATGAACAGCGCGGAAAGCGGCGTCTTGGTGGCCAGTTTGCCGGCCGTGTTTTCCAAATTTTCAAAGTAGAGCAACCCGCCCAGCAGAATCAGGCCGGCCAGGACGATCCAGAAATTCAGCATTATTGCCTCCCCTCGTTCGATCAGGCACAAACCCACGCCGGCCCCGGGCCTCCGGGACAGGTCGTTTGGAGATTCGGTCAGGGACCTATTTTTCGCCCAGGTCTACCAATACCTTCGCGGCATGGCTCTTGGCCCTGACCTTGGGATAGACCTTGAGCGTCTTGCCGCTTTTGTCCAGGACCAAGGTGGTGCGCACCACGCCCATGCCGGTCCGGCCGGCCATTTTCCTTTCGGCCCAGCCCCCCAGGGGTTCGATCAGAGTGCGTTCCGGGTCGGAGAGCAGGGGAAATTCAAGGCCGTGCTTTTCCGCGAAACCGGCGTGGGACCTGACCGAGTCCTTGGACAGGCCGGCCACGCCGTAGCCCATCTTTTCGAAATGTTCGAGGTTCTCCTGGAACTCCCGGGCTTCCTGGGTGCAGCCCGATGTGTTGTCTCTGGGGTAGATGTAAAGCACCAGGCCTTTTTTCCCGACCAGGTCTTTGAGTTTCCGGGCCTGGCCGGACTGGTCGGGCAGGTCGAAGGCGGGTATCTTGTCTCCGGGCTCGAGCATGGCCGATCCCCCTTGAAAGGTATAATTATAGCTTGAATTATAGGCCGGAGGCCCCTTTCAGTCAACCGCCCTTCACGGGTGGGTCAACGATCTTGAGCGTCGAAGCGGGTCTTGAGGGCGGTCAGAACCTCTTCCGGGTCGGCGTCCAGGGCAAAGGAGAGCCCACCCGGTCCGAAGGGCAGGGCGTTGCGGAACCGGGCGTAGACGAGGCGGG
>JAHJTB010000047.1 GCA_018830135.1 Pseudomonadota bacterium | reverse complement strand
GGCCTCGATGGTGGTGGCGTATTTGCCCCGGGTGGCAATGCCGTTGAAACCTTCGGGCCATGTGCCGAACACCTTGATGCCGAGTTCGCCGAACAGGTCATCCATGACCCGGTTCATCCAGCCCCCGGGGCGAAACGCGGCCAGGGCGTCTTCCCAGTTGAGGAATATGTAGGGGGTGAACAGGAGCCCGATACGTTTATCATACGAGGTCATGGGCCAAGTCAACATCAAGTCGATATCGCCCTTGACGAACTGATCGAACGTTTCCGGCTGTCCGCCCAAGTCACCCTGGTAATAGACTTGGATTTTTATTTCGCCGTTAGAACTTTTTTCTATTAATTCCGCCCAGTAATCCAGACTTTTACCGGTCAGGCTGTCCCGGCCGCCCTCGGCGGTGGCCATTTTGAGTGTCACGCTTCCGGCCTGGGCCGGTGACACTGCACGGAAACAAAAAAAAGCCAACATCACCAGGCAAACCGCAATCCAAAACCAGACTGTTTTTTTCTTTTCGGTCGTCATGACAGCCTCCCTTTCGGTGGTTGGTTAACTGGAATTATGCAGCATACACAGCGAATTCCGGGTTTCAAGCCTGCTGGCCGCGCCGTTCGACCGCCCAACAGGCCTTGATCTTGGCAGAAGGGCTTGTGACGCATCCCCAAAAGCCGAAATATCGTCAATCTCTCTGAAAATCTGACATTTTTTCCACTTCTGATTATAATATCCACCGATATACCGCGGGTCAATCTAAAACCCTCCCGCCACCATACTCCGCATTGCTTGGTAGTGGCGGCGGCGCAGGGCGGCTGGTTTTGGACACTCTGGCTATCGTCTCGGCTAGTTGTAGCGAGGTCGGCCTCTTTTGTGCTAATTTCTTCTTGGCGGTCATGGTCGTCTCCTTTCGGTTAATGATCTTGTGAATTAAGCCATTATACCGGGAGGGCGCCTCGCGAGCGCCTTCCTCAAACGCCCAATTGTCCGGGAAGATCGTAATTAATACAATCAAGGAGGACTTCAATGGGTACCGGAGATGATAAACGCTACACCACCGAATCGGGCATCGAGCTAAAGCCAAGCTACAACCCGGATGACGTGGCCGGGCTGGACTACGAACGAGAACTGGGCGAGCCGGGTCAGGCGCCCTTCACCCGGGGGCCGTATCCGGGCATGTATCGTTCCCGGCTGTGGCGAATCGCTCAGCTCATGGGCAGCGGCAAGGTCGAGGATACGCGCGACAGAGTCACCTATTCCCACGGCGTGGGCGGGGACTGGGTGGTCTTTGAGCCCGACCAGATCACCACCGTGCACATGTGGGACCCGGATCATCCCGAGGTCATGGCCCGCAAGGACGACGTCGGCCTGACGGGCAGCCCGATCCTGGGACTGCCGGACTACGAAGTATTGCTGGAACCGCTGGACCTGAGCCAGGTCTACTTCCACATGGGCGGGTCGCCCTGGAACAATTCCAACGTCTACGTGGTGGCCGAAAAGCGGGGCGTACCCTTGAGTCAACTCCACGGCACGGGGCAAGGGGAAATGTTCCTGCCCTACCTGTCCACGCCGTTCAAGGACATGCCGCCCCCGAGCTGCCATTTGCGCAACAATTGCGACGTGGTGGAATTCAACACCCGGAACGTGCCGCACGTGGTGCCGATATCGTGCGCCGGGCACAACGCCCGGGCCAACGGCATCGCCGCCTTCGAGGAACTGGCCATCGTCCTGGCCTGGAACATCGACCACATCGAATACATCCTCAAACGCGGCCGGCAGAAGATCGACGATTTCGCCCACGCCCTGGGCGGGGTGAACTACTCGATCGGCCGGGATTTCTTTGAAGAGATTTGCAAGCTCCGGGCCGCCCGCCGCATGTGGTACAAACTGCTCAAGGACCGGTACAAGGCCCAGGACCCGAAGTCCTTCCGGCTGCGGATTCATGGCTTTTCCGCGGACCGCGACTACACGAGGGAGCAGCCCCTGATCAACATCGTCCGCAGCGCCTACCGGACCATGGCCGCCGCCCTGGGGGGCGTCCAGTCCCTGGGCATCGGCCCTTATGATGAGGCCATCACCACGCCGTCGGAGGAGGCCCTGCTGATGGCCATCCGCACCCAGCAGGTCATCCAGCATGAAAGCGGCATCGAGGCCGTGGCCGATCCTTTGGCCGGTTCGTATTTCGTCGAATCGCTGACCAACGAACTCGAAGAGCGGGCTTGGAAGTATCTGGAAAAGATCGAGGGCCAGGGCGGGCTGGTCAAGACCATCGAGACCGGCTGGCTGCACGCCGAAGCGACCCGGGGGGCCTTGGAGCAGGAGCGCCGGCTGGAAAGCGGCGAAAGGAAGCTGGTGGGCTTCAACTGCTTTCAAACCGATGAGAAGGTCTTCGAGGTCCGGCCCCACCGGGCTTCCAAGGCCTGGGAGGAAGCCATGGCCCGGCTGGAAAAGATGCGGCGCGAACGTGACGACGCCCGGGTGGCCAAAGCGCTGGATGAACTTCGCCGGGTGGTGGAGAACCCGGAGGTCAATCAGTTCCCGGCCATGATGGAAGCCATCCGCTCCATGGCCACCATAGGCGAGATCGGCCGGGTCTATCGCGAAACCTGGGGTACCTGGAACGCCCCGATTCCGGTATAGAGGCGTAACATGGATAAAAAAATCAGGGTATTGATCGCCAAGACCAGCCTGGACGGGCACTGGCGGGGCGTGGTCACCGTGGCGGCGGCTTTTCGGAACGCCGGCATGGAAGTGATCTACGCCGGGCAGGCCACGGCGGAACAGATATTGCAGACCGCCCTGCAGGAAGACGTGGACGTGGTCGGGCTGAACATCGGCGGCCGTTTCGGGCACGTGGAGGAGTTGATCGAGATGCTGAAGGAAAACGGCATGGGCGACCTGCTGGTGGTGGCCGGCGGCCCGCTTCTCGATGAAGACATCCCCGAACTGAAGCGGCTGGGCGTGGCCGAGGTGTTCCCGTCCGGCTCGAGAACCAAAGACATCGTGGCATTCGTGCAGGCGCACGCGCCGCGCAGATAAGGGAGGATGACATGTTTACGAAAGTGACCCACGTCGGCCTGGTGGTGAAGGATATCGAGGAAGCCCTGACGCAGTACACCGAGGTGCTGGGCATCAGCACCCTGGAGGCGCGCATGGATTTATCGGAACTGGGCTTCAAAAACGCCATGCTCAGAATCGGCGACTTCGGCATCGAATTGATGCAGACCACATCGACCGATCCGAATCACGAGTTCAACAAATTTTTGGACAAGCAGGGTGAAGGAACCTATCACCTCTGCGTCACAGTGGACGACCTCGACGCCCACGTCCGGTCGCTGAAAGAAAAAGGGGCCGAGGTGCTGGAAGTGCCGGCCAGCCCGAGCGTCGGGGCCAGGCGGGCCTTCGTCAAACGCCGCTCGGCCAACGGCCTGCTGATCGAAATGTTCGATCAGAAAGAATACGAGTCCCTGTCCGGCGGCCACTGACCGGCAGCCGGCCGGTGTCTCAGGTCATGATTCCCGTTGAACGGCTGGGGGCGAAGGCCGGGATGGTTTTGGCGCGAAGTTTGGGTTTGATGACCTGGCGGATGAAATCCAGGGCATCGGACGCGTCATGGTCCATGAGGATGGATTCAACCCATTGGGCCTCGGCCGGGGTTAGTCTGAAAAAGGCATGGTGCCGGTTTTATTTATTGCTCGGTTTGGACGGGCGACAAAGGGCGGCGCCGCCCCGAATCCGTTCCGGGGGGTGTGCATCCTGGTCATCCGCAAGCCGGGCATTCGCCGCGCGGCCGAGGTCGGAGACTGGATCGTCTGAACCGGCTCGAAGCGATCTCCTCTCGGGGACGTATCGGGCCGGCTGGTCTACACCTTGAAGGCCACCGGCAAGATGTCCATGCGCGAGTACGACCTTTTTGCCCAAAGACACCTGCCGGGGAAAATCCCCGAGTGGCCCTGCAGGGACCGCCGCAGGATGGTTGGAGACGCCATCTACGACTTCTCCTTAGACCCACCGGGCATGCGCTGGGGCATCAACGTCGAGAGGCTCCGTCCAAGTGACTTGCGGGGCCGATACGCGCTCCTGTCCGAGTATTTCTAAATAATTGATAGGACTGGCGCGCCTGGAGGGACTCGAACCCCCGACCCGCGGATTAGAAGTCCGCTGCTCTGTCCAGCTGAGCTACAGGCGCGCGAGGTATGTCCGGGGACCGGCCGGGATTGGTCCCTGATCGGGAGGGGGGAAGCGGCCGGAACCCGTGAAATTTATACCGTCTTCGGCCCGGGGCGTCAAGCTGGTAAGCGGGGGCCGTGTAAAATGAAACGGCCGGGGCCGCCCGGGCGGGGCGGCTTCCGGCCGGTGTGGTTTCGGATTCAGATCAGATGTTCTGCCTGACGGTTTCGCCCAGGGCGCCCAGGGTCTCGACCACGTTGATTTTCGCGGCCCGCAGGGCGGCGATCTTGTCCGAGGCGGTGCCGCTCTTGCCGGAGATGATGGCCCCGGCGTGGCCCATGCGGCGTCCCGGCGGGGCGGTCCGGCCGGCGATGAAGGCGAAGACCGGCTTTTTGAACTCGGCCTGGATGTATGCGGCCGCGTCTTCCTCGGCCCGGCCGCCGATCTCGCCGATCAGGACCACGGCCTCGGTCTGGTCGTCTTCCTTGAACAGTTTGAGCACGTCGATGAAGTGCAGACCCACGATGGGATCGCCGCCGATGCCGATGCAGGAGGACTGTCCCAGGCCGGCCCGGGTCAACTGGTCGACGACTTCATAGGTCAGGGTCCCGCTGCGGGAGACCACGCCCACGTTGCCCTCCCGGTGGATGGGCGCGGGCATGATGCCCAGCTTGGTCTTGCCGGGGGAGATGATGCCCGGGCAGTTGGGCCCGATCAGGGTCGTGCCCTTGTCCTTGATGAAATGCCAGGCCTTGACCATGTCCAGGACGGGAATGCCCTCGGTGATGCAGGCGGTCAGGCGGATGCCGGCGGCGGCCGCTTCCATGATGGATTCGGCGGCGCCGAAGGGGGGCACGAATATGACCGAGGCGTCGGCCCCGGTTTCGGCCACGGCCTGTTCGACCGTATCGAAGACGGGCCGGTCGAAGACGGTCTGGCCGCCCTTGCCGGGCGTGACGCCGCCGACGACCTTGGTGCCGTATTCGATCATCTTTTCGGTATGGAACCGGCCCTCGGAGCCGGTAATGCCCTGCACGATAACCTTGGTGTTTTGATCTACCAGAATACTCATCTCAATTCCTCACCAGGGCGGCCACCTTGTCAGCCGCTTCCTTGAGGTCCTTGGCCACCTCGAAGGTCAGTCCGGACCCGGCCAGAATCCTGCGGCCTTCCTCGACGTTGGTCCCTTCCAGCCGCACGATGATGGGCACCTCGACCTTGACCGTATTGGCCGCTTCGACCACGCCCTTGGCCAGCACGTCCAGTCGCAGGATGCCGCCGAAGATGTTGATCAGAATGGCCTTGACCCGCTCGTCGGACAGAATGATGCGGAAGCCCTGGCCGATGGTTTCGGCATTGGCGCCGCCGCCCACGTCCAGGAAGTTGGCCGGTTCGGCCCCGGCCTGCTTGATCAGGTCCATGGTGGCCATGGCCAGTCCGGCGCCGTTGACCATGGCGCCGATGTTGCCGTCCAGACGGATGTAGTTGAGGCCGAATTTCGAGGCCTCGAGTTCGAGCGGGTCCACCTCGAACGGGTCTTCCAACTCCTTGATGTCCTTGTGGCGGTACAGGGCGTTGTCGTCGAAGTTGATCTTGGCGTCCAGGACCAGCAACTGGTCGTCCTGAGTGATGACCAGCGGATTGATCTCGACCAGCGATGCGTCCAGGGCCAGGAACAGTTTGTAGACATTCGAGAAGATCGTGATGGCCGAACGCTGGAGGGCCGGGCCGAAGCCCAGCTTGCGGGCCAGATTGCGCCCCTGGAAGGGCAGCAGACCGAAACGCGGGTCCACCGCCTCCTTGAAGATCAGTTCCGGGGTCTTGTCGGCCACCTCTTCGATGTCCATGCCGCCCGAGGGACTGACCATCAGCACCGGCCGGCCCAGGGCCCGGTCAACGGTCAGGCCGACGTAGATTTCCTGCTTGATGGGGCTGGCCGCCTCGACCAGCAGCCGGCGGACGATCTGTCCTTCCGGGCCGGTCTGATGGGTGATCAGCGGCTTGCCGAGCATGCCTTCTGCCGCGGCCGCGGCCGCGTCCGCGCCCTCGACCACCTTGACGCCGCCGCCCTTGCCGCGTCCGCCGGCGTGAATCTGGGCCTTGACCACGATCCGGCCGACACTCAGTTTCCGGGCCGCCTCCCGGGCCTCGTCGACGGAGCCGGCTTCGAGCCCTTCAGGCACCGGGATATCGAAGCGCCTGAACAGTTCTTTTGCTTGACATTCGTGAATTTTCATCAGCCATTCACCTTCCGTGGAAGTCCTCCCGCTTTCGGGGTTTCTTGTTATAGCCCAGCCCCCGGCGGGACCGCAACCATTTTTTGCCTCGTGAAATCTTTTTTACCCGGACAAAACAAGCCGTTCGCCGCTTTACCTCCGGCCGTCAGGCCGGGCGGGCGAAAAAAGGGCCCCGTTCGGGCCGGGGCGCTCAAGCCTTTGATGGGGCGGCTTTTTGGGCTTTGGGGAAGCGTTTGACGTCCACGTACTGGAACTTGCGGGCCAGTTCGAAGACCAGGCCGGGCAGGGTGTCCCGGGCGAAGAAGTCGGGACGGGCGAAATAGGCTTCCGGGACCACCACCAGGGCCTGCCCGATGAAAAAGGAGGCCTGGTGCTGGTCGGCCCGGTCTTCGATGGAGCGGAGCGCGGCCTGGCACAGCTTGAAGAAGCGGCTCAGCCGGGCGTCCACCGGATGGGCCGCCACCTGCTTGAGCCAGGCGTTGATCGTTTTCACGGCGGCCATCTGGCCGGGATTGCGGGCCAGGGCGGGCTTGACCTCCTTGAGGAAGGCCACGACGGCCCCGTCGGCGTGGAACTCGGGCCGGAGCGTAAACCGGGCGGCCCGGCTGACCAGGGCCAGGAAGAGTTTGAGGGCCTGGTTGCGCTGTTTTTCGGCGATCAGGGTCGCCAACTGGTCCCGGGTCCGGTAGAGCTTGAGCAACTGGGGCGGGGGCTTGATTTTTTTTTGCTGCACGACCACCAGGCGCATGACCTTCATGAGCCTCAGGACGATGGGCACCAGGTCGAAGGTCAGACTGTCGTAAAACTCTTTTTCTCGGGCGATGTAGGGATCGATGTACAGGGAGCGGCTGGCGTATCCGGCGGCCGCCATGGGGTCCTTGACCTGGGCCTGGGCGATGGCCAGGTTCCAGTAGACCGAGCCCTGGTTGTGAGGCCGGTGCTTGATGAGTTCCTGGTACACGCCGATGGCCGCCTCGATCAGCCCCGCGTTCCGAAGCCTTATGCCCAGATAGTTGATTTCCGTGCATATCTGAGCATAGCGCTCCTTGTCTTTGAGGGCGTGAAAATAGTATTTCCGGGCCAGGTCCACGTCCCGGTTTTCCACGGCCTGGAGCCCCAGGGCCAGACACTGGTCGGTGGACAGTTCCTCCAGGGGCACCTTGTCCAGACCCTCGGTGGACTTGTTGGCCAGGGCGTGCAGGGTCCGGACGGCCGGGTGCTTGGGCCCCAGCATGGCGGGCAGGTCCCATTTGAGCAGTTCCTGGCCGATGGCCGCGATGTTCTGGGGCTGGCCCTTGTCCGGGTCGTTCGGGTAGCGCTCGGTCATTTCCACGGCCTTGCCCTGGGCATCCTCGTAGTTCTTGACCGCGTCGTCGAGCAGTTCGAGAATCTCGGGGCTGCGCGGGTCGGCCCCGGCTTCGATTTTTTCCTGGACCTGGACCAGACGAAGGTTGCCGATCTCGCGATTGGGCGACGGGGCCTCCTGGAAAAGCTCCTCGGCCTGGATGAACCGGGCCAGGGCCCGGTTGTATTCCCGCTTGCGGGTATACAGGCGGCCGGACTCGAGAAAGGCCTCGATGTCCTTGGGAAATGTCTCGATGGCCTGGCGCAGTTTGGCGATGGCCGCGTCGTAGTCGCCCTGCTGTTTGAACTTGTCCGCTTCGTCCATGAGACGGTCGTAGGCCGCTTTGCGCTCGGTCAGGTCCTTTTCCGAGAGTTTTTCGTCGGCCAGGGCCACCAGTTCTTCCTTGTCGCGAAAGTACTGGGCCAGATAGCCGGTCAGTTCCTGGAGATGAATTTCCAGGTTTTCCCGGGCCTGATCCTCTTTTCTTTTCCCCTGGAGATGGCTGGTCGCGGCCAGGGTGGACATGAAAAAGGCCGCCGGGACCCGGAACTTGAAAAGCACTTCGACCAGTTTTTCCCGAAGATAATCGCCGACCTCGATCATGGGCACGGTTTTCGAGAGCAGCTTGAGGGGTTCGGGGTTTCTTTGGGCCAGATGGGTCTTGATGTCCGTGTACGTCTCGGAGACGCTCTGGTAGATGGGGACCACTTCGTTTTTGGCCGCGGCCGGTTTCGGTCGGGGCGGCAGGTTGATCAGGACCAGCTGGCTGTCGCCGGCGATGATGGGGATCAGTCGCTTGAGGGCTTCGAAGTAGTTGCGGGGGACTTTGTGGTCTTCGGCCTGCTGGAAGCCCAGGTGCTGGAGGCTGAGGCGGGCGTGCCCGGACATGGTCGGGTCGTAAATGAAAAGGCTGATCTTGGTGTCCAGGAATGGTTGAAAATCAAAGGTTTGCGAAAGCATTGGGCTGGACTTTCCTGATCGGTTGTTGGGACGGAAGCTCAGGCCTTTTTAAAATAACGGTTTTCCGGTCTCAGCAGGCAGGACCGCATTATACACGGATTGTCGGTTCTGGGGCAGTTTTTTGTTCGAGGCGTTTGAAAAAAATGATACACTTTAGCCAGATAACATGTGGGCGCAGATCAAAAGAGTCCGGAACATCAGCCTCAAATGGAAGCTGCTCATCCCCTTTATTTTCCTGCCGGTCGCCCTGACGGTCCTGCTGGTGGCCTGGGGTATTCGCAGTCAAAACCAGATATTACTGGAACAAGAAACCCAGCGGATGGAGCAGATCTACCAGACGTTCCAGCAGCGGCTCCACCGGCAGCTCGAGATGTCCGTAGCCCTGGCCGAAGTGGTGGGTTCGAATCCTCTCGTTCAGGAGGCCCTGGCCAGGCGGGACCGGGATCGGCTGATCGAGCTGTACATGCCGGTCTTTCAGCGGCTGAAGAACCTGGTCGGCATCAAGCAGTTTCACTTCCATACCTATCCGCCCCGGTCCTTCCTGAGGCTTCACAAACCGGAACAGCACGGGGACGACCTGCTCTATCGGCAGACGATCCTGGAGGCCCATGAAACCGGCTCGGTCATTGGAGGGCTGGAGTTCGGGGCCACGGGGTTCGGCCTGCGCGGCGTGGCCCCGGTCTACTACCAGGGACGGACCGTGGGCAGCGTCGAGGTGGGGTCGAGCATCGAGCAGCCCTTTCTGGACCGGCTGAAAACGGACCTGGCCTGCGATTTCACCATCTATCTGCCCGACGCGGACGCCCCGGCCGGCATTCGCATCCTGGCCTCCACCTGCCCCGGCCGAACCTATCTGGCCCCCACGACCTACAAGGCGATCCTACGGAACGGCGGGCATCGGTTCCTGACCACGGACGCCAAAGCCTCCGGTCTGGCCGTGGTCATCGGGCCGATCCAGAACTTTCAAGGGCGCCGGGTGGGCGTGATCGAACTGAGCCGGGACCGGCAAAAGACGATCTTTCTGATCCGTAAATACAGAACCCTGATTCTGAGCTTCGGGCTGGCCTCGATGCTCCTGGCCCTGATCTTCGTCTGGCTGGTATCCACGCTTTTCCTGGCCCCGATCAAGGCCCTGGTGGACCAGGCCGAACGGATTTCCACGGGCAAGCGCGTGCCGAAGATGGAGGTCAAGGTCCGGGACGAGTTCGGCGTTCTGGCCGAAGCCCTCAACCGGATGCTGGCCGCCCTGGAGGACTCCCGCTACCGGCTCCTGAACTACGCCCAACTGCTCGAAACCCGGGTCGAGGAACGAACGGCCGAACTGGTCAAGTCCGAGGAAAAGTTCCGGACCCTGGTCGAACACATCCCCCTGGTCGTCTACCGCCTGGAACCGGGGCTGGTGCGGACCTTCGTCAGTTCGTACATCGAAAACCTGACCGGATGGCCGGCCGACAACCTGGTCGGCGGACCCGCGGTCTGGGCGCCCATGATCCACCCCGAAGACCGCGACCGGGTCATCGAGGCCAAAAACCGGGCCCTGGGAAACAGCACGTCCTTTGAAATGGAATACCGGCTCCAGGACCGGCAGGGGCTGGCCGTGGACATCCTGGATCATGCCGAGCCGATCCGGGACGAACAGGGCCGGATTCTGTACCTGGAAGGGTACATGCTCGATATTCGGGAGTCCAGACGCCTCCGGGAACAGACCCTCCAGGCCGAAGAACTCAAGAGCCTGTCCGAAATCTCCGCCCGGCTGGCCCACGAGTTCCGCAATCCCCTGTCCGTGGTCGGCCTCTGCGCGCGACGGCTCGAAAAATCCCTGTCCGAAACCGATCCCTCCTCCCCGTACGCCAAGATACTCGGGGAACAGGTCGCCCGGCTCGAACAGATTCTGAAAATGATCCAGACCTACCTCAAGGCCTACATCCTGCCCATGGAACTCCACCTGGCGGAAAGCGACCTGGGCGAGTTCCTGGACCGGGTCGTCCGGGAGGTCGAGCCCTATCTGAACGAAAACCAGGTCAGGCTGAACCTCAACATCTCGAACAACGGCCATCGCCTGCGCATCGATCCGGAAGGCCTGAGCCGGGCCCTGATCGACCTGATCCGCAACGCGGCCTACCAGATGCCCCCCAGGGGGGTTTTGAACATTTCAGCCGTCAAGGCCGGGGCCATGGTCGAAATCCGTCTGGTCTACCCGGCCGGTTACCTGTCCGACGACCAACTGCGCCATTTCTTCTATCCCTTCACGACCGAGGACGAAGACGCCTCCCTGATCGACCTGCCCCTGGTCCCGGTCATGGTCCACCGCCACAACGGGATCATCAACGTGGGCCGGGAAGGGGACGACCTGATCGCCGTGCTCATCGACCTGCCCCTGGCCTGAGGACGGGGCTCCCCAAAAAAATGAATGAAGGCTCATTCTTATTTACATATTTAACTTATCCATAATGTTATTTGCTTGACCCGGGAAACAGTAAACGGTATGATTCCCTTATACTTTACGGCCGGATTCCGGGTCGGCCGGTCCCCCGGAGGGACCGGAAACAAACCAACCATCATGGAGAAGCATCATGGGCATCAATTTTTTCCGTCGCGATGACAGGGACATCAAGTTTGTCATCAAGGAACACAACAGCCTGGACAAAATCTTGTCTTATACCGCGTATCAGGATTTCACCGTTGAAGACATGGACATGGTCATTGACGAGTCGCTCAAGGTGGGCCGGGAGGTCATGGGGCCGGCCAATCAGGACGGGGACCGCATCGGGGCGGTGTACAACGACGGTGTCGTGACCTTGCCGAAATCGTTTCATGAATGCGCCGAGGTCATGAGGGAGAATGGCTGGTGGGCCGTTTCCAACAGCCCGGAGTTCGGCGGCCAGGGGCTGCCGCAGATCGTGGGCGGCATGGTTTTGGAAATTTTCTGCGGGGCCAACCTGAACGTGATGGCCTATCCCGGTCTGACCGTCGGCGCCGGGCGTCTGGTGGAGAATCACGGCACGGACGAGGACAAGGCCCTGTTCGTGGAAAAGATGTACACGGGCGTCTGGGGCGGGACCATGTGCCTGACCGAACCGGACGCGGGTTCGGACGTGGGCTGGCTGCGGACCAGGGCCGTGCCCGATCCGGATTCGGGCGACCCGAGGGTTTTCAAGATCGAGGGCAGCAAGTGCTTTATTTCCGCGGGCGAGCACGATCTGTGCGAAAACATCATCCACCTGCTGCTGGCCCGGATCGAGGGGGCCATGCCGGGCACCAAGGGCATCAGTCTGTTCATCGTGCCGAAAATCTGGGTCAATCCGGACGGCAGCCTGGGCGAGCCCAACGACGTGCGCTGCACGGGCATCGAGAAGAAGATGGGCATTCACGGTTCGGCCACGGCCTCTCTGTCTTTCGGGGAGAACGGGAAATGCCGGGGCATTCTGCTGGGCGAACCGCACTCGGGCATGCCCAAGATGTTCCAGATGATGAACGAGTCCCGGCTCGGGGTCGGCCTCCAGGGCCACGCCGTGGCGGCTTCAGCCTACGACACGGCCCGCATTTACGCCAAGGAACGGATTCAGGGCCCGCCGTTTACCGACCGGCGCGGCGACCGGGTGCCGATCATCAAGCATGAGGACGTCCGCCGGATGCTCATGAACCTCAAGGCCGGGACCGAGGGCATGCGGGCTCTGTGCGCCCGGACCTTCTTCCTGCTGGACGTGGCGGAAAAGGACCCGAACGAGGAGACCCGTCGGAACGCGGAGCGCCAGGTGGAACTGCTGACGCCGGTGGTCAAGTCGTACTGCGCGGACCTGGGCTACGAACTGACCCGGGACGCCATACAGGTCCTGGGCGGCGTGGGCTACTGCGCCGAGTTTCCCGTGGAGCAGTACGCCCGGGACGCCAAGATCGCCTCGGTTTACGAGGGGACCAACTACATCCAGGCCGTGGACCTGATCGGCCGGAAGATGAACATGCAGGGCGGCCGGGTCTTCCAGGAGTACATGGAGATGATCATGGACTTCGTGGCCGCCAACCGGGAGGACGCGGATTTCGCCGCGGACGTCAAGCTGCTCGACGAGGCCACCGGGGGGACCATGGCTTTTGCCCAGAAGTTCGCCGAGTACTTCATGGGCGGCAAGCCCCAGATGATCCCCTTGTACGCGACCCGGTTCCTGGACAACCTGGGCGAGGTCATGATCGGCCATCTGATGCTGGAACAGGGTCTGATCTCCCGCAAGCGGCTGGCCGAAGTCAAGGCCGATTCCGCGGACGGGATTTTCTACCGGGGCAAGATCGAGACGGCCAAGTATTTCTGCCGGAACATGCTGACGCGGGTCTTCGGGCGTCTGGCCACCTTCCAGACGGAAGACACGTCGGCCCTGGACATTCCGGAAGAAGCCTTCTAAACTGCCCTTAGGCTGAACGTGCGAAAAGGGCGCACCGTTCGTGCGCCCTTTTTTTACCCAAGGCCGCCGGTCTTCCGCCGGCCCTCGAATTCGAAGCGGACGGAGCATACATGAGCGAGGTCCAGACCCCGATTCTGACGGTCATCATTCCGGTTTTCAACGAGCGGGAGACCGTGCTCGAACTCCTGGACCGCGTTCGATCCCTGGACCTGGACCAGGAGATCATCATCGTGGACGACGGTTCGAAAGACGGCACGACCCGGCTTCTGGCCGAGGCGAAGTCGAGTCGGCCCGAGGTGCGCTTTCTCTTTCACCAGACCAACCAGGGCAAGGGAGCGGCGGTGCGCACCGGTCTGGCCGAGGCCCGGGGCCGGTACACCATCATCCAGGACGCGGACCTCGAGTACGACCCCCGGGATTTCCAGAAGCTCCTGGTCCCGGTCCTCGAAGGCCGGGCCCGGGTGGTCTTCGGCTCGCGCATCCTGGGGCCGGACAACACCCGCTCCTACAGCCGCTATTACTGGGGCGGCCGTTTCCTGTCCTGGCTGACCAACCTGCTCTACCGTTCTTCCATCACCGACCAGCCGACCTGCTACAAGCTGTTCGAAACCCGGTTGCTCAAGGATTTTCAACTGACGGCCCGGGGGTTCGAGTTCTGCGCCGAAGTGACGGGCAAGACCCTGCGGGCCGGGCTGGATATCCACGAACTGCCTATCAGCTACCGGCCCCGGCGCTTCGAACAGGGCAAGAAGATCAAGGCCCGGGACGGTCTGGTCGCCGCCTGGGTCCTGCTCCGCCACCGATTCGGCCCGCCTCCGCTCATCGATCGTTAAGGGCCATCCGAGACAAGGCCCGGTCTCCGCTTTCCTCTTGCGGCCCCCGCCGTGCCTGGAGTATAGTGCCCGGCAGTCCGCGAAGACGCTTCGAACCGAGGAGAATTGGGCATGCGCAAGCGAATCTGTGTGATCGACGGACAAGGCGGAGGCATCGGCGCGGCCTTGATCAAGCGCCTCAAGGAAGTCTACGGCGAGTCCGTGGAGATTCTGGCCCTGGGGACCAACGCCATCGCCACCTCGCAAATGATGAAGGCCCGGGCCAACCGGGGAGCGACCGGAGAGAACGCCATCGTCCGCACCACGCTGGACGCCGACCTGATCGTCGGCCCCCTGTCCATCACCTGGGCCAACGCCATGATGGGCGAGGTCACGCCCCGCATGGCCGAAGCGGTCACGTCGAGTCCGGCCGTCAAAATTCTGCTGCCTTTGTTCCAGGAGCGGCTCCGGATCGTCGGCTTGAGCGGCGAGCCCCTGCCGCACCTGGTCGAAGAGATCGTCGTGGGAAGAATAAAGGAGTTTTTGCCTGATGTGTGAAGCTGCCGCTTACTTGAACAAGGACGGCCGGGACGAGCTGATCCTGGAAGCCGTGGACGTCATCGAGCCGGAAAACGGCGACGCCTACCGCCTGGTGAGCATCTTCGGCGAACAGCGTATCGTCAAGGCCCGGATCAAGAGCATCAACCTCGTCAACCATCGCATCGTCTTCGAGGAATAGACCGCCGCCGGCCGCGCTCCTCGATCCCTGGAGGCGCGGGCGCGGCGGTGTTCCGCCATGGACCGCAAAGACGTAGCCACCGCGCTCGAGGAAGTGGCCGTACTCCTGGAACTGAAAGGCGAGAACCCCTTCAAGGTCCGAGCCTACCAGCAGGCCGCCCGGGCCGTGTTGTCCCTGGAATCCGATCTCGAGGACCTGGTCGCCGACGGGTCGGTTCACAAAGTCAAGGGCATCGGAAAGACCATTGCCGCGCACATCGTGGAAATGGTCCGGACCGGGCGCCTGGAATACCTGCACGAACTGGTCAATGCATTTCCGGCCGGACTGCTCGAACTGCTCCAGATTCAGGGGCTGGGTCCCAAGAAGGTCAAAACGCTTTACGACGAACTGGGTATTACCAACCTGGGCGAGTTGGAATACGCCTGCCAGGAAAACCGCCTGGTCGCCCTCAAGGGGTTCGGGGCCAAGACCCAGGCCCGGGTCCTTACGGGCATCGAGAATCTGAAAAAATACCGGGGTCGTTTCCTGTGGGCCGAAGTCGAGCCGGCGGCCCTGGAACTGCTCGAGCGGATCGAGGCCTGCCCGGACGTTCGCCGGGCGGCCCTGGCCGGCAGCTTCCGCCGCCGCAAGGAGGTCGTCAAGGACCTGGACATGGTCGCGGTTTCATCCGCCCCGGCCAAGGTGACCGCGTACCTCAAGGACCTCGCGATGGTCGACGCCCTGACCGGCGGCGCGGACAACAAACTCACCTTTCGCCTCGATTCCGGACTGAACGTGGACCTGCGGCTGGTCTCGGCCGAGGCCTTTCCATTCGCCCTTCAGCACATGACCGGCTCCAAGGATCACAACACCCAGCTACGCCAGCGGGCCAAGACCCGTGGCTGGAAGCTCAACGAATACGGCCTGTTCGATTACGACGGCCAGAGCCGTCCCGTGACGGACGAGGGCGGCCTGTACGGGCTGCTGGACCTCCCCTTCATTCCGCCGGAACTGCGGGAAGGGCTCGGGGAGATCGAGGCGGCCGAAGGGGGCGACCTGCCGGTCCTGGTCGAGGCCGGCGATCTGCGGGGCCTGTTTCACGTCCATTCCAACTTCAGCGACGGCGGGCTGTCTCTGCCCGAGATCGTCGAGGAATGCCGGAAGCTGGGCTACGAGTACGTGGGCCTGTCCGATCACAGCCGGACGGCGGCCTACGCCGGCGGCCTGAGCGTCGATGACCTGGAACGGCAGTTCGCGGAAATCGAGGCCTTGCGCGAGCGGGTTCCGGACTTCGGCCTGTTCTGGGGCATCGAGTCCGATATTCTGACCGACGGTTCCCTGGACTACCCGGACGAGGTCCTGGCCCGTTTCGATTTCGTCATCGCCTCGGTCCATTCGAACTTCAGCCTGCCGGAGCCCCAGATGACGACCCGCCTGATCCGGGCGGTCCAAAACCCGTTTACGACCATACTCGGCCATCCCACGGGCCGGCTCCTGCTGGCCCGGGAGCCGTACGCCGTGGACCTGTCGGCCGTGCTGGACGCGGCCGTCGAAAGCGGGACCCTGGTCGAGATCAACGCCAACCCGCACCGCCTGGACCTGGACTGGCGCGAACTTCGCCGGGCCGCCCGAAAAGGGCTCAAAATGGTCATCTGCCCGGACGCCCACTCGGCCCGGGGACTCGGGGACGCGCGCTACGGCCTGTACATCGCGCGCAAGGGCTGGCTGACCAAGGCCGACCTGGTCAACTGCGTGGACCGGGACGAAACGGCCCGGCTGTTGCGGGAGATGAAGTCCGGCCGCGCGCGGCCGGGCGGAAACGGGGCCTGAGGGTATGCGCACCAAAGCCGAAGTCAAAAAGATTCTGGCCGTCCTGGACCGGGAGTACCCCGAACCCAGGACCAGCCTGGACCATAAAGACCCGCTCCAACTGCTCGTGGCCACGATCCTGTCCGCCCAGTGCACGGACGAACGGGTCAATCTGGTCACCCGGGATTTGTTTAAAAAGTACCGGACGGCGGAAGACTACGCCGGGGCCGAAATCGGCCGACTCGAGGAGGACGTGCGCTCGACCGGCTTTTTCCGGAACAAGGCCAAGGCCATCAAGGGGCTGGGCCAGGCCTTGCTGGAACGGCATGGCGGCCGGGTCCCGGACGATCTGGACCTCCTGGTCAAGCTGCCGGGCGTGGGCCGCAAGACGGCCAACGTGGTCCTGGGCGCGGCCTTCGGCATTCCCGGCATCGTCGTGGACACCCACGTCGGACGCATCTCCGGACGCCTGGGCCTGACCGATAAAAAAGACCCGGTCAAGATCGAGTTCGAACTGATGGACCAGATTCCCCGGGACAAATGGACCGGCTTCAGCCTCCAGCTCATCGACCACGGCCGCAAGGTCTGCATGGCCCGCAAACCCGACTGCCACCAATGCCCCCTGCTCAAGCTCTGCCCCCACGGATCGGAAAACTGACCCGAACGATTCATCCGCCTCGCTAGGCCTGTGGCGCTCCTGCGTTTTCAGGTCTTAAATGATGACGCCCGATCCGGTTTGTGCGCTGAACACCGTTCTGATATAGGACCGCTTTTCTATCATGGTCCATCCGAGACGGCTTCGTCGCTATGCTCCTCGCAGTGTCGGTGCTTATAGGTACCGTCTTGGCGAAGAGCCTCAGTCCCGTAGGTTGGGTTAGTGAAGCGTAACCCAACAAGCTTATTGATACATACCGTCTTGGCGAGTATCCGTCCTTTTGGGAGCCAAAAGGTTATTGGGTTTGGAAACTGGCTTGCCAAGGCGGTGGGTGGTGGAAACCGGCCCCGCTGATGAGGCCGCCCTCTTTGGGTATCACTTCTGCCTGCCCGCCTTCGGCGGTGTGGAGCATATGGCGCTTTTAGGGAAATCCCCCCTAACCCCGCCAGAGGCGAACAAGTCCCGACCTTGCAGCGACTCCAATCGGGACCCGGGGGTGGTTGGACGGGCAGGGGAGTCTGAAATCGGAACGGCTCGATCGCCCGTGCGGCTTCCCGGGTCAGGCGAACCCTTCCAGGACCATGGTTTTCATGTTGTAGCGGGCCGCGATTTCATCGGCCAGGGCCGCCGTGGGGACCAGGACCGCGATTTCATCGGAAGGGATGGCCTCCAGGTCCAGGTCGCCGGGCAGCCGCCACTCCTTTTCCATGCGCCAGTTCGTGCGGGGCGGCCGGTGCAACTGAAAACGGAACCGCTCCGCCTCCGGCAGCGTTCGCCAGACCGATTCGTCTCCGTAAACCACGGGCCGGGCGCCGAGTTCCAGGAGGGCCCGGCGGGGCAGGGCCAGGCCGAACGGCTCCAGGGTCCAGCGTATCAGGGCCTTGCGCCAACGGACCAGTTCCCGCAAGGCTCCCCATTCCCGGGCCGTGAAGCAGACCGCCCGAACCGGCCCCCGGGTCATTCGGCTGCCGCCCCGAATCGTCTTTTCGTCCAGGATGCGCAGGAGAGTGTCCCGGGCTTCGTGGGCCGCGCCGTCCCGGCTTTCAGCCAGGGAACGGTAGTATTCCGAGCGGGCCTGGCCGGGCCAGGGCCCCGGGCACGAGCGGGTGAAGTGATACAGGCAGGGCTCCGCCGGCGCGCCCAAACGGCGTTGGGCCGAGGGCCGGGCCGGAGTAGGCGGCTCGGCGGCCCGGCCGCCTAAAGGCGGTGTGGATGGGGCGAGCCGAAAGGTCATGGCCCCGGCCCGGATCAGGGTCTCGTTGCCCTCGGTCGAGCGGTCCGCCCGGTTAGGAATCAGGACCCGAACCGGAACGCCCCGACCGAGGGCCGCGGAGGCCAGGCGTTCCATGTGGCCGCCGGCCCGAACTTCGATCATGACCAGGGATTCGGCCAGCCCGACCACCCAGGCGTCGCGCCTGGCCTGTCTTTGGGCCCGAGGGGGTTGAGTTCCGGGTGAAAAGGGGGACAGAAACAGGACCCGGACGTTGTCGGCCAGTTCGGCGTGCTCGGCCAGAAAGCGGGCCGGAGCGGTCGGACTGCCCATCCAGGGCAGCGGGGCATCGCAGACGACGACTTGGGGGATTCCAAGATCGAGGGCCAGGTAGGCCGCCATTTCATAAGGATCGTTGCCCAGGCTGGTGACCAGACCGCCGGCGTTTCGGTCCGCTTGCCGGATCGCGGCCGCAGTCGCCCGGACCCAGCGGTCCCGCGGGGCGGGAAGCCGGGGTTTTCTCGAGTTCAGGACGGCCAAGAGCCGGCGGTCCAGGAGGGCCGTATCGCCCCGGACAAAGGCCGATCTCAGGCGGCCGGGAGGATCGGACGCCCGTGCCGGGACCTCGATCAGCCGCAGGCCCGAGTCCATCCAGGTCCTGGCCAGGAGGCGGGCCGATTCGATTCGACGAGCGGAGGGCCTTTTCCCTTGGAAGACCCATTCGGCCGGGTCGGCCGGCCGGGAAAGCGGGAGGGCCGCCAGGCGTTCCAAACGCTCCGGGTCGGGCAGGTCCGTGCATGAGGCAAGGAGAGCGGCGGCGAAGAGACGTTCGAATCGGACCTCCCGTCCGTTTCCCGAAGATGCGCAGCCAGCGGGAATCCGGTCTTGTTCAGCGGTCATGGGCGTCTCCCGGCGGTAGCGGGGCAGGTTGTCCGGTTCAGTCCCTCGGGGCGAGCAGGTCTTTCAGGGCGGGTTCAATTTCGGGAAACTCGAAATCAAAGCCCAGGTCGAGCAGCTTTCGGGGGACGACCTTCTGGCCTTCCAGCAGAACCGATCCGAACTCCCCCAGGGCCAGCCGAACGGCGAAACCCGGCGCGGGCAGGATGGCCGGCCGTCCGATGACCCGGGCCAGGGCCCGGGTGAACTCCCGGTTGGTAATCGGGTGGGGGGCGGTGAAATTGTAGGCCCCCTTGGCTTCAGGGCGTTCGAAAACGAACTGGACGGCCCGGACGAGATCGTGCCGGTGAATCCAGGAGAACCATTGGCGGCCCGAGCCGAGACGGCCGCCCAGGCCCACCCGGAACAGGGGCAGCATCCGGCCCAGGGCCCCGCCGTCGGCGGACAGGACGATGCCGAAGCGCATGACGGCCGTCCGGACTCCCCGGGCCTCGGCCCCGAGGGCTTCCGCTTCCCATTGGCGGGTGACTTCGGCCAGGAAGTCCCGGCCCGGCGTCCCGGACTCGTCCAGGTCTTCGTCCCCGCGAAACCCGTAATAACCCACGGCGGACGCGCTCAGCAGCACCGTGGCCCGGCCTCGGGAGGTCAGAGCGTCCACCAGATTGCGGGTCGCCCGGACGCGGCTTTCCAGGATGCGGTCTTTGATCTCCGGCGTCCAGCGGGTGAAAATGGATTCTCCGGCCAGGTTGACCGCGGCCTCGGCCTCGGCCGCCGCGTCCTGCCAGGGGCCTGGCCGGGTCGGGTCCCCCTCGACCCAGGACGAGCCCGGTCCCGGGTCGGGCCGGTTTCCGGCCGAACGGGTCAGGAGGAGGACCTGGTGCCCCTGGCCGGTCAGGAACCGGGCCAGTCCCCGGCCCACGAAGCCGCTCGCGCCGGTCAGAAAGACCTTCATGGCCGGTCCCTTACTGGCTCAATGCAATGGAAAGCGCGGTCGTCAACCGGATGACGTCCTCGCCGGACTTCTTCAGACGCTGGCTGACCAACTCGGCCAGGCGCAGGGTGACCTTGAGCCCCAACTCCGGCTTGGCCCAGGCCAGGTTGAGAAAATGTTCCCGGGTGATTTCATACAGGGTGCTGTCGATCTGGGCGGTGACCGTGGCCGAACGTTCGGCCTCGGTGATCAGGGACATCTCCCCGATGACCACGTGGTCTTCGGCCCGAAGCGTGATCAGGGTCTTTTCCGTTTCGCGAAAGTCGTCCTCGCCGAACTTCATGGTCAGGGACTTGAAGACCTGAACCTCCCCCTCGGCAATGACGTACATGGAATCGCCCTGCTTGCCTTCCTCGATGACCAGCTCGCCGGAGGGGAACTCGCGCGGGGTCATGATCTGGGCGATGAACTCGAGCTCCTGGTCCACCAGGTCCTGAAAAATATAAATCTTTCTCAGGAAATCGATCTCGGGGATCATTTTTCCTCCGAACGGCCGCCACCCACCACGAAATCAAGGGATTTTTCAAGGAGGGAGGCCTCGGCCGGCCGGTCCCGTCCCAGGACGACGGCCGCGTCGTTTTTCGTGAGTACATAGTCGAAGGGAGGGTTGATCTGGACCGAAACCCGGCCCTTGCCCGAAGAGAAGAAGTCCTTGCCGGACTCCTCGAACTTGCGCTTGATGAAATCGTCGATGGCCGTGGCGTCCTGGGACATGATGTCCTCGAGACGGATGGCCGACGTTTCGGTGACGATGGCCATGAGAATGGCCGAGAACTTGTCCCGGAAAAACGTGTTCAGGTCGCCCACGGTCCGGCCGACGAAGCGGTCCGGGAGTCTGACCCGCCAGAGCTTGTTGCCCTCCTCGACGTTGAGCAGCAGTTTCATCACGGTGGACAGCCCGGTGGCGGCGGCGGCGCTGGCCAGTATGGCCGCGTTCTGTTCCCCCCGGACCACGATCTCGTCCACGTTGGCCCGCCGAAGGTGTTCCTTGTTTTCCGGGTTGCGCAGTTCGGCGCAGGTTTTGACCTTGGGGGCCATGGACTTGATGGCCAGGGCCCCGAAGATGGTCCGTTCGTCGGCGGCTTCGATGGGATGGTGGCCGCTGGCGTCGGCCAGCACGATCGCCGCGCGGGCGCGTTTGATGTTGGCCCGGGCCAGAATTTCCTCCTTGGTGAAATTGCCCCGCACGAAACGGAACTGGATGTCCTTGAAACGGTACAGGATGGCGTCCACTTCCTCGCGGGGCAGTTCGTTGACCAGGGCGACGACCGGTATTCGGGGGCGAAGGAGATTGACAAGGCCCTGGATGACGCTGTTTCCGTGTTCGTTCCACCCGCAAACCACGATGTGATCCCTGTCTCTTACGTCTTCCAAGCCTTTTCCCTCCTTGATCCGCTGGGACACGAAAACCGAGGCGATCGTGGCGGTCATCATCGATACCAGGAACACGCCGGAAATCATGACCCCGAAGCCGATGATCCGGCCGAAAACGGTCTTGGGCACGATGTCGCCGTATCCGACCGTGGTCATGGTGACGATAGCCCACCAGATGGCGTCCCAGACTCCCTTGGCCACGGGTTCCTGGGGATACTCGACCACGAACATCAGCATGGCGGCCAGGATGATCAGCAGCCCGGTGATGGTCACCACGCGGAAAAAATGGGTCCCCTGGAGGGCCTTGAAGGCCTCCGTGTAGGTCTGCATCCATTTGGACAGGTCGATTTTCACGTTTGTTATATCCCGGGTATGAGGACGCCGGTCTCGGCCATGGAAACCCCGATGGCCCATTATATCAAATTTCGTTTCAACATCAAGTTGATATGGCGAGGGAACCTGTCCATGCCTCCGCTTGGCGGCGTTGCGGGACCGCGCGGGGGTCCGGAACCCAAGGTGCTCCTGTTCCTGGATTACCGGGAACGGCCCCGACTTGAAGAAGGCCCGGGCAGCGCCTATATTCATTAGACAAGGAGGACGAACCGTGCCCAACCGTCTGATCCAAGAAAAAAGCCCTTACCTGCTCCAGCACGCCCATAACCCGGTGGACTGGCATCCCTGGGGCGAGGCCGCCTTTGCCCGGGCCCGGGCCGAGGACAAGCCGGTATTTCTGTCCGTGGGCTACGCCACCTGCCACTGGTGCCACGTCATGGCCCACGAGAGCTTCGAGGACGACGAGGTGGCCCGGGTCTTGAACGAGTCCTGGGTTTCCATCAAGGTGGACCGGGAGGAACGTCCGGACGTCGACCAGGTCTATATGGCCGCCTGCCAGGCCCTGACCGGCCAGGGGGGCTGGCCCCTGAGCGCCTTCCTGACCCCGGAGGGCAAACCGTTTTACGCCGGGACCTACTTCCCCAAGACCGGCCGTTTCGGGCGGCCCGGTTTCATCGACCTGCTGGGCATGCTGGCCGAAAAATGGCGAACGGAGCGGGAGATCGTGATCAAGGCCGCCGATCAGTTGACCGGGGTTCTGGCCGGTCCGGAACCGGGTCCGGTATCGGACGCCGCTCCGGGCCTGGAAAGCCTGGAAAAGGCTTACACGCATCTGGCCCGGAGCTTCGATCCGCAATGGGGTGGCTTTGGTCAGGCGCCCAAGTTTCCCATGCCCCATCAGCTCACGTTTCTTCTGCGCTGGCATCGGCGCCGGCCCGACTCCCAGGCCCTGGAGATGGTGGAAAAAACGCTGGCCGCCATGAGGCACGGCGGGATATTCGACCAGGTGGGACTGGGTTTTCACCGCTATTCGGTGGATGAAAAATGGCTGGCCCCGCATTTCGAGAAGATGCTTTACGATCAGGCCCTGCTGGCCATGGCCTACCTCGAGGCCTGCCAGGTCACGGGCCAAGACTTTTACGCCCGGACGGCCCGGGAGATTTTCGAGTACGTCCGGCGGGACATGACTTCGCCCGAGGGTGGATTCTACGCGGCCGAGGATGCGGACAGCGAGGGCCGGGAAGGATTGTTCTATCTCTGGCGCCCGGAAGAGGTGGTCGATGTGCTGGGCGAGGAGGGCGCCCGGATTTTTTCCCGGTTCTACGACGTGACGGACCAGGGGAATTTCGAGGATCAAACGAGTATTCCCCGTATCACGGTCCCGGCCGAGGCCTTTGCCCGCCGGGAGGGCCTGACGCTGGAAGAACTGGAAGGGCGGCTCGATGAGGATCGGCAAAAACTGTTCGCCCGAAGGGAAGGCCGGGTCCGGCCGCTGAAGGACGACAAGATTCTCACCGCCTGGAACGGTCTGATGATCGCGGCCCTGGCCAAGGGCGCCCAGATTCTGGGCCGGGAAGCGTACGCCCGGGACGCGGCCCGGGCCGCCTCGTTCATCCTGTCCCGGATGAAGACCGGCCAGGGCGGCCTGCTCAGACGCTACCGCCTGGGCGATGCCGCCCTGCCTGGGTACCTGGACGATTATGCCTATTTCGTCTGGGGCCTGATCGAGTTGTACGAGGCCACCTTCGACCCGGCCTGGCTCGAAGAGGCCCTGGCCCTGTCGAAAACCATGGAGGCATGGTTTGGCGACGAGGACGGGGGCGGGTTCTATTTTTCCGGCCGCGGGAACGAGGAACTGATCGCCCGGAAGAAGGAGGCGTACGACGGTGCGCTGCCGTCGGGCAATGCCGTGGCCGCCTTGAACCTGCTGCGCCTGGGGCGAATGACCGGGGACCCCGGCCTGGAGGCCCTGGCCGACAAGACCATCCGGGCCTTTGCGGGCCAGTTGATCGAATACCCCGGCGCGCACGCCTTTTTCCTCCAGGCCCTGGACTTTGCCATCGGTCCGGCCCGGGAGATCGTTATTGCCGGAGACCCGGAGGCCCCGGATTCGGTGGCCGTGGTCCAGGCGGTCCGGAAGCGGTTTCAGCCCGGCCGTGTGCTGCTTTTCAAGCCGGACGGGGAGGCGGGCCGCCGCCTGGCCGAACTGGCTCCGTTCGTCCGGGAGATGGGGCCGGAAGACGGCCGGGCCACCGTGTACGTGTGCCAGGATCATGCCTGCCGGCGTCCCGTATCCGACCCGGGACTTCTGAGTGAGGTTTTGGAGTAGGGGCGGTTTATTTTCCCCCGGATTGCTGGTAAACTGGATTCCAGCCGAATCCAACAGCAACATCCGGGTTTGAGCCAAGGAGGACATATGCCGGGCCAGGACAATTTGATCAAGGTCTTCGAATACGCCCTCAACCAGGAAAAAACAGGGATGAGCTTTTTCCAAGCGTCCTTGAAACGGCTGGGGATCGGCGCCGCCGTCAGCGCCTTCGAGCGCCTGATCCAGGAGGAGCAACGGCACATCGACTTTATCAACCGCGTTCTGGGCGATCTCAAGGATACGGGCCGGATCGACCTGGTCCGGGTCCGGGAGGTGGTCATCGAGCCGGTCGACTTCTTCGACGCCCGGGCCCGGTCCGAATTCCTGGAACAGGGCCTGGCCGGTTCCATGGTGCCGGACGTGACCGTGTTCAACATGGCCTGGCTGATCGAGAGGGACCTGAGCGAGTTTTACGCCCACGCGGCCTCCAAGGCCGAAGGCGCGCCGGCCAGCGCCTTTCAAATGCTGGCGGACTGGGAGAAGCGGCACGAGTTGTTTTTCAAGGAGTACCGGGACCGGCTCACGGACGAGTACTCGAGGATGCCCTGGGGCGGCTGATTCGGTCGCCCGTGCCGAGGAGGCGAGATGAAGAAGTTCGAATACGAGATCACCACGCATATGGCCGAGGAGTTCAAGAAGGTGGCTTTCTACTGTTCGGCCGCGGGAGACTGCAACCTGGAGGACGTACCGTCCAGCCAGATCGAGGTATTGGCTGCCTGGATGAACGAAAGAGGGCTGGCCGGCTGGGAGCTGGTCCAGATGGCTTTCAGCAAGGACGGCATGCTGGCGGTCTGGAAACGGGAAACTGCCGGCTTGAACTAGACCGGTCCATGGTTTAAAGTGGGACCGGTGAAGCACGTCGCACATTCAACCATCTGAAGACAGGGAGGAAAAGAAAATGGACAAGTATGTGTGCTCGGTTTGCGGATATGTTTACGATCCGGCCGAAGGCGACCCGGACAACGGCGTTGCGGCCGGGACCAAGTTCAAGGACCTGCCCGACGACTGGACCTGTCCGGTCTGCGGCGCGGCCAAAGACCAGTTCGAAAAGGAATAAGAGCGGGGAGCATATCCGATGATATACGGGTTCAACGCCAGCGAAGTGTTCAAGATCGCGATCGATATCGAGGAAAACGGGCTCCGGTTCTACGAGAAGGCCCAGGCCAAGACGGACGATGCCGAGGTGAAAAAGATTTTCGCCGAACTGGCCGGTGAAGAGCTCAAGCACAAGGCCCGTTTTACCGAACTCCGGAACGAACTGCCCGAGGCGGCCTCCCAAAGCCAGGTCTGGGACCCGGACAATGAAATGGACCAGTATCTGAAGATGATGGCCGACATGCATGTCTTCCGGACCGGCGCCGACGTGGACGTGCAGCTCGACAAGGTCCAGGGGGCGACCGAGGCCCTCAAACTGGCCATGCAGTTTGAAAAGGACTCGATCGTCTTTTTCGCCGAAATACAGAACATGGCCGAAGGGGCCGAGAGTCGGGACAAGATCGGCGTTCTGGTCAAGGAGGAACAGGGCCACCTCAGGAGACTGGCCCTGCAGCTAAGGCGCCTGGGCAAATAGCCGCTCCCCTCCGGACCGGCCTCGCCGCGAGTCAAGGCCAGGGGCCGAGTTAGAAACGGGAGACGTAAGACGTCCGGCCCGGGGCGTGTTTTTCGCCGCGGGCCGGGCCCGGGTGAATGATCGCAAGTCGTTTGGAGGAAGAGATGAAGCCGGTAAAAGTGGTCGACGACATATACTGGGTCGGCGCGATCGATTGGAACGTCAGGGATTTTCACGGGTACGCCACCTACCAGGGCTCGACCTACAACGCCTATCTGGTCATGGACGAAAAAATTACCCTGGTGGACACGGTCAAGAAGGAATTCGTCGATGAGATGCTGGCCCGGATCAGCCAGGTGGTGGACCCGAAAAAAATCGACTGCGTGATCAGCAACCACACGGAAATGGACCATTCAGGCGGCCTGCCCCGCATGATGCACCGGATCGGGGAGGAAAAGCCGCTATATTGTTCCAAGGTCGGGCACAGGAACCTGTCCAGTCACTTCAAGGAGGCCTGGAACTATCAGCCGGTGGAGAACGGGGGGACGCTGTCCCTGGGCAAGCGCACCCTGAACTTCCTGGAAACGCGGATGCTGCACTGGCCGGACAGCATGTTTTCCTACTGCCCGGAGGACCGGCTCCTTTTTGCCAGCGACGCCTTCGGCCAGCATTACGCCGGTCTCGAACGGTTCGACGACGAGATCGGGGAAGCGATCCTGCCTCACGCCAAAAAGTATTACGCCAACATCCTCCTTCCCTACTCGGCCCTGGTCCTCAAGCTGGTGGACAAGGTCACGGAGATGGGCTTGGCCCTGGACGTGGTCTGTCCGGATCACGGCATAATCTGGCGCAAGGACCCGGGGCTGATCATTGGCAAATACGTCGAGTGGGCCAGGCAGGCCCCCAGGCGAAAGGCCGTGGTCGTTTTCGACACGATGTGGCACAGCACGGAGAAGATGGCCGGCGTCATCGCCGAGGCTTTGGGCCGGGCCGGGGTCGAGACCCGGCTCATGCACCTGCGCTCCTGGCACCGCAGCGAGGTCATCACCGAAATCCAGGATGCCGGAGCGGTGCTCGTGGGCTCTCCCACGCTCAACAACGGCCTGTTCCCCACGGTGGCCGACTTCCTTTGCTATATGAAAGGCCTCAAGCCTCAGAACAAGGTCGCCGCGGCTTTCGGCTCCCACGGGTGGAGCGGCGAGGCGGTCAAACTCATCAACGCCGAATTCGAGGCCATGAAGCTCAACGTAGTCCATCCGGGCGTCAAGTCCGCCTTCGTGCCGGATGATCAGGTCCTGGAGGCCTGCGTCGATCTGGCCCGCCAGGTGGCCGAGGCCCTGCCGGCCTGATGGGGTCGCCCTCCAGGGCGCGCGTGGCCCGGGTCCCGGATATCGATCTCAGCCGCTGCTCCCGGTGCATGGGCTGCGAGGAACTTTGTCCCGGGGTCTTTCATTTCAATCCGGCCGGCTACATGGACGTGGCCGTCCTCGACGAGTATCCGGAGGAATGCGTGGACGAGGCCGCGGCCAAGTGCCCGGAGGACTGCATCTCCTGGATCGATATGGGTTGAATCGTCATGAAACAATGGAAATGCACGGTTTGCGGGTACGTTCACCAGGACAAGTCGCCCCCGGACCGCTGTCCGGTCTGCGGCGTGATCAAGTACCGCTTCATCCTCCTCGAACCGCTTCCGGACGCGCTCGAGCGGATGCTCAAGGAGGCCTTCGGCGCCGAGTCCAAGGCCCACCTTCGCAACCGCGCCTTTGCCGCCCGGGCCGACGCGGAGGGCTTCCCGGAAGTGGCCCGCCTGTTCCGGGCCGTGGCCGAGGCGGAGCGTATCCACGCCAACGAGTACTTGAAGTATCTCGAGGGGGTCGTCGGCCAGACCGAGGACAACCTCAAACTGGCCTTTGAAAACGAGATTCGGGCGCACACGGAAAGTTACGCCCCGTTCATCAAGGAGGCCCTGATCCAGAAGCGGGAGGATGTGGCCTGGAGTTTCAGCCGGTCCCGTGACGTCGAGGGCGCTCACGCCAAACTGTACAAGGAGGCGTTGACGGCCCTGGCCTCGGACAAGGAGGTCGTTTACCACGTCTGCGGCGTGTGCGGAAACGTCTTTTCCGGGAATCCTCCGGATGAATGTCCGATATGCGGCGCCACGCGGGACAGTTTCGACCGGGTGGCCTGAACAGCTTGGAGGAACACGAGCATGAGCACCTTCGCTTCGGTGGACGAAATCCTGGATTTCGCCATCAACAAGGAACAGGAAGCGGCCGACTTCTACACCGACCTGGCCGGCCGGGTGGATCGACCCTGGATGGCTGAAACCTTTACCTCTTTCGCCCGGCAGGAGATGGGCCACAAGGCCAAACTCGAAGGCGTCAAGAAAGGGCAGCGGCTGGCCCCGGCCCAGGGTAAGGTCCAGGACCTCAAGATCGCCGAGTACCTGGTCGACGTCGAGCCCGCCCCCAAGATGGACTACCAGGACGCCCTGGTGCTGGCCATGAAACGGGAGAAGGCGGCATTCAGGCTCTACAGCGACCTGGCCGAGGCCACGGACGACGCCGGCCTCAAGGACACCTTCGAGACCCTGGCCCAGGAAGAGGCCCGGCACAAGCTCAAGATCGAGATCGAATACGACGACCGCATTCTGCGGGACAACTGATCCGAACCGGCCCCCAAAGGGCCGGACAGGTCCCGGACGAACAGGTAAGGGCCGCCGCGCTGCCAGGCGCGGCGGCCCTCGAGTTTCCAGATCAGGTCCATCACCCGATCTTGGCGCTCTGCCCCCCGTCCACCGGCAGGATGACCGCGGTAATGAAGCGGGACTCGTCCGAGGCCAGGAACAGCGCGGCGTAGGCCGTGTCCGAGGCGTTGCCCATGCCGCCCTTGAGGGGCACGGACTTGTTCCGGGCCTCGATGAGGGCCTCCTTGTCCACGCCCAGGCCCTTGGATATGCCTTCAATGGCCATGGGCGTATTCATCAGGCCGAGCATGAGGGCGTTGACCCGTATGCCTTTCTTGGCGTACTTCATGGCAATGCCCTGGGTCAGGGCGTTGACCGCGGCCTTGGATGTCTTGTAGGCCAGCATCCGGACGGGGGCCACGGCGGCCACCGAGGAAATGTTGATGATCGACCCGCCGCCCTGGGCCTCCATGACCGGCAGGACAAACTTGCAGGTCAGCATCATGCTCTTGAGGTTGGTGGCCTGAATGTGGTCCCAGGCCTCCTCGCTGATCCTGACCGCGCCGGCGTCGCCGGTGGCGATGCCCACGTTGTTGACCAGGACGTCGATCCGGCCATAGGTTTCGACGCATTTTTCGGCCAGACGCCGACAGTCGTCGGCCCGGATCACATCCGCTTCAAAGGCCAGGGCCTGACCGCCTTCGGCTTCGATCAGAGCCTTGGTTTCCATGGCGGAATCGAGGCGCCGGTCCACGACCATGACCCGGGCCCCCTCACGGGCGAAAAGCTGGGCCATGGCCCGGCCGTTGCCCGGCGTGTCCCCCGGCGTCTGGCCGGCGCCGATGATGACGGCGATTTTGTTTTCAAGACGCAAACTCATATCTTCCCCTTTCCCGGCCCCGTCGGCCGGGGTTAGAGATTGAAAAGGCGCCTGGCGTTTCCGCCCAGCAGGGCCTGTTTTTCCTCTTCGGAAAAGCCCAGCCCGAGAAAGCGCTTGAGGTCCTGGCCGGGATGAAACCAGGGATAGTCCGTGCCGAACAGGACCCGGTCCACCCCGATCCGCCGGATCAGTTCGACGGCCTCCTCGTCGGTCAGGGACTTGCTCCGGAGGAGTAGGGGACGGCCGTCCTTGTCGCCGGGCAGGGACGCGGAGGTGTCGAAATACGCGTTCGGATATCTGCCCGCGATTTCGATGACCTCGTCGTAATACCCGCCGCCCAGGTGGGCCATGACCAGGTTGAGGCCGGGAAAACGTTCGAGGATCGAGGCAAAGGCCCGGGGCCGGGTGTAGTCGGGGTTCGGGTTGGCGATGTCCGGTCCGCTGTGGCTGATGGCCGGAAGTCCCCGTTGGGCGAGCATCTCCCAGACCGGCATCATGGCCGGGTCGTCCGGGAAGAAGTGGCCTTCACCGGGGTGGACTTTCAGGCCCCTGGCCCCGTGGTTGTCGATCTTGTCCTCGAGTTCGGCCATCATGGCTTCCCGGCCCATGATGGGGTCGACGGAGAGGAAGGGCACGAGTTCCACATATTCCCGGGCCGACTGGCAGGTCCATTCATTACGTCGTCGGACCCGATCGGTCAGTTTTCCGATGATGGCCGATCGGTCGGTTTCGAGTCGATCCGGCGGCAGGCCTGCCACGGCCGCCTCGAACATGCTTCGGGCCGGTGTCATGTTGCATTGGATGGCCAGACTGATGCCGGCCTGGCGCATGATCGGCACGAGTTCCTCGGGCGTCCCGCAGCAGCCTGACATGTCGAAACCGCTCAAGGCCTGCCGGCCGATTTCCGGGGTCTTGTAGGTGTGGACGTGGGCGTCGATCACGAAATAGTCGGTCATGGTCTTCTCCTTGCGGCCGACGGACCGGGCCGGGAGGAGGCGGTCCGGTCGTCAATATTTCAGGGTGGGTACGCGGGTCATTATACCCCAGGCATGAGGGAAAGGGAAGCCGGACCGGCGGCCGGCCCTAACCCCTGCCCTGAAGACCTCAATGATTGATGGAGGTCTAAAACCGCCCTGTCGCGCTCCTCTTGACAGGGAAGCCATACGGGGTAATTTTATCAGGACGGAGCGGGCCGGGCGGGTCCGCCCGAAAGCGAAAGCACGCGGCCCCGCGCCGCCCGGCCCGGGCGGCGGCCCAAGGAGGATGGATTGCCTGAACTGCCCGAAGTCGAAACCATCGTTCGAGACCTGCGCGGCCTGGTCGTGGGCCGGCGCATTGATTTCGTGAAGGTCTGGTTGAACAAACTGGTCCGGACCGGCCCTCGTCGCCTGGCCGGCTTCCTGCTGGGCGCCGAAATTCATGGCGTGCGCCGGCGGGGCAAATTTATAGTTTTCACGCTGTCCGGCGAAAAAAGGCTGGTCGTCCACCTCAGGATGACCGGTCAGTTTCTGTGGGCGGCCGCGCCCGAAACCCGGCCCAAACACGTTCACCTGATAATCGGTTTCGAGGAGGGCGGGGTCCTGATGTATCGGGACGTCCGCCAGTTCGGATACTTTCTGGGGCTTCAACCGGCTGACTACCAGGCCTGGCTGGTCAGCGAGGATATCGGCCCCGATCCCTTCGACCTGTCACCCGAGGATTTCCGTGAACGGCTCTGCTCGCGCCGGGGACGGATCAAGCCGTTGTTGTTGGACCAGCGCTTCGTGAGCGGCCTGGGGAACATCTACGTGGACGAGGCCCTGTTCGCCGCGGGCATTCACCCCCTGAGCCCGGCCGATCGGATTCGGGAAGACGAGGCCCGCCGGCTGTTCGATGAAATATTGTCCGTGTTGAAGGAAGCCATCCGGCTGAGGGGGTCGACGGTTCGGGACTACCGGGGCCTGACCGGCGTGGGCGGGCAGTTTCAGAGCCGGCACCAGGTTTACGGCCGGACCGGGGAGCACTGCCTGGTCTGCGGATGCGCGCTGGAACGTCTGGTGGTCGGTGGTCGGAGCACCCACATCTGCCCCCGATGCCAGCCCCGGCGGTGAGTCGGGCCGGCGGGGCGCCTCAGGACCGGCTGCCGAAGAGGGCCGTGCCCACCCGGACCAGGGTGGCGCCCTCCTCGACGGCCGCCTCGAAGTCTCCGGACATGCCCATGGACAGTTCGACCAGGGGCGGCCCGATCCGGTCCTTGAGTTCCCGGAGGGAGGCAAAATAGGGGCGGGCCCGGTCCGGCTGGTCGAAAAAGGGAGGCATGGTCATCAGGCCTTTCAGGTCCAGATTGGGCAGGCCTCCGATCCGGTCGACCAGTTCGGCGGCCTGGTCCAGGGCGGTCCCTCCCTTGGTGGCCTCGCCGGAGACGTTGACCTGGACCAGGACGGCCTGGCGGCTGCCCTGCCCGGCGGCCCGCTTGTCCAGTTCCCGGGCCAGCTTGAAACTGTCCACCGAGTGGATCAGGTCGAAAAGCCGGACGGCGTACCTCGCTTTGTTGGTCTGGAGCCGGCCGATGAAATGCCAGGCGGCCCGGGTTCGGCCGATGGATTCGATTTTGGCCTCGGCCTCCTGGACGTAGTTTTCTCCTAATATGGTCAGGCCGGCTTCGATGCCGGCCTCGACGATCTCCGCCGGCACGGTTTTGCTCACGGCCACCAAGCGAACCTCGCCCGGATCGCGGCCGGCTCGAAGGCAGGCCGCGTCGATCCTTTCCCGGATGCGGGCCAGATTGCGAGCCAGGTCCGTGGCCATGGTCGGCTAACCCTGGGGGCCTTCGATGTACTGGGCCGGGTTCAGGCGCAAAGGACCGGGGTCCACGATCTTGACGATCTCCCGCTCGCTGATGCCGTCCGCCTGGTTCAGATCGATGATCTTGACCCGGGTGACGGGCTGGCCGGACGGGGACAGGACCAGGCGGACCTTGGGACGGAGGGTGTTGGCGTGATTGACCGAAACCACCACGCCGATCTCGTCCGTATTCATGCGGACGGTCGTTCCCACCGGATAGATGCCGATGCTCTGGATGAAGCGGTCGACCCAGGATTCGGGGAAGTGCTTGCCCCGGAGACTGAACAGTATCTTGAGTGCCTCGTGTGGCGGCCGGCCCTTGTGATAGACCCGGTCGCTGGACAGGGCGTCGTAAATGTCGGCCATGCCGCTGACGATGATGTACGCATTGACCTTCTGGCCGGAAAGGCCGTCCGGGTACCCGGTCCCGTCCAGGCGTTCGTGATGATGCCTGACCACCTCGAGGGCCGCGGGTGAAAGCTGGCCGTAGGCCGTCATGAGTTCGTGGCCGATGGCCGGGTGCCGCTTGATGACGTCGAACTCCTCGTCCGTCAACCGGTCCGGTTTGTTGAGTATTATGCTGGGGATGCCCGTCTTGCCCACGTCGTGGAAAATGCCGCCCACGCCCAGGGCCATGAGCCGTTCCCGTTCGAAACCCAGGTCCCGGGCCGCGGCCACGGCCAGCGTGGCCACGTTGATACTGTGGGTGAAGGTGTACTCGTCGTAGGTCTTCAGTTTTAAAATGGCCACCATGGCGTCGCGATTGCGAAAGACGCTGTCGATCATCTGGTCCACGTTCTCCTGAACCTGTTCCACGTTGATCTTCCGGCCGGCGCGAACGTCCATGATCAGGCTCCGGGTGACCTCCAAAGCCCGTTCATAGGCCTGCCTGGCCCGGGGAAGCTCCTCTTCCATCGAGGCCGTGTCCGGCCGGACTTCGGGGCGCGGCTTTTTTCTGCGCTCGATGTCCTGGATTTTTCGGGGGGCCTCCTCCGGTTCGGGCCGGGACTGTTCGATCTCTTGGGAGACCTGCTTTGGCGTGACCGATTTGGCTTCATCCACGATCACTTCGGTAATCCCGTGCTCCCGGAGCTGATCGATGTCTCGCTGAGATGTGACCAGTTTGCTCTTGGTGGCCCAGGGGTGGGTCAGCCAGCTTCGACCCACGTCCTTGACAAACATGCCGATCCGCAGATCGTCGGTGGCTACCTTCTTCAACTGTTTGTTTTGCTTGTTCATAATAGTCCCATTCATTAAGAAAACGTCAAAGAAATCTGACGCGACGCAAAACCCGGAGCCACGCTTCGGTTACACCCCGAGCGATATGACACGTCCTCAGCCCCCCTTGCAAAAGGACTGCTTGTACCGGAAATGGCGAACCATGCCCCGATCGCTGGTTAGCCACTGAGTAACAATAAAGTTGCATGACGAAACTGTCAAGAGATTATGGCGCCTATCTGTAACCCGGATATTGCAGTTGTTATCTACTGCGGCGCCGAAATGCTTGCTGCAACGCTCGTTTCCCGGTTTTAGGCCTCGACGTATCCACTGATACGCCTGCGGCCCAACACCGGTCCAACTTCGCGTTTCGTTACGCATTTCGGCACCTCGCTACGAACCCAACTGCAATATCCGGGTTTAATCGAATCATAAATCCCCGCCTCTAGGGTGGGGCCATTGAACGGGCTATGCCCCTCCTTTATGGGCAGGGTCGTTTAGGCTGCTTGCTGTGATTCTTCCGCCGGGAGATTACCGCGGGATCGGCATATTTTACGGATATGAATTGCAGACGAGGTTATGCGGCCACGGCCGGTTTCCAGATGAACCGCGGTTTGGCGTGGTTTCAAGTGGCGCAGAACCCCGGCCTTCCAGCGACTCGAATCGGGAGCCGAGCGCGGTTGGACAAGCAGGGGAGTCTGAAATCGGCACGGTTCAATGGCCTCGCCCCCTTCCGGGGCTGGTTGTTTCCTTTATTGCCCAAATCAGCTAATTGAAAAAGCAAATGATCAGAGGTGAAAGAAATTAATGCTTTAATGCGTTTGACCTGAAAGTGCCGGGCGGTAAAAAAACGGTCTGTCTGATATTGAACATGCGGGGCGGGCGCATTCCCCGCGGCTTGTAGCGGGAAATCTTCAATATACGGTAATTTTATTCTTTTGATTGAAACGTTTTTTAATGATTTTTAGCCCAACCTGCTGGGCATTGTTTTTCATTTCTATTAAGCCGTCACATCTTCCAGGTTTGCGAACTCGATACATGGGTATTTGCGAACAGCGGCGGAATTTAAAAGCGACTTGAAATGGTTACAAACCAGGCCTTTCTGGAGACCTCATCGGGGCGGGGGGCTTTTCTCCGGGCCCGGGCTTAAACCCGGATATTGCACTTGTTATTTACTGCGGCGCCGAAGTGCGTGTGGCAACGCTCGTTTTCCCCTATTGGACCCTCGAAGTATCTCCGTCATAGGCCCGAGGCCAAAAAACGGTCCAGCTTCGAGTTTCGCCAAGCATTTCGACACCTCGGTTCGAACCAGACTGATGTATGCGGGTCAAAGCGGCCTTTGATCCATTCCGTTGACACGCCGGCCTTTCTTGACGGGCATGGCCGGCGGGAACCGGGGGCCTGGAAGACGGGGCGGCATGTCAGGGGCTCAGGCCGTTGGAACGCAGCCGGTCGAGCACCTCGGCCAGGGGGAGGCCGATCACATTGGTGTACGAGCCCTGGATGAACCGGACCAGGGAGCCGCCCCGTCCCTGGATGGCGTATGCGCCGGCCTTGTCCCAGACCTCGCCGGAATCGAGGTAGGCCTCGATTTCCTCGCGACCCAATGCCCGGAACTCGACATCGGTCCGAATGTGGTCCAGATATTTTTCGTCCCGGTCGCGATGGATGAGGCAGTATCCGGTCAAAACCCGGTGGGTCCGGCCGGACAGCGCGGCCAGCATTCGGGCGGCGTCGTTCCGGTCCGCGGGTTTGCCCAGAATCCGGTCTCCCAGGACGACCACGGTGTCGGCAGCCAGGACCCAGAGGTTGGGGGAGAGTTCGGAGGCCTGTTCGGCCTTGGTCTCGGCCAGCCGGCGGACATGGGCTTCCGGTGATTCGCCCGGGCGGACCGATTCGTCGATTTCCACCGGCCGAATCTCGAAATCCACCCCGGCCCAGGCCAGGAGTTCCCGGCGGCGAGGGGAGGCCGAGGCCAGGATGAGGCGGCTCATCGGGCCGCCTTCGCCGGGCCGGGCAGACTGAACAGGGCGCGAGCGTTGATCGTGGTGGCCCGGGCCAGCTCCTCCAGGCTCAACCCTTTGATCCGGGCCACTTCGGCGGCCGTGTAGCGGACCAGGGCCGGTTCGTTGCGTCGGCCCCGCTTGGGCGCCGGGGCCAGAAACGGGGCGTCGGTTTCCACCAGCAGCCGATCCAGGGGCGTCTTGGCCACCACCTCCCGGAGCTGGTCCGATTTGGGAAAGGTGACCGGGCCGGGGATCGAGATGTGGAAGCCCAGGGCCAGGAAGCTCCGGGCCAGGTCCCAGTCTCCGGAAAAGCAATGGATGACGCCGCCGTTGCGGCCGGCGTCCACGGACATCAGATGGCCCAGGACCTCACGATGGGCGTCCCGGTCGTGAATGATCAGGGGCAGGCCCAGTTCGAGGCCGAGGTCGATGAGATCGGCGAAGCGGTCCTCCTGGACCTTGCGGGGAGACAGATTGCGATAAAAATCCAGGCCGATCTCGCCAAAACCCACGACCTGAGGGCTGGCGGCCAGGTCCTTGAGACGGTCCAGTCCGTCCGGGGTCAACTTCCCGGCGTCGTGGGGATGGAATCCGATCGTGGCCGATATCTGATCGTACTGTTCAGCCAGGGCGATGGCCCGGCTCGAAGTCTCCACGTCGATGCCGATGGAGATCATATGAACGACGTCGGCCCGGGCGGCCCGCTCAATGACCGCCTCCCGGTCCGGGTCGAAATCATCCAGGTCCAGATGGCAATGGGTGTCGATCAACTCCAACATGAGGATGCTCCTTGGCCGGCCGGACTTTTCAGGTCCGTCCCGGCGTTCATGCCGAAGCATATCTTGTGGGGGCCGAATGTCAAGGCGTCCGGTTGAGTTCGGGAAGAGATTGGCTTATACTAGGCGCATCATGGAACGAGACGTCCTTTTCAGACTCAGAAGCCGCCTGGACTCCGAGGAAGAGGCCAAACTCTCACCCCGGGCCGCCTTGAGCCGAAACGCCCTGCGGCGCCGGCACGATCGAAACGCGGTCCGCGATCACCGCCAGAGCTTTGCCATCGACGCGGACCGCATTCTGCATTCCGCCGCCTACAGCCGGTACATCGACAAGACCCAGGTCTTTTATCTGGTCAAAAACGATCATATCACCCACCGGGTCCTGCACGTGCAACTGGCTTCCCGGATCGCCCGGACCATCGGACGGCACCTGAGCCTCAACGAGGACCTGATCGAGGCCGTGGCCCTGGGACACGATCTGGGGCACGCCCCCTTCGGCCACGACGGCGAAACCTACCTCTCGCGGCTTTGCCAAAAACACGGCATAGGCCATTTCCTCCACGCCGTCCAGAGTGTCGAATTCCTGGAACATATCGAACGCAAGGGCCAGGGGCTCAACCTGAGTCTCCAGGTCCTGGACGGCATCCTGTCCCACGACGGGGAACTGGACATTCCGGCACTCAGTCCGGATTCCCCCATGACCTTCGAGGACCTGGACCGGCGGATGGAAGAAAAAAAACAGGACCCGGCCCGACACCTGGTCCCCATGACCTTGGAAGGCTGCGTGGTACGTCTGGCCGATACCATCAGCTACGTGGGCCGCGACGTCGAGGACGCCATCCGGCTGGGCCTGATCCAACGCGGCGATCTGCCGGCCGAATGCCGCCGACTGCTGGGCGAAACCAACGGCCGGATCGTTTACACCCTCGTGACCGACCTGATCGAGACCAGCCTCGACCAGGGCCACGTGGCTTTCAGCCGGGAGACGGCGGACGTCCTGACGCAGCTGAAGAACTTCAATCGGGACCGGATTTATTACAACCCCCGGATCAAGCGGGAGGGGCGCAAGATCGAGGCCCTGTTCGGAATGCTTTTCGAACGCCTCCTCGTAGACCTCGATGCGGAAACCTCCGGCTTTCCCATGCTGACCGAGTACCTCGAGGGCATGGCCCCGGCCTATCGCCGGCAACGGGCCCCGGCGGAGATCGTGAGGGATTTTATCGCCGGCATGACCGACGAGTACTTCCTGCGCCTGGCCCGGGAAACCCTGCTGCCCCAATACGTCGAAGGCCTCATGGCCCGGGAATAGTCCGGGGTGGGTCAGCCCGCCGATAACCGCCCGGGCACTCGCCCGATAACAATCCGGGTTTAATCAAGACAGCCGACATTTCCGCCTTGGGTTTGGGCAAAAAAAGACTGAATTTTATCGGGGACCGGCTGAGGGAATCAGACGGTTCCATGTCTTGTCTGTCTGGGTGTAAATATCATGAGCGCGGGCGGTTTTTCCAGGGACCGTTCGATCGACTGCATCCCTAACGTACTGAATAAAAATAATATAATTTCATTTCGCGGGTCGGCATCCGAACGCTTTGGCTCGGGGCCGGGGCCGGCGGCCGCCGGCAGGGTCACCGGTTTGTTTTAAATAAACAAAAATTTGATTGCGTTAAAAATGTCCCTATGGGGTCCGAACCGGCCGGATCGATAAATGCCCTTGACAATTCCGGCCGGCTTCCGTAACATGCTTGCCAAGACTCATTCAATCCTGAAATTACGACTCGGACGATGTGACCACGCATCGCCGGGGCAACGGGCGTGGCCGCCGGATCGAGGTGGAACCGTTCGTCCGTGAAGGCGAGGAAGGAAGCGGCTGACGGCGTCGGCTTCTCGTCGGCTTCGGAGGGTGTATTGCGAAGTGCGGAAGGGGGCATCCCGCTTCGGGCGCACGGCGCGAGTGCGTTCTCCGGAGGCGACTCTTCGGGCGCCTAGAAACCTAAGGGGCGAAATATGGCCGAAACCCGTTCCGAGTATCAACTTGACGTGCAAGGCATTTCCCTGAGTTTCGGGGGACTGATGGCCCTCAATGCAGTGAGTTTCGGGGTCAAGCCGGGCGAGATTTACGCGATTATAGGCCCCAACGGAGCCGGCAAGACCTGTATGCTCAACTGCATCTGTCGTTTCTATCATCCTCAGCGGGGACGGGTGATCTTTGAAGGCGAAGACATTTCCAGCCTGGCCACTCACCGGGTCGCCAGTCGGGGCATTGCCCGGACCTTTCAAAATATCGAGCTGTTCAAGGGCATGACCGTGCTGGACAACATCAAGCTGGGCCGCCACGTCCATCTTCGGACCGGGTTGTTGTCCGGGGGGATGTGGTGGGGCCGGGCCTACCGGGAGGAGATGGCCCTGCGCCGGGAGATCGAGGAGAACATCATCGACCTGCTCGAGATCGAGGCCATCCGCAAACAGGTCGTGGGCACGTTGCCGTACGGGCTTCAGAAACGCGTGGAGCTGGCCCGGGCCCTGGCCATGAAGCCCCGGATTCTGCTGCTCGACGAACCCATGGCCGGAATGAACCTGGAGGAGACCGAGGACATGGCCCGATTTATCCTCGACGTCAACGAGGAGTGGGGCGTGACCGTCATTCTGATCGAGCATGACATGGGCGTGGTCATGGACATTTCGAACCGGGTCTGCGTCCTGGACTTCGGGTTCAAGCTGGCGGAAGGCACGCCTCGGGAGGTTCAGACCAACGAGGACGTGGTTCGGGCGTATCTGGGCGACACCGAGTCGGCCTATTCCAAACTGGGGACCTGAGAAGGGGACGGCATGGAAGAGAAGACCCTACCCGCCCTTCTGCTCCGCAACAAGGACAAGTACGGCCCCGGCAAGGTGGCCATGCGGGAGAAGGAGTTCGGCATCTGGCAGGACTACACCTGGCAGGACTACTACGAACACGTCAAGCATTTCGCCCTGGGGCTCTGGACGCTGGGCTTCCGCAAGGGCGACAAGCTGGCCATCATCGGCGACAACCGGCCGGAGTGGGTCTGGGCCGAGGTAGCCGCCCAGTCTCTGGGCGGGGCGCCGCTGGGCATCTACCAGGACTCGATCCTGACCGAGGTGGCCTATGTGATCGACCATTCGGACGCCAAGTTCGTGGTGGCCGAGGACCAGGAGCAGGCGGATAAGATTCTGGACATGAAAGAGGACCTGCCCAAGGTGGCCAAGGTGGTGTACACCGACCCCAAAGGCATGCGCAATTATGACGATCCGCTGCTGGTCTTCTTCTCCGAGGTCGAGGAGTCCGGGCGACGGTTCGAGGCGGAGAACCCGGGGTTTTTCGAGTCCCGGATCGCTGAAATCGACGAAGAGGACGTGGCCCTGATCGCCTATACCTCGGGCACGACCGGGTCCCCAAAGGGCTCGCTGCTGACTCACCACAACATGCTGTCCATGGCCCGCAACCTCAACGAGGTCGACCGCAAGTTCGAGAACGACGAGTTCGTCTCCTTTCTGCCGCTGCCCTGGATCGGGGAGCAGATGATGGGCGTGGCCAGTTCCCTGGCCATCGGTTTTACAATCAACTTTCCCGAGGAACCGGAGACCGCCGCGTCGGACACCTACGAGATCGGTCCCAACGTCATGTTCTCGCCGCCCCGGGTCTGGGAAGGGCTGTCCCGCACGGTCATGGTCAAGCACCTGGACGCCAGCTGGCTCAAACGGGCGATCTACCAGGCCTGCATGCCTATCGGTTATCGGATCGCGGACTTCAAGTTCGACAAGCAGCCCGTGCCCTGGGGCTGGAAAATCCTCTATCTGCTGGCCTGGCTGCTGCTGTTCCGGGCCTTGCGGGACCGGCTCGGGTTTTCCGGCATTCGTTCGGCCACCACCGGCGGGGCCGCGTTGGGCCCCGACGTCTTTCGCTTCTTTCACGCCCTGGGGGTCAACCTCAAGCAGATTTACGGACAGACCGAGATTTCAGGCATCTCCTGCATCCACCGGGACGGAGACATCAATGCCAACTCGGTCGGGCTGCCCATTCCCGAGACCGATTTGAGAATCGACAAGCCGGACCCGGAAGGCGTGGGCGAGATCATCTCGCGCAGTCCGGCCCTTTTCGTGGGCTACTACAAGAACGACGAGGCGACCCGGGAGACCATCGGCGACGGCTGGCTGCATTCGGGGGACGCCGGGTACATCGACGCGAACGGCCACCTGGTCTGCATCGACCGGGTCAAGGACCTCATGCACATGCGGGACGGCCGGAAGTTCTCGCCCATGTTCATCGAGAACCGGCTCAAGTTTTGTCCCTACATCGTCGAGTCCTGCGTACTGGGGCACGAGCGGGACTACATCACGGCCATGATCTGCATCGATTTCAAACACACGGGCAAATGGGCCGAGGACCACCGCATCTCCTATACCACCTACACCGACCTGGCCTCCAACCCCCAGATTTACGACCTCATGGAACGGGAGGTGGTGCGGGTCAATCGGACCCTGCCCGAAGGCGCCCGCATCCGGAAATTTCTGTTGCTTTACAAGGAGTTCGATCCGGACGACGGGGAACTGACCCGGACCCGGAAGTTGAGGCGCCGCTTCATCGCTGAAAAGTACGCCCATGAGATCGAGGCCCTCTACCGGGACCAGGACTCGGTCCACATCGAAAGCGAGATTCAGTACCAGGACGGCAAGAAGACGACCATCGTGGCCGACCTGGCCATCCGCATGATGAAGCCGCTGGAGGCATATCAGGAGGAGAAGAAGAAGTGGTGGCAATTCTGGATCTGACGGAGGAAGCCGATGGCTGACGCCTTTTTGAAGTTCGCGCAACTGCTGGTCACCGGGCTGGTCACTGGCAGCGTTTACGCCCTGGTCGCCCTGGGCTTCGTCCTGATCTACAAGTCCACCAGCATCATCAACTTCGCCCAGGGCGAGTTCGTTCTGGTCGGGGCCTATGTCTGCCTGTGGATCGTCACCGGCCTGGGCGTGCCTTTCATCCCGGCCTTTATTCTGACCATGGTCGGGTCGGTATTCATGGGCCTGGTGGTCGAACGGCTGGTCCTGAGGCCCATGATCGGGGAGCCGATCATTTCGGTCATCATGGTGACCATCGGCCTGGCGGCCCTGCTCAAGGCCCTGGTCACCATCTTCTGGGGGACGCAGATTCGGGTCTTCCCGGCCATCTTTTCCCAGGAGCCCATCCGCCTGGGACAGGTGATCGTCAGCGAGGTCTACGTCTGGACCTTTTTCTTCGCCCTGCTTTTTCTGGGCGTTTTCGCCGCCTTCTTCAAATACTCCCGGGTGGGCATCGCCATGCGGGCCGTGGCCAGCGACCAGATGACGGCCCAGTCCATGGGCATCCCGGTCAAACTGGTCTTCGCCATCTCCTGGTGCATCGCGGCCATCGTCTCGGGCGTGGGCGGCATCCTCATCGGCAACATCAACGGCATTAACATCACCCTGGCCGATTTCGGCCTCAAGGTCTTCCCGGCGGTCATCTTCGGCGGCCTGGATTCGATCCTGGGGGCCATCATCGGCGGTCTGACCGTGGGGGTGCTGGAGAACCTGATGGGCGGGTACCTGGACCAGTTTTTCGGCGGCGGGGTCAAGGAGGTGGCGCCGTTCATCGTACTGATCATCGTCCTGATGGTCAAACCATACGGACTTTTCGGGATCAAGGAGATCGAACGGGTCTGACGGCCGAGCAACACATAAGGCCGGGGCCGGCCGAGGCCGGGCCCCGGGGAGGTTGAACCGAACATGCCCTGTGGACTGTTTCATTCCAGCTACCGCAAGGACGACGAAATTTTCAAGACCTGGTGGGTTCGAGGTTGGCTGATCGGGCTTCTGGCCTTTCTTGTCGCGCTGCCGACCTTCGCCCCCGGCATCAGCCAGATTCTGAACACCAACGTCACGAACCTGTGCATCATCATCATGATCTACATCATCGGAGCCCACGGACTGAACATCCTGACCGGGTTCACCGGCCAGATATCCCTGGGCCACGGGGCCTTCATGGGCGTGGGCGCCTATACGGCCGGCATCCTGGCAGCGCGTTTGCACGTGCCCTTCTTCGTGGCACTGCCGGCGGCCGGCCTGATGACGGCGGCCGTGGGCATGGTCTTCGGCATCCCCTCCCTCCGGCTCAAGGGGCTCTACCTGGCCATCGCGACCATGGCCGCGCAGTTCATCCTGGACTACGCCATGCGCAACTGGACCTCCCTGACCGGCGGTTCGGCCGGGCTGAACGTGCCATACGCGGCCATCGGTTCCTTCGAGTTCAATACGGACGAACGGTTCTACTACCTGGTTCTGGTTCTGGTCGTTTTGGCCACGGCCTTCACCAAGAATTTGACCCGGACCCGTCCGGGCCGGGCCTTCGTGGCCATCCGGGACCGGTATTTGGCCGCCGAAGTGATCGGCGTGAACCTGTTCAAATACCGGATCATGTCCTTCGGGATCAGTTCCTTCTACGTGGGCATCGCCGGCGGCCTGTGGGGCTACTACATCACCATCATCAGCGACGAACACTTCACCATCTGGCTCTCGGTCCAGTTTCTGGCCATGGTCATCATCGGCGGACTGGGGCATGTCCTGGGAGCGATATACGGGGCCATATTCATGGTCCTTCTCCCCGAGCTGCTCCGGATTCCGTCCGAGGCCCTCAGCGGGACTTTTCCCCAGATGTTCGTGATATTCGGGACCCTCCAGGAGGGCGTATTCGGCCTGATTATCATCCTGTTCCTGATTTTCGAACCGGACGGCCTGGCGGCCCGGTGGCACACCATCCGGAACTACTGGAAACTTTGGCCGTTCTCATATTAGACCCGGCCAAGGGACCGGCCGGTGAAATCGTTTCGACCTGGCGGCGGAATCCGAGGCAATCATTCAGGAAAGGGGGTGAGCCTCCGCGGGCTAAACAAGGTTTGGTGGATGGAATCATTTTTCAGTCAACCTCGAGGACGGAATAGGGGGATATGATGAATTTTAAGTGCATCTGCTTTGGTTTGGCAGCCATTTTCATGTCATGTGTCTTGATGGTCGGCCCCGCGGCCGCGGCGGACAAGGAAATCGTGGTCGGAGGCATTTTCGACATCACCGGGGCGACCTCGGCCGTGGGCAAGGACTACGCCCTGGGGGCCCAGGACGCAGCGACCTACATCAACCAAAAAGGCGGGGTGGACGGAACGCCGATCAAGTTGATCCCGAACGACTACGCGTACGCCGTACCCAAGGCGGTCACCCTGTACAAAAAGTACAAGGACGTCGACAAGGTCTTCGTCATCCAGGGCTGGGGCACGGGCGACACGAACGCCATGAAACCCTTGATCAACAAGGACAAAATCGTCTATTTTTCGGCCTCGTACGACGCCAACCTGAACGACCCGAAAAAGACCCCCTACAACTTTTTCATCGGATCGAGCTATTCGGAACATATCCGGATGGCCATGCGCTATGTCAAGGAAAACGGCGGCAAGAAGGTCTGCTTCATTTATCCCGACCATCCTTACGGCAAGAACCCCATCCCGGCGGGCAAGGACTTCGCCAAAAAGATGGGCCTCGAGGTCGGGCCGGACATCTCCGTGGACCTGAGGGCCACCGACGCCACGTCCCAGCTCATGCAGATGAAGGAGTTCAATCCGGACTTCGCCTGGGTCGGCGGGACCACGCCGTCCACGGCCGTGATCATCAAGGACGCGGCCAAGCTGGGCCTGAAGACCAAGTTCCTGATCAACACCTGGGGCATTGACGAGAACCTGCCCAAGCTGGCCGGCGAGGCGGCCGAGGGACGGGCCTTCGGGTTCATCGTCGTGCGGCCGTTCGGGTACGACGTTCCGGAGACCAAGATCATCCAGACCATCACCGGGGACAAGAAGTACACCCTGCACTACAACAAGGCCTGGGCTTCGATGATGGTCATGTGGGAAGGGCTCAAGCGGGCCAAGAAGGCCGGTCAGCTTAACGGTCCCGGCCTCAAGGCCGCCCTCGAGACCTTGAAGGACTTCGGGACCGGCGGCCTGACCCCGCCGCTGACCTACACCCCGACCGATCATCGGGCCACGACCACCTGCGGCCTCTACGCCATCAAGGGCGGCCAGCTGACCCTGGTCACCGACGTGAGCATCGACCGCACACCCGAATACCTGGGCTGGTAGCACCGGCCCCGAACCCGCCGGGACCGGCCTGGCCGGTCCCGGCCGCTTCAAAAGCAAAAAGGCTGCACCATGGGCGTCATTCTCAACGTCAACAACATCGAAGTCATCTATGACGACGTCATCCTTGTCCTCAAGGGGCTCTCCCTCCAGGTCGAAGATGGCTGGATCGTCTGCCTCCTGGGGGCCAACGGCGCGGGCAAGACCACGACCCTCAAGGCCATTTCCGGACTGCTCAAGACCGAGGAGGGCGAGGTGACCGACGGCGCCATCGAGTTCATGGGCCGGCGCATCGACGGCATGGAGCCGGAGAAGATCGTCCGGATGGGCATCTTCCAGGTCATGGAGGGCCGGCGGGTCTTCGAGGACATGAACATCGAAGAGAACCTGATCGCCGCGGCCCACACCCAGAAGAGCAAGACCAAAATGCTCAACGGCATGCAGCTCGTTTACCGCTACTTCCCTCGTCTCAAGGAACGGCGGAACTCCCTGGCCGGCTACCTGAGCGGCGGGGAACAGCAGATGCTGGTCATCGGCCGGGCCCTGATGGCCTCCCCCAAGCTGATGATGCTCGATGAACCCTCCCTGGGCCTGTCTCCCCTTCTGGTTTCCGAGATTTTCGAGATCATCCAGTTGATCAACCGCCAGGAGGGCACGACCATTCTGCTGGTGGAACAGAACGCCCGCATGGCCCTGAACATTTCCTCCCACGGCTACATCATGGAAAGCGGCCGGATCGTGCTCGACGACACCACGGAAAGGCTGAAAGTCAACGAGGACGTCAAAATGTTTTATCTCGGCCTGACCGACGTGGGCACCAAGCGCAGCTACCGGGACGTCAAACATTACAAACGACGAAAACGCTGGCTGACCTGAGCCCCGCCTCCCGGCCCGATAATCGAACGCGGTTCCGTCCGGAGGGTTTTACAAGCCCGCCGCGCCCTCTTCACTCAAAGTGGCGCCTGACTGGGGGAAGTCGGTAAAACGGCCGAACGAGCGGTCCGTTCCAACCCGATTTCACCCGGTCGCCCTATCCAAAGCCCGCATGCTTTGTTATACTGGGGACAAGTCCCTGGACGCGTCTGTGCCTCGTTTTTCGACCGGCGGACAGGGCATGGAAAGGGAAAAGCGCATGCTCGTTAAGCATCTGATTCGATTGACGTTCCTGGTCGGGATAACCGCTCTGGTCCTGGTCTGGGGCGCCTGTCCTTCGGCGGGGCAAGACCCGCCCGATCAGACTCCGCCCCCGGAAGTGGTGATCGGCGGCCTGTTCGACATCACCGGCCGCACGTCGGACCTGGGACGGGACTATGCCCAGGGGGCGGTGGAGGCCGTGATGTACATCAATGCCAACGGCGGGATCAACGGCGCCCCGATCCGGCTTGTGTCCAAGGATTTCGGATATGACGGGGCCAAAGCCCTCAAGCTGTATCAGCAGTTCAAACATGTCAACAAGGTCTTTGCCATTCTGGGCTGGGGCATGGCCGACACTGCCGCGCTCGCGCCTCACCTGGGCAAGGATCGCGTCGTGTTCATGTCCGCCCATTGCGATCCGGAACTGACCGATCCCAAAAAGTCGCCTTACAATTTTTTCATCGGCCCGACGTACACGGACCAGGCCCGTCTGGCCATGCATTACGCCAAGGACAGCGGCGGACGCAAGGTCTGCTTCATCTACCCCGAGCATCCTTTCGGCCAGGGACCGCTGGCCGCGGGCAAGGACTACGCGCAAAAGCTGGGGCTCGAGATCGGACCCGACGTGGTGGTCGACCTGAGGGCCACGGATGCCAGCCAGCAGTTGCTGCAGATCAAGGAGTTCGCCCCGGACTTCGCCTGGATCGGCGGGACCACCCCTTCGGCGGCGGTCATTGTCAAGGACGCGGCCAAACTGGGGTTCAAGACGCGGTTTCTGATCAACGGCTGGGGCTTTGACGACAAGTTTCCGGAACTGGCCGGCCAGCCCGCCGAAGGCAGGGCCTTGGGTCTGATGTCCGTGCGGCCCTTCGGTTTCGATGCGCCAGGGACCAAGGCCATCCGGGAAACGATCGGAGAACGGACCTATTCCCTGCAGTTCAACAAGGCCTGGGCTTCCATGATGGTTTTGTGGGAGGGCCTGAAGCGGGCCAAGCGGCCTAGTGGGCCGACCCTGAAAGCCGCGTTGGAAACCCTGGTCAATTTCGACTCCGGCGGCCTGACCCCGCCGCTGACCTATACGCCCCAGGACCACCGGGGCACGACCGCCTGCGGGCTATACGGGATCAAGGACGGGCAGATCGTCCTGATCACGGACCTGAACATTGAAAGAAAGTCGGAATACCTGGGCTGGTGAGACGGGCCGCGGGAGCAGGGAGGGAGACCGGGCCCGATTGTCGGCGGCGGCCCGTGCGGCCGCGGCCCGCTGTCCCGAACATCGGGCCCGTTTCGAACGGGCCGGACTCAGTCCCGACGATTTGAAAACCCCCGACGATTTGTTCGGCCTTGACCCGGTCCGACGAATCGATCCGGCCCATTGGCCGGGACCCCCGGTCGACGGATGGGGCGAAGCCTTGAAGGCCATGGGCCTGCGATCCGGCGACGTGGTCCTGACCGCGCTCCCGACCCGATCCGGCCGAACCGCGGAAACGATCGATCTGGCCCTGGGGCGGCTGGGCTGCCGTCCCGTCCCCTCCCTGGCCAACGACGCGGCGTTTCAAATCACCCTGCTGCGGGACCTGTCCTGCAAGGCCTATGTGGGCCGACCGACCGACCTGGCCGCCCTCGAGGCGCAAGCCGGCCGCGATGGGCTGGATGTCGATGAACTGATTCCGGCCCGGGTTGTCCTCGTGCTTGAAGCCGGCCGCACCGAAGGGGAGGGGGGACCGCCCGCGCCGGCGCCCGGAAAAACGGGGCTCCGGGCCTACGCCTCGGCCGAGGCCGGTTGCCTGGGCTACGAATGCGACCGTTGTGCCGGTTTTCATCCAACCGTCGACGTGCTGATCGAAGTGCTGGACCCCGAATCGGGTCGGCCGGCGGAGCCGGGCCGCCCGGGCGAGGTGATTGTCACCATCCTCGATCCCGAAAGGCCCTTGATCCGCTATGCCCCGGGCGATCGGGCCGTTCTGGCGAACAGACCCTGTGCCCGCGGACCCGTCTCGTTCCGACTGATCGAACCGGAAACCGGGTCCGGGGGCTGAGACGGCCGGGCCGTCATCCCCCTTTTTCCCGCCGCATCTTCCGGGAGGCCCGCTTCCAGTCCGGCACGTCCCCTTTTTTCCGTTTTTTCGAAGATCGCCCGTCGGGCTCCACGCGCCGGTCGGGCTGAAGGATGAAGCTGCCGGGTGTCGGAGGCTGGGGCGGCGTTTCGGGGCGGGCCTTCTTTTCCGGCGGCTCTTTTTCCTTGGGCAGCGGCGGTCCCGTGAAAAGGGACGGCGCCAGGGATTCGACCAGATAGATCGTTTCCAGAAATCGGAAAAAGACCACGCCCTGGTCCGAGGCCGACTTGGCCCGGACGGTCAGGAACACCGGGTTCGGGTCTCGACGCCGGCCGACCCGGAGCGCCATGTCCCGGTCCGGAAACAACAGGACAAAGGGACGGGCGCCGGGCCGAAGCCCCTCCTCCAGAATGACCGGATAGGCCTTCCGCCGGGCGGCGTGAAAGAGCAGGTCGGGCGGCCGGACCGCTTCGTACGGGCCGAGGGGCAGTTCAGTCTGTTCGGGGGCCACGCGAATCGATCGGTCCCGTATCTCGAACCGGGTCCGGTCCGGGGCCCGCAGCAGGTCATCGATCTGGCTCTGCCTGACGTACGACCAGCCTTCCACCTCGCCCAGGGCCCACAAAAGCTCCTTGAGCGGGATAAAGCCCTCCTCGTCGGCCAGCAGGCCGAACTCGTCCGGCCGGACGCCCAGAACGTAGGTCAGAAACCGGCTCAGGGACTGGCGTTGAAGCTTGGGATTCTGCCGGCCCATGGCCTCAGACCCGGTCCCAGATGGACTTGATCTTGGTCAGGCTCAAACCCAGGTAGTCCCGGTCCGGAGCGAACACCTCGAGGGTCATGGTCTCGTCGTAACCGGCGACCTTCAAGGCCCCCAGCGGGCCGGCCAGATCGGCCCGACCCACGCCCACGGGCAGGTGTTCGTCCTCCCGTCCGCTGTTGTCGCAGACGTGCAGGTGCCGGATGCGCGGCCCGCAGGCCTCGACGAACCGAAGACCCCGGTCCGGGGGACCGCCGATGTTGGCGTGACCCAGATCGAGGGTCATCATCAGGTCCGGGATTTCCCCGAGCAGCCCGGCCAGTTCCTCGGGCCGGTACATATGCCCGGACCGGGGAAACATGTTTTCCGCGCACAGGACGATCCCCAGGTCCCGGGCCTCTTCCAGGACCCGGGACATGGTTTCCAGGGAGAAGCGCCTGCCGATGGCCGGGGCGAAACGCACCAGGCCGGTCAGGTAGCCGGGATGAATGACCGCTTTGCCAATGCCCAGCTCCGCGCAGATTTCCAGGGCCAGGCGGGTCTCGTTGACCGACGCCTCCCGGATGCTGGGGTAGACGTCGGCCATCCAGACGAAGGTGGGCAGATGTACCACCCGGGGAGAAAGCCCTTCGCCGTCGGCCAGGGCCCGAATTTCGGGCAGGACGGCCCGGATTCGGTCCGGCGTGCACTCGGGCGGGTCCAGGCAGAGTTCGAGATAGTCGAGACCGATTCCAGACAGGGCGCGGATTTCCTCCGTCACCGGCAGCATGGGGGCGTTGGTCGCGCCGTAGATCATGGCCCGGGTCCTTTCCTTAGGGAGTTCCATGGATATGGTATCACGGCCGCGCCGGTTTGGGAACCGGCCGCCGGGGCCGTCGCCGGCAATAACCCCTAACGGCCTTGCCAGCGGGGCGGCCTTTTTTCAAAGAAGGACTCGATGCCCTCCTTGAAGTCCTCGGTCTTGAAACAGGTTTCCAGATAGGACCGCGACGTGACCTGATGGGACTCCATGGTTCGCTCCAGGCCCATGTAGAGAAGCTGCTTGCACATGCGCACGGCCAGGGGCGCCCCGACCGAGACCTTGGCGGCCATGGCCCGGGCCGCGTTCATGAGTTCATCGTCCGGCACGACCTGACTGACCAGGCCGATGCGAAGCATTTCCCGGGCGTCGATGATTTCACCGGAAAAGATCAGTTCGCAGGCCTTGGACATGCCCACCAGACGGGGCAGGAGATAGGTCCCGGCCGCCGTGTCCGGAACGATGCCGCGCAGGACGAAGACCTGGCCGAACCGGGCGCTTTCGGCGGCAATTCGGATGTCGCAGTGCAGAATCAGCTCGGAACCCACGCCCACGGCCACGCCATTGATCGCGGCGATGACCGGCTTGGGAATGTCGTTGAAAAACCAGGTCGTGGCGCGGGACGCCGTCGACGTCTTCATCCTGGCCGCGAAAACGTCCGCTTCCGGCGGGGGCTTGGCGTCGTCGGAAATGTCGGTGCCGGCGGAAAAGGCCCGGCCGTTGGCCGTCAGGATCACCGCCCGGACCTCGTCGTCCTGCTTGATCTCCTCGATCAGCAGGTGAATCCGGTGCAGCATGGCGTGGGTCATGGCGTTGAGTTTTTCCGGACGGTTCAGGGTGACGATCCCGATGCCGTTCTCTTTGGTGTAAAGCACATGGTCCTCGGACATGCCTTTCCTCCTCAGGATGTTTGAATGGGCCTGATTCGATATGACGATTGGCCCATGTTCCCAGATCGGGGCGCGCAAGTCAATTTCCTTGTTGACGGCTCGGAGGATACCGGACGCGAGACATCCGTCCGCGCCAGTGCATGACGGAGGCAGGACGCTTCGCCCGGTCGACGCCCAAAACGCCGTCATCGAGAATGCCCCGCCCTTGGGGCGGGGAAAAAGGTTATGGGAGTAGAAGCATAGCCGACTGGGAGAAGTCCGAGGTCCACCAGATTGCCTGGTCGCTTCGCTCCTCGCAACGACGGTGCTTTTTGGATATAGTAATGGGGAAAGCGCATCAAAAATCGGGATAGCCTGATCGTTACGATCTTCGGTTTTCCTTCTCCCCGTTCCATACTCCCACCCGTCGTTGCGAGGAGCGAAGCGACCAGGCAATCTGGTGGACCTGAGAGGCATCTTGTGGGATGTGATCATGTAATTTCACGGGAAAGATGTTTGATGGTCTCGTAAAAAGTCGATTTATCGAAATCGGCCCTAATAAATTCAGGTGGTTACGCATGCAAAAACGCGATTTTCGGACTTTTTACGATACCATCATGTTTGCCCTACGCCGAAACCTGCAAAAACTTCCCGTTTTTTTTAGCCTCGTGGCGTTGCTTTTCTCTATCCCGGACTTCTCACCGGGTTCCGTAGCGAAGTCGGGAAATCATTAGCGAAACGAGCGTTTTGGCAAGGATTTCCCGGCCGCGGCAGGAAGCTGGTGAGAAGTCCGGGCTGTGGCCGCTCTTTATGAGATAAGGTGTTGAAGCAGGGCTTCAAGGCCAAATACCGTTCCCAAGCAGGAGCCTGGGAACGAGCGGAGAAGCGTAACTTTGAAAACGATATGTTGCCTTCCGGGGCCGACCGCTTCATCAATCGATCGGTGTCCCCCAACTCACGGCCGCCGTACCAGTACCAATCGGACGCTTGAAGGAAATCAGATATCGTCGTACAATCTGGCCCAGATACCATCCGGGAAGTGACCCGGGAAGGGGGGCGTGTCATGCCGAGTTCGAAGAAGCATCCCGACGAGTGGTCGACCATTCAGACCCTGGGGCCGGCCAAGGTCGAATCGCCCTTGTTTCTCAAACGCGTGGACGCCGCCGCGGAACCGGACTGCGCAGGGGTTTTTGTGGAGGAGTCCTGCCGTGTCCTGGTAGATATCGATCTGGAGAGCTACAACCGGACCCGGGCCGGCAAGGAGCCGCCTCGCACGTTCGAACTGGCCGGCCCGCGGCGGCGGGTCTATTTCGATCCGGGCAAGGTCAAGGCCGCCATTCTGACGGCCGGCGGGCTCTGTCCGGGGCTTAACGACGTCATTCGCTCGGTCGTGCTGACCCTGCATTTCCTATACGGGGTGCGGAACATTTTCGGCGTTCGGCACGGGTACCAGGGCCTGATCCCCGAGTTCGGCCACGATCTCGTGAATCTGACACCGGAAGAGGTCACGGACATTCACGAGTTCGGCGGTTCGATCCTGTCCTCCTCCCGGGGCCTGTACTCGGTCGAGGAGATCGTCGATTCGCTGGAACGGCTCAACATCTCCATCCTGTTCACCATTGGCGGGGACGGGACGTTGCGCGGGGCCCATCTGGTGGCCGAGGAGATCAAGCGGCGGGGCCTCAAGATTTCGGTGGTCGGCGTACCCAAGACGATTGACAACGACATCAACATGGTCGCCCGGTCCTTTGGGTTCGACACGGCCGTGGCCACGGCGGCCCTGGTCATCCGGAGCGCCCACGTGGAAGCGCTGGGCGCTCCCAACGGCATCGGCGTGGTCAAGCTCATGGGCCGGGAGTCGGGTTTCATCGCCGCCAGCGCGTCCCTGGCCCAGGGTGAGGCCAATTACGTCCTCATCCCGGAATCCGATTTCGACCTGGACGGTCCGGCCGGCCTGCTGGCCCATCTGGAGGGACGTCTGGCCGGCCGGCATCATGCGGTCATCGTGGTGGCCGAAGGCGCCGGCCAGAAATACGTCGGAGGCGGCGGCAAGGGAACCGACCCGTCGGGCAATGTGCGTCTGGGAGACATCGGGGTCTATCTTTGCGACCGCATCCGGGCCCACTTCAAGGACAAGGGGCGCGAGATCAATCTCAAATACATGGACCCCAGCTACTTTATTCGCAGCCAGCCGGCCTCGGCCAGCGACCGCATCTACTGCGGCTTTCTGGGACAAAAAGCGGTTCACGCCGGTCTGGCCGGCAAGACCGACATGCTGATCGGCCAATGGAACAATGTGTATGTTCACCTGCCCATCCCGACTTGCGTGGCCAGCCGGAAGAAGGTCGATATCGACGGCGTGCTCTGGCGGAGCGTGCTTGAATCGACCGGTCAACCGCCCCTGGTCAACCGTTAGCCGCCGGCGGGAATCGAGAAAGGAATATCATGACTCTGCGTGTAGGCGTCCTGACCGGCGGAGGCGACTGCGCCGGCTTGAACAGCGCCATCAAGTGGGTGACCAAAACGGCCCTGGACCCGTTTCTGGACGTCCGGCGTCAGACCCGGATGGAGGTGGTGGGCATCCGGGACGGCTGGCGGGGCCTGGTCGAAGTGGAGCCGGACGATCCGGAGAGCGTGGCTCGCTGGACCCTGCCTCTGAACGAACTCCTGGTCCGGACCTGGGACCGGTACGGCGGGACGAACCTGGGGACCTCCCGGGTCAATCCCTTCAGCGCCAAGGAGGATCGAAGCCGGCAGGTCCTCGAGCATATCGGGGCCCTGGGGCTGGACGTCCTTGTGGCCATCGGCGGCGAGGACACCCTCAGCGTGGCCCATCGGCTCGACCGGCTCGGCGTCCGGGTCGTCGGCATTCCCAAGACCATCGACCGGGACCTGAGCGCCACGGACTACACCCTGGGCTACGACACGGCCCTGAACGTCATCGCCGAGGAAGTCGACCGGCTGCGGACCACGGCCGGCTCCCACAGTCGGACCTTTGTGGTCGAGACCATGGGGCGTCACGCCGGCTGGCTGGCCCTCGAGGGCGGCGAGGCGGCCGGGGCGTATATCATCCTGATCCCCGAGTGGGACTTCGAGATTGACCGGGTGGTCGAACTGCTGGACCGGAGGCGGTCGGCGGGCGTGCGTTACGAGATCGTCGTGGTTTCGGAAGGGGCCAAGGTCCGGGGCGGGGCCGAGGTCTACCTGAGCGATAAATCCGACGAGTTCGGCCACAAGGTCCTGGGCGGCATCGCCCAGACGCTGTCCCGGGAGATCGAGAAACGAGGCGGCTGGGAGACGCGATACGTGGTCCTGAGCCATCTCCAGCGCGGGGGACAGCCATCGGCCCACGACCGCCTTATGGGCCGCCGTTTCGGCATTGCCGCGGTGGACCTTATCCTGAAAGGGGCCTTCGGCCGCATGACGGCCCTGGTCCGCGGGGAGATCGACTCCGTGCCCCTGGAAGCGGCCCTCGAACGGCTATACACCGTGGACGTGGATCGGTACTACGACACGGATCGCTACAACGGGCGCCGTTGCGCCATCCTGCAGTGACATGACGATCCGGACCGTATTCGAATGCCGTTGTTGCGGGGAGTGCTGTCATGGAAAAGGCGGCATCTACATCCATCCCCGGGACGCCGCCGGCCCGGCCCGACTGCTGGGACTGACGGTGGAAGCCTTTATCGACGAGTACACCGAGCCCCAATACGGACTGTTGTCCCTGAAGACGGACCCGGAGGGCTACTGCCTCATGCTGGAACGCCGGCGAGGCACCTGCCGGATTCACGAGGACAAGCCCCGGATGTGCCGGGACTGGCCCTTTTTTCACGGGCCGCTCAACGACCGCGACGTCTACGAGGAGGCCAAGGCGGCCTGTCCCGGCCTGGTGCCCGAGGCGACCTGGGAGGAGTTCGTCGAATACCATCGGGTCCACGTCGGCCGCCGGCCGCCGTCGGACTATTTCGATATCCACCAGCAGGAGGAGCCCGATTCGGGTGATTGATAGCCGGGGCTCCCGCCGGAAACCGGAGGGGCCATGGACGCGGAACGGATGGAGCCGGGGGGAGAATCGGGGCCGCCGCCGGGTCTTTTGAAAAGGCTGGGCCGGGGGCTGTTGGACCTTTTATGCCCCCGGCGCTGCCTGCTTTGCGGCGCCTTTTTCCAGCCCGACGACCCGCCGGGGTTCTGTGAGGTCTGCCGGGCCGACATGCCGGCCATGCCCGAGTCCCGTTGCGTCCATTGCGGGCGCCCCTTCGATATGTTCGTCCCTTCGACCCACCGTTGCGCCCGCTGCCTGAGCCGGCCTCCGGCCTACGACCAGGCCCTGGCCCCCGGATTGTACGAGGCGGGGCTGAGGCTCGCCGTC
>JAHJTB010000421.1 GCA_018830135.1 Pseudomonadota bacterium | reverse complement strand
GCCCTGCTGGAAGTGCTGGACCCGGCCCAGAACAATGCCTTCCGGGACCACTATTTGGACGTGGACTTCGACCTGAGCGACGTGATCTTCATCACCACGGCCAATCAGTTGGAGACGATCCCGTCTCCCCTGCGCGACCGGATGGAGATCATCCAGTTGGACGGGTACACGGAGTTTGAAAAAATCCACATCGCCGAAGGCCACCTGGTGCCTCGCCAGCTCAAGGCCAACGGACTGCGGCGGGATGAGATCGTTTTCACGGAAGAGGCCTTGCGCAAGATCGTTCAGGACTACACCCGGGAGGCCGGGGTCCGCAACCTCGAACGCCAGGTCGGCGCGGTCTGCCGCAAGGTGGCGGTCAAGATCGCGGCCGGGGAACTGGAGCGGGCCGAGGTCACGGCGGACATGGTCCGCGAGTTTTTAAAAAAGGAAAAGTTCGAGAGCGATTCCAAGGAGGTCATCGAGATACCGGGCATTGCCACGGGTCTGGCCGTAACCGCCTTTGGCGGGGACATCCTGTTCGTCGAGGCCACGCGGATGAAGGGCCGGGGGGAACTTCGCCTGACCGGCCAGTTGGGTGAGGTCATGCGGGAAAGCGCGCAGATCGCCCACAGCTTCGTCCGTTCCAAGGCGGCGGAGCTGGGGTTTTCTCCGGACGTCTTCAAGCGGGAGGACACGCACGTTCACGTCCCGGCCGGGGCGATTCCCAAGGACGGCCCGTCGGCGGGCGTGGCCATGATCATGGCCATGGCGAGCCTGTTCAGCGGGCGGCCGGTGCGCAGCGACGTGGGCATGACCGGTGAAGTCACCCTGCGAGGCCGGGTCCTGCCGGTGGGCGGGGTCAAGATGAAGGTCCTGGCCGCCCATCGCGCCGGCCTGACCACGGTGGTTCTGCCCAAGCACAACGAACGGGACCTGGAGGACCTGCCCGAGGAGGTCCGGAACTCGATGACCTTCATGCCGGTGGAACGCATCGAGGAGGCCCTGGCGGTGGCCTTGTTTCCCATCGAGGACGAGAAACCGAACTGCGCCGATAAGCCGCCGGTCGAGGAGGCTTCGAACCAGGCCTCCGAAAATGCGGGGAATACCTTGCAGTGGCATTAGGCGGCCCCGGGCCGCCTGATCGGGCGTCGCGGGCTTTGGCCCGCGACGCCTTCTTTTTTTTTGAGGGCCGGATCAGCGCCAGTCGATGACGGCCTGGTTGCGCAGGGGTATCCGGTGATAGGCGTACTTGGGATACCCGATCATCAGGGCGCCGCATGTCTGATGGCCATCGGGCATCCCAAGGGCCTCGATCAGAGGCGCATGACTCTGGGCCGCCGAATTGAAGTACCCGGCCCAGCAGGCTCCCAGCCCATAAGCCGGGGCCAGCAGTTCCAGGGTGGTCAGGGCGATGATGCAGGCGGGCAGGGTCGCGGGCAGGTCGGCCGGACCGTGGGCCAGGACCATGTGCGGCGCGCCCCGGCAGATGTAATCGTAGCCCGAGTCGAAGGTCTCGATGATGCGCGCCATGCGGTCCAGAAGGTCCCGGGGCGCCTTGTTGCCGGCGACCATGTCCCGCATCCAGTCCACGACCAGGCCGGCCAGGCGGTGGACCCGGTCGGGCCTTTCGACCACCAGCCAGCGGACCGGCTGGAGATTGCTGCCCGTGGGCGCGTACCGGGCCACGTCGATCAACTCGGCCAGAAGGTCTTTTTCGACCGGACGCGGTTTGTACTCGCGGATGGAGCGCCTGGAAAGCACCCATTCCCGGACCTGTTCCATGGAAGGCCGCAGGTCGCGCCGGACGGGCTGGCAGTCATCCGGGGCCATGGTCTTCAGGGTCAGGGAGGCCGTGGGGCAGACGGCCACGCAGTGCCCGCAGTTGATGCAGCGTTCGTCGGCCCCGTCCTGAGGTACGGGAAATCCGTCCCCGTCCAGGGCGATGATCCGAACGGGACATTCGGCCACGCAGATGCCGTCCCGCTTGCAGGTTTCCCGATCAACGATGAAAAGCGACATGAAACTCTCCCATCCTTACTGGATTAACCGCCGTCGGCCAGCGGTATGATCCGAATTACGGCCTGGTCATGGACCGGTGTTTCGCCGAGGCGATTCCCGGGAATCCGGGTTCCATCCAGTGAAATCACGAAATAGGGCTGGGGCCGGCCGGAGGCATCGAAGACGGCCCGGCACAGGTCCGGTCCGGCGCGCTCCCCGAGCATCGCGACGGCCTCGGCCATCGTGGCCCCGGGTTCGATGGACAGGTGGAATTCCGGGGCCGAGGCCAGACGCGCCAAAAAATCGACCAGTATCAGGCTGACCCGGATCAAGCGCCGCCGTCCCGGTCTTGCGGGTTTCCCCGTTCGAGTTCATCGGCCACCCAGTCGAGACCGAGTTCGTAAAGTTTCCAAGGCAGGGGAGCGGCCGTGTGCCGGTCCCAGCCGAGCATGTCGTAGGCCAGGTCCCGGGTGGCCAGCCAGTCCGTCCGGTCGAGGGTCCGGCCATCCAGGGCCCCGCCCCGGGCCGGTTCGAAAAACCGCTCCGGAAGCAGGTCATCTGCGGAGGTGAAACCCTCCCGGGCGTTGAAGCAGCGGGCCAGGTTCAGGGCCCGTTCCGAAGCCTTGACCAGCTCCCAGCTCGACGTGTTCCAGCCGGTGGCGGCCCGGACCAGGCCGGCCATCTGGTTCAGGCTGTACAGGGTGAAAAAGCAGGTCAGGAGGCTGTTGTTCAGGGAGCGGGCCAGGGTCATGTAAACCCAGAGCCGGGCCTTGGCCGGTCCGAGGGCCGTGGATTCGAGCGGTTCGAGGATGCCCATGCTCCGGGCCGGGGCAAAGGTGGGCAGGTCCCGGCTGGCGTAAACCGAGTCGTGGATGTTGTGCATGTGGTCGGCGCCGGTCGGGGACAGGGTGAACCCGACGCCCATGCCGGCCTTCCATCTCGGTTCGTGAAGCGGCAAGGGCTGGCCCTTGACGTGCAGGAAACAGGCGGCCGCTTCCGGGCCGAGCTGCTCGGCGACGCCTTTGGGACCTTCGGCCAGAACGTCGCCCAGGCCGGTGCGGTGGACGATCCGGTCGAGCAGGTCGAGAGCGCCCCGGGCCGAGCCGAAGCGCAGGTCGAGGCCGACGGTCAGCTCCGGCGGCAGCAGCCCCTTTTCCGCGCATTCCATGGCCCCGGCGATCATCATGCCCGTGGAGATGGTGTCCAGGGTGTTCCGGTCGCAGATTTCGTTGGCCTTGGCCACGACCCGGATGTCGTCGATGCCCAGGTTGGACCCGAAACTGCCGATGGTCTCGTACTCCGGTCCGCCGTAGAGGCGGCCGACGGACAGGCCTTCGTCCTCGACCTCGACAACCTGTTTGCAGCGGATCGGGCAGGCGTAACAGCCCCAGCGGTCCCGGACGATGGTCCGGGCCATGTTCTGTCCGGATATGGCTTCGGCCCCATCGAAACTCCCGGCCATGAAGTTCCGGGTTGGCAGACCGCCGGCCGCATCGAGCAGCTTGACGAACCCGGCCGTTCCCCATTCCGAATGAAGGGGCGCCAGTGAGCGGCAGTTCCTGGCCATCCAGGCAGCCAGGGCCTTGATTTCCTCCGGATCGGCCACATCCGGCTTCAGGCGGCCGTTGACGGCCACGGCCTTGAGGTTTTTCGCGCCCATGACCGCGCCCAGCCCGGACCGGCCCGCGTAGTTGTGCAGCCCCAGCCCGATACAGGCGAAGCGAACCCGGCGTTCGCTGGCCGGGCCGATCATGGCCGCGGTCAGCTCCGGATCGCCGATCTCCGCCCGGATGGCTTCCTGGGTCTCATGGATTTCCAGACCCCACAAGTCCTCGGCCGACCGAATCTCGACCGCTTCGTCGGTGACCCGGAGATAGACCGGCTGCTCCGCCCTGCCGGCGATCACGATCGCGTCGTACCCGGCCCGGGCCAGCTTCGGCCCCCAGTGGCCGCCGGCTTCGGCGTCGCCGTATCCCCCGGTCAGCGGGGATTTCGCGCCCACGCTGGTCCGGGCCACACCGGGAGCGGAAATACCGCTCAGAGGGCCCCCGGCGAAAATGAGCCGGTTGTCCGGCCCCAGCGGGTCCGCGCCCCGCGGGACCTCCTTGAAAAGATAAAAGGAGACCAGACCTCGCCCGCCCACATAGGCGCGGTAAAAGTCCTCGTCCGGCTCCTCGATCGTGATCCGGCCAAGGCTCAGGTCGGCCCGCAAAATCCTGCCCTGATACCCGTATGTCAAAGCCCGCCTCCTTGGAGCCATGACCGCAAGAGCGCGGCGACCTTCACCGACCCCGGGGGACGGGCCCCGTAAAGCCTGAGGGTGGCCTTCGGCGAGATTCCCGGAGTGAGCAGAAGCACGACGACGCCGATCATGGCGGCCCGGACGATTTCTTTGAAACCGGCGATCATCCAGCCGAGAAAGCCTGACGACAGGGTCATGCCGGCCAGCATGATTCCGGAATGGAGTATGTTGTTGATGCGATGGGGCTGTATTCGTTTCAGGTCCATTGGCCTTTTCGTCGAACTGTTTTCCGTTTATAGTATAAGGCCTGGCCCGAGAACGCAACGTCCCCTTTTCCGGAAACCGGAAACGCGAACCTGCTTGCGCGCCTGTCTTCCCCGCTCACGGCGGAGTTTCACACGCCTCAAGACCCGCCGTACCCGACCCGTCCCTTCCCGTCCACGACGATGACCGGGACGCGCCGGGCCCCGCCCGAATGGCGAAGCATTTCCCCGAGCCGGTCCGGGGCCTTCCTGACGTCCACGTACCGGGCTTCGTCCCCGTAAGCCGACCTGGCCTTGTCCGTGTAGGGTCAGCCCGCCTTGCCGTAAATGACGATCCTTGGGGACATGTGCGCCTCCCTTCCGCGACCGAAACCGCGGTCGATGGTTCATGCGTATCCGATATCTACATCATCCTTAACAGGAGGGGGAAAGTCAACCCGGGAGGCGGTTGCGAGGGCCGCCTTTGGGATGGCCGGAAGGTTATGGGATTGGGTAACGGCTTCCGCTCTTGGGGCAGGTTTTGGGTGGACCGGACTTGTCCGCCGAAGCCTTGGCGCGGGCGGATTTATCAGCCTCGGCCAGGCAATGATAGAAAAGCGACACGATATCAGAAAGCGTCCAAACCGGAGAAGTTGTTTCTTGGGAGGAGCCGCGGGCAACGCCACAGTCCCGCGAAGACCATTATGTACAAGCAGGCGTCCCTTGTTCCTCGCCTGGTTTCCGGGTCTTCAGGCCTCCACGATCAGGGCGTCGGCGACCATGTCCCAGAGGTATTTTACTTCGAGGTCGTCTCCCCGCTCCCGGATCATGGCGCTGAGTTGGCCGTGGCAGGAGTGGCAGGGTACGACGACGATCTCGGCCCCGGTCCTCCGGATCTGTTCGAGTTTTCTGTCTCCGTAGAGCAGGCGTTCTTCGGTGTACGGGGTCAGCAGGGTGCCGCCCCCTCCACCGCAACAGTATTGATTGCCCCGGTTGGGAACCAGGTCCACCCAGTCGGCGCAGCACTGGTCCATGATCCAGCGACCTTCCTCGTAAAAGCCGTGTCCGAACATTTCCAGGGCCTTGCGCCCGTAGTTGCACGGGTCGTGGTACGTGGCCCGGCGGTCGTTTCGGGTCTTGTCCAGCCGGATTCGGCCGGAGCGAATGTACTCGATCAGGATTTCGAAGGTCGTCACGGCCTCGAACCGATCGAAAAAATCGGGGAACCATTTCGCGAGCCCGGACCGGGTCGCCAGGTAGGCGTGGCCTCACTCCGGGTAGAGCAGCCTGGCGATCTGCAGCCGCTCCATATGTTCGACGATCCGCCCCACGGCCAGCCTCTTGTTTTCGTCGTCGCCGGAAAACAGGGCCCAGTTGACGCCTTCCCAGTTTTCCCGAGGGATAGTGAAATCCTCTTTGGCCACGTGAAAAATCTTCCAGAAAGGTATGAGGTCTTCGTTGTGGGTGTTGACCAGCTTGTTGTGCAGGGTGGTCAGCAGGCTGGCGCCCTGTTTGTCGAACCGGACGGCAAAGTCCTCGAAACCGGGCTCTTCGGCCAGTTCCTCGGCCACGCTTTCGATGATGTATTCAAAGTCTTCGGTGGGCAGCCCCAGGTTGTTGCCGGTTTTGATATTGAGTTCGACGCCCTTGTGTATCTGCCCGGGCACGTCGTCGCGATCGACCCGGCCCCGGATGGTGCGGATCAGGCCGACGATGTTGACGCCCATGGGACAGGCGTACTGGCAGCGGCCGCACATGGTGCATATCCAGGGCAGTTTGGATTCGATCAGTTCCCGGTCGCGTCCCAGGAGGGCCAGGCGCACGATCTTGCGCGGGTCGAACCCGTCCACGCCGGTCATGGGGCAGCCCGATGAGCAGGTCCCGCAGGCCAGGCAGAGGTCCGGGGCCAGGCCGATGGGGCGCAAGGGGGCGGCGTCTTTGATGGAAGCGGGTTTTTCTTCGGGTTCCTGCATGTCTTCGCCTCGATCGTTTTAAAAGGCCATTTCAATGGCGTTCATATATCCGTCTTCCTCGTGGTCGTCCAGGGTCGTGGCCCCGTTGGGGCAGGCCGCGACGCAGGCCCCGCATCCCTGGCAGGACAGGGGGTCCACTTCGATTTGTCCCGAGACCGGGTCCACGAAGCGGGCCTGATAGGGACAGACCGGGATGCAGGTCCGGCAGAGGGAGCACAGGGCCGGCCGGACCCGGGCCGTGGCCCGCGCGGGCGTGGTCTGGCTCCGGCAGAGGATGCGGAAGGCCTTCTGGGCGGCGGCCTCCCCTTCCCTCATGGCCTCGTCGGCCCGGAGCGGTCCCCGGCACAGGCCGCAGACGAACAGGCCTTCCCTTCCGGCTTCCAGGGGCCGCCACTTGGAGTCCGCTTCCCGGATGAATCCGTCCCGGGTGAGGTTCAGGCCGAAAATCCGGGCCAGGTCGCCGGCCGGGTTGGGTTCGAGTCCGGTGGCCAGGCCGACCCAGTCCGGCTCGAACGTCACATCTTCCCGCAAGACCGGATCGTAGCCCCGGACCCGGACCCGCTCGTCTTCGATCGTCACTTCGGGCCGCTGGTCCAGGTCGAAGGGAATGAATAGAATTCCCTGTTTCCTGGCTTCCATGAAGGTCTTTTCCGACGGCCCGTAGGTCATCATGTCGCGGTAGAACACGGTAATCCGGGCCTCGGGGTTGGCCTCCCTTATCCGGAGGGCGGCTCGGAGAGAGGCCAGGCAGCAGACCCGGCCGCAGTAGTTTCGCGGCTCTTCCCGGGAGCCGGCGCAATGGATCAGGACCAGTTCGCCCACGGGTTGGCCGGCCATGGTCCGTTCCAGGTCGAAGACCGGGGCGATTCGGGGATGCCGTCCCATGGCGTAGGCCCCGGTCTCGGCGGATCGGCCTCCCACGGCCAGGATCACTGCGCCGGAGGGAATTTTTGTCTCCCGGCCTTGTTCGTCCCGGACCTGGGTGACAAAAGCGCCGGGGCGGCCCAGGTGGCGGACCACCTCGGTCCGGGTTTGGACATCGACCCGGGGATGGCTGGCGACCCGGGCGGCCAGATCGCCCACGGCCTCGCGGGTCTGGGGGTCCAGGATGCGTTCCGCGTGGCCGCCGAGGCTTTCGGCCTTGTCGACCAGGGTCACTTTCACATCCAGGTCGGCCAGGGCCAGGGCCGCGCTCAAGCCGGCCGGCCCGCCGCCCACGATCAGGGCGGCCCGGTTGACCTCGGGTCTGGCCGGTTTTCGCCATCGGCGGGCCATGAGGCGGGCAGCCGCGGTTCGCACCTGCCAAAGGGCCTCGTCAACGGCCCGGGTCACGGCCCGATCCGGTTCCACACCGGCGACCATCCCGGGGTCGAGTTCAACCCGTTCGATCAAAGCGGCGGGGAAGCCGGTCCGATCGGCCAGGTCCAGGGTGTCGGTTCGGGTCCAGACCGGCCCGAATGAAACCAGTATCAGGCGGTTGGCCGCCGGATCGAGGGCTTTGGCAACGCGATCGATCCGGTCCGCACCGGAGGTCTGGTCCAGGCGGGTGAAGACGGCCCGTCCGGGCAGGTTATCCCGTTCGCTTTCCAGGCGGGCCCAAAAGACGTCGGCCCCGCCTGGTTCTGAAGTCGTGTCGTTCAGGAGGATCGGAGTCAATACGACCTGCGGGCGCGGGCGTTGCAGAAAGACCGGGTTCGACGCGATAAGTGGGCCTTCCGAAGCATGCCCTCCAGCCTGTCGGCCCTGGGTCTTCAACCAGGCCTGGAGGCGGGCCGAAGCCGCCCCGGCTCCGATGACCGCCTCCTGGATGTCGGTCAGGCCGGGCGGAACATGGGCGGTGAACACGCCCTCCTGGTCGGCCCATTCCGGCATTCGGGCCAGAGGGTCCTGGCCGGTGGAGAGCACGACCAGGTCGAAGGTCTCCTGGACGGCTTGGCCGTCCGGGCCGGCGTATTTGAGGACCAGTTCGTTCGGGTCGTCGCCCGGGTCGATGCTGTGGACGCGGGCGCGAACAAAGCGCACCCCGGCCTCGTGCTCGGCCCGGTCCCGGTACCGTTGAAAATCCCGGCCATAGGTCCGCATGTCCATGTAAAAAATGGCCGTATCGATTTCGGGATGGCTTTCCCGGGTCAGGAGCGCCTCCTTGACCGCGAACATACAGCAGGCCCGGGAGCAGTAATCGGCGCCGATCATGAGGTTTCGGGAGCCGACGCACTGGAGCCAGGCGACCTTTTTTACCGGTTTCCGGTCCGACGGCCTGGGCAGGCGGGCTTGATGGCCGGGGGACTCGGAGAGCATCCGCTCGTAAACCAGGGACGTGACCACGTTGGGCCAGCGGTCCATGCCGTACAGGTCCACGCCTGACGGATCGTACAGCTCGGCTCCGGGCGCCAACAGAACGGCTCCCACATCCTCGAGTTCGGTCAGGCGGGGCTTCCCGTCCAGATTGATCGCCCCGGAGGGACATTCGGCGAGGCAGAGCCCGCAGCGGGTGCAGGTCCCCCAGTCGATGACCCTGGCGCCCCGGGCGTAATGCCGGCCGGGCAGATGGATGGCCTTGATCCGGCCGAGGCCCCCGTTTTCCGGGTCGGGAAGCGAGACCGGGCAGACGGTTTCGCAACGACCGCAGGCCAGACAGCGTCCCGGGTCCACTCCGGTCCAGGCGGACTCGAGGCGAATGGTGAACCGGCCGGCCTGGCCTTCGACCTCCCGGACCTCGGTCGAGGTCAGCAGGCGGATTTTTTCATGGAAAAAGCCGCGTTTCAGGCAGAACTGGCCGGAACCTTCCCGGTCGAGCATGGGCAGCAGCCGGCACAGTCCGCAGTGGTTGTTGGGGAACTGGTGATCGAGCCCGGTCAGGAGCCCGCCGGCCGTCGGCTTTTTTTCGACCAGGCAGACGTTGTACCCGGTTTCGGCCAGGTTCAGGGCGGCGTGCAGGCCGGCCACCCCGGCCCCGACCACGACCACGTCCGGATGAGTTTCGGCCATGATCACCCTTCCGCCCCTTCCGGAGGCTCGAAGGCCAGGTAGGGTATGGGCCGGGCCGGGTCGAGACCCGGTATGTAGTCGAACAGGGCCTGGGTCTGATCGGCCACGGCCCGAAAAAAGTCCGCCACCGGGATTCCCTGGGGACAGGCGCTCGAACACTGTCCGCAGCCCACGCAGGCGTGGCTCATGTGGGCCAGCCGGGTCAGGTGGTACATGGTCGTTTCCGTGGGAATCTTGAGCCGGCCTTTTCGACGGGCCCTGCGGAGATAGACCTCGGGCTCGTGGGAAAAGACGTCGGTGATGAAGACGCATTCCCGGCAGTAGCAGACCGGACAGGCCACCCGGCAGTTATAGCAGTTCAGGCAGGTGGCCACTATCTTCTGAAAGCCTTCCACGTCCTTGATTTCGGCGGCGACCCGATCCAGACTGGCCCGGCGATGCTCGGTCCTTCGGGCCAGCAGGTCCTTGACGGCCGCGCCTCGGGACTGGGGTTCGGTCCCGGTCTTGTATCCCAGATCGGACAGCAGTCGGCCGCCGTTTTCGGTTCCGGCGGAAAGGCCGATCTCCCGGCCGGTGTCCAGGCCGAAGAGGCAGACGGTCAGGTCGGCTCCATCGGGCGTGAACCGATCGCAGCCCCGGCAGCTCTCGGTGACTTCTTCCCGGAGCCGGTCGTCCTTGAGAAAGGCGGCCGTCGGGTCCGCCTCCCGGCCGGCCAGGTCGAGGAAGCGGTCGTTTTCCATGCGGCCGTGGCAGTCCATGCCGATGACCAGGGCGTCGTCCAAGGCGCACTGGTTGAGCTTGACCAGTTCGATCAGGGCCCGCAGTTCACAGGGCCGAAGGAGCATGACCAGACCGTGTCCGGTTGGCCGGCGGGCCAGGTTGGCGGCCAGCCTGGCCGCGTTGAAGGGCGCGGCCGGGGCCAGGGGAGCGGAGTCATCGATCCCGGCCGGATCGGTGATCAGGGTCGGCATGGGCAGCGGGGAGTATGGCGTGGCCGCCGGGACCAGGACGGCTTCGGCCCGGCCCTTTTCCAGGATGGACTTGAGCAGTTCTTTGACGGCCGCGGCCGCGCCTCGGGGGGCTTCGATTCTGACGTATTGACTCATGGGTTCCTCGCGAACGCTACAGGATCATGCGGCCGGCCGCGGGGCTGGGGCCGAGGGCCTGGATGGTTTCCACAAACTCCCGCATGTTGGCCTGAAACTCGGGGCCTTCGCTGGCCCCGATCCAGCGCAGACGGACCCGCTCCGGGTCGTAACCGAACTGTTCGAGGACCCGGCGGACGCCGTCGATCCGTTTTGCGGCTTTGAGGTTGCCGTTGATGTAGTGGCAGTCGCCCGGATGGCAGCCGCCGATCATGATCCCGTCCGCGCCCTCGATAAAGGCCTTGAGAATATATTTCGGGTCGATCATGCCGGTGCACATCATGCGCAGCATGCGAATCTGGGCCGGATAGGCCAGCCGGGAGGTCCCGGCCAGGTCGGCCGCGGTGTAAGTGCACCAGTTGCAGACAAAGGCGACGATTTTCGGTTCAAACTCTTCCATATGCGCTCCCTTGGTCAAGCCAGCAGGGCTTCCAGTTCTTCCATGACCTGGATGTCGGTGAAGTGCCGGATGCGGGCGGCGCTGCTGGGGCAGGCCGCGGCGCAGCTCCCGCAGCCCTGGCAAAGGGCCTCGTTGACCCGGGCCACGCCCTCGGCCTCGTCAAAGGAGACCGCGCCGTAAGCGCAGACCGCCAGACAGGTCCGGCAGCCGGCGCAGACGTCCGGATCGATGAAGGAAATCTCGGCCTTGGTGGTCACCGTGCCCTTGGAAAGCAGGGCCGCGGCTTCGCCCGCCGCGGCCGAGGCCTGGGCCACGGTGTCCGGAATGTCCTTGGGGCCTTGGCAGCAGCCGGCCAGATACACGCCGGCGTTGGGCGTGGCCACGGGGGCCAGCTTGATGTGCAGTTCGTTCATCCAGCCGTCCCGGTCCCGGGAAACGCCGACGATGCGTGCGATCTCCTCCGAGCCGTCGGCCGGTTCGAGCCCCACGCTCAGCAGAACCATGTCCACGGGCACGCGGACCAGCCTCCGGGTCAGCGTGTTTTCGGCGACCACGGTCAGGCGTCCCTCATCCTCCCGGCGGTCGGGTATGTCGGTCACTTCGGCCACGCGGCCCCTGACGAAGTGAACGCCCTCCTCCCGGGTCCGGTTGTACAGCTCCTCGTACTGTTTGCCCGGCGAGCGCAGGTCGATGTAGAACTCCCAGACTTCGGCCCCGGTCTTTTCCCGGACCAGGTGGGCGAACTTGAGGGAGTACATGCAGCAGACGCGGGAACAGTATTCGTGGTACCGCGTGTCGCGGGAGCCGACGCAGTGGATGATGGCCACGCGCCGGGGCGGCCGCCCGTCCTTCATGACCACCTGGCCGGCCGTCGGGCCGGTGGCGTTGTTGAGCCGTTCGAATTCGAGGCTGGTGTAAACTTCCGGGAAAAGACCGTACCCGTATGATTCGAGGGGCGTTGGATCGAAGGCCTTGAAGCCCGTGGACACGATCACGGCGCCCACGTCCAGGGTCAGGGTCTCCGCCCGCTGGTCATGGTTCACGGCCCCGGGTTCGCAGGCCCGGACGCATTCCATGCACTCGCAGCAGCCCCCGCAGTTCAGGCAACGCTCGGCCTCGGCCCCGGCTTCCTCGTCGGTCAGGCCGGTTTCGACCTCCTCGAAGGAGCCTACGCGAATCGAGGGTTCCAGGCGGCGCTCTTCCGGTCGGAAGGCCTCAGGCAAAGCGTCCGGGATGGGCTGCCAGTTCCGGGTTTCCGCCGGCCCCCGGGGTTCGATTTCGAGTCGTTCGAGGGGCTGCCCTTCGAGATGACGCTCGATGTTGCGGGCGGCCCGGGCCCCGGCGGCCACGGCCTCGATCACGGTGGCCGGCCCGCTGACGGCGTCGCCGCCGGCAAAGACGTGCGGCAGGCCGGTCTGCATGGTGGCCGGATCGACGATGAGGGTCTGGCGGGTGCTCAAGGCCAGCCCGTCCATATCGGCGGCCCAGGGGGCGTCAACCGCCTGGCCTATGGCGGGAACGACCGCGTCGCAGGGGATGACGAATTCAGAGTCCGCCACGGGCACCGGGCGGCGCCGCCCGTCCGCGCCCGGATCGCCCAGTTCGTTGCGCAGGCACTTCAGTCCGGCCACGCGGCCGTTTTCCGCCACGATCTCGATGGGCGTGGCCAGGAAGACGAAATCGATGCCCTCTTCCCCGGCGCCGGCGACTTCCTCGGGGTAGGCCGGCAGTTCGGCTTCCGTGCGGCGGTAGACCACGGTGACTTGCGATCCCAGGCGGCGGGCCGAACGGGCCGCGTCCAGGGCCACGTTGCCGCCGCCGACGACCGCGACCCGATTGCCGAGCCCGGCCGGGCGGCCCAGGTTGACGTCCCGCAGAAAATCGACGGCGTCCCGAACGCCTTCGGTCGTTTCCCCCGAAACGTTCAGCTTCATACCCTTGTGGGCGCCCGGTCCCAGAAAGACGGCCTGAAAACCGTCCCGGGCCAGGGACTCGAGGGTCACGTCCCGTCCGAAGACGGTCCCGGTCCTGGCCTCGACGCCGGTTCCGATGATGTGGTCGATCTCCCGGTCCAGGACCCGGGGCGGAAGCCGGTAGTCGGGGATGCCCAGCCTCAACATGCCACCCAGGACCGGCTGGGCTTCGAAGATCGTGACCGCATGGCCGGACAGGCGCAGATAGTAGGCGGCGGTCAGGCCGGCCGGGCCGGAACCGATTACGGCCACCTTGCGGCCGTTGTCATCGATTTCCGGCAAAAGCAGGTCCTCGGGCCCGATCCGGTCCGCGGCCGCCCGTTTCAACTCGCGAATGGCCACGGCCTGGTCGACTTCCCTGCGACGGCAGACGACTTCGCAGGGATGGGGACAGACCCGGCCCAGCACGCCGGGCAGGGGAATCTTTTCCATGATCAGCCGGACGGCTTCGGCGTACTTGCCGACCTTGACCAACTGGACGTAGCCCTGGACGTTGACCCCGGCCGGACAGCGCAGGGTGCAGGGGGCCCGGTCCTTCTTGTCGATGACCGGGGTCTTGGGCACGGCCTGGGGAAAGGGCGAAAATATGGCGGTCCGTGTGTCGAGGCGCTCGTTGAACTCGTTGGGGAAATGGTCGACCGGGCAGCGTTCGATGCACAATCCGCAACCGGTGCATTTTTCCTCGTCCACGTACCGGACCTTGCGGAGCACGGTGGCCTTGAAGTTGCCGACAAAGCCCTCGAGGCCGACCAGTTCGCTGTGGGTGTAAATCCGGATGTTTTCGTGCTGCCCGGCGGAGACCATTTTGGGGGTCATGGTGCAGGCCGCGCAGTCCATGGTCGGAAAGGTCTTGTCGAACTTGGCCATGTGGCCGCCGATGGAAGGCTCCCGTTCGACCAGGTGGACCTGGTACCCGGATTCGGCCGCGGTCAGGGCGGCCTGCATGCCGGCGATGCCGGCTCCGACCACCAGGATGGATTTGTGAACCGGGACCTCGCGGGTGAGCAAGGGCTGGTGGTTGGCCACCCGGTTCACGGCGGCCGCGACCAGCCCCTTGGCCTTGGCCGTGGCCTGGCCGGAGTCGGGGGTGACCCAGGAGACGTGCTCCCGGATATTGGCCATCTGGAACTGGTAGGGGTTCAGGCCGGCCGAAGCGCAGGCCTTGCGAAAGGTGGGCTCGTGCATCCGGGGCGAACAACTGGCCACCACGACCCGGTTCAGCCCCAGTTCCCGGATATCGGCCTGGATCATTTCCTGTCCGGGACTCGAACACATGAACTTGTAGTCCCGCCCCACGACTACGTGTTCCAGACCGGCCGCGTATTCGGCCACGTCCTCCACGTTCACCCGGGGGGCGATATTCATACCGCAATGGCAGATATAGACACCGATCTTCGGTCCTTCGGCTTGCATGGCTTATCCGGTGAAGTTGAGAGAAATCATTAGTTTGTTCAGGCCCAGCTCTTCAGGGGCCAGGCCCAGGGCCAGGCCGGCGAGCTGGGTGAAAAAAAGCACCGGCAGGTGCGGAGCGGGCAGGTCGATCTGGCCGGCGTCCAGGTTGAACTGGCACAGCGGGCAGATCGTCGCGATCAACCCGGCCTCGGCCCGACGGACTCCGCGCACGATGCGTTCGACCAAGGGACGACAGGCCCGGCTGTAAACCGCGGAGTGGGAAGCGCCGCAGCACATCGTTCCGGCCGAATGTCTCGCCGGGATCAAACCCAGGGCCGTGATAAACCGCTCCAGCATGTCCGGCCGTTCCGGACGGTCCAGGTCGCCCCAGGGCCGGGTCAACTGACAGCCGTAATACCCGGCGACCTTGGATGAACCCAGCCAGGCCGGCATGGGCCGGACCGCTTTTTCCGACCAGATCGACGGCGGCAGGACCTCCGTCAGGACCTCGAGCATGTGGCGGACCTGAACGGTGTCGTCCATGGCCAGACCTTCGGATTTCAAAGCCTCGTTGATCCGTGCCAGAAGCCCCGGGTCCGACGTCAGGGTCTCATACCCCTTGCGCAAGGTGGTGTAGCAGGCATTGCAGACGGTCAGGACCGTTTCATGCCCCCGGGCCCTGGCCAGAGCGAAGACGCGGGCGGTCAGGGCCAGGGCCTGATACTTGTCCAGACTGAAATAGGCGGTCGCCCCGCAGCAGTTCCAGTCCGGGACTTCTTCCAGTTCCAGGCCCAGGGCCCGGCTGACGGCCGAGACGGACTCCGGGTAGCCCGCGGTGCCTTCGTACGAGCAGCCCGGGTAAAAGGCGAATTTCATTCTTCCTGGTTCCTCGAGGCCAACAGCGCTCTGATTTTTTTAGGCTCCCGCGTTCTTTGGGGCAAAAGACCGATGCGTCCCCGCCCCAACATGCGGATGGCGGTGGGCAGGTTGGCCAGAACGTCGCCCGGATGACCCAGGCCGTAACGGGCCATGACCACGGGTTCGGTTATCCGGCCGAAGCGCCGGGTCACCTGGTCGAAAGCCTTGTACATGTCCGGCATCTTGTGCCCGGAACAGGCCAGCCCGGCACTCAGGGCCAGGCGCTTGAGGGCGTACATCAGATCGGCCACGGGAATCTGCTGGGGACAACGAACCATGCACTGGTAACATGACACGCAATACCAGGGCGTCGTCGATCCCAGGGCCTCCCGAATGCCTCCATCCCGGATCAAGGCGAACAGTTCGCGGGGCGCGTGATCCATCTCCCCGGTCAAGGGGCAGGAGCCGCTACAGGTGCCGCACTGAATGCACTTGAGAATCTGATGACCGTTTTCCTTTTCGTAAAATATATGTTCGAGTTCCTGATCGTCCACGTGATCGTTCCTCCAGCAGGCCCGGGTTACGGCATCATGCCCGATCCATCCGATCCTTGTCAGCCCCTCCGCCGCCGCCGGGGGCTCCGATCAGATTTGCCCGGTTTCGACCCAAAGGTCAACCCCGCCTGAAAAAATATACTTATTTAACCAAATAATGCAAGGCCAAAAACCCGCATGCGCCCGGCCCCGTTGGATCGGCCGGAGCTTGGGACCGGGCGACTATTTTAACTATATAATGTCAACTAGTTATATGACAGTTGGGTAGGCGGCCCTGCCGAGGCGGGTCCTTGGCCCGGGGAATGTTTCCCGGCCGGTCTTCGGTTCGGACAGGCTGCCGGTCTTATTGTCATAATTTTCACTACTTGATCCCCGGACCATACATGCGCTAAAATATATGAAACGAACCGATTTCCCAAAGGAGCATCCCGATGGAATGGGTGGAAGCGACCATCGAAGGGGCCGGGGGACTGTCCCTGTCGACCCGGCGTTCGGAAGTGCCCGAGGCCCGGGCCCGGATCGTCATGGTCCACGGGTACGGGGAGTATTGCGACCGGTACGCCGAGTTGACGGCCGACCTGAACGCCCGGGGCTTTTCCTGTTACCTCTTCGACCTGCGCGGCCACGGCCGGTCGGACGGGGCCCGGGGGACCATCCGTCGCTGGGACGAGTATCTGGACGACCTGGCCCGGTTTATCGACCGGGTCCGGGAATGGTCGGGCCATGAACCCGAGGTCCTGTTCGGCCACAGCCTGGGCGGCCTGATTGCGGCCTCGTACGCCCTGCGGCGGGAGCATGCCTTTCGCCACCTGGTCCTGTCCGCTCCGTTTTTCGGGCTGGCCATACCGGTGCCCCCGGCCAAGCTCATCCTGGCCAAGATCATGTCCCGGGTCTATCCCGGTCTGTGCCTGGCCACGGAGATCGATCCGTTTCTCCTGACCCACGACCGGGACATCTGCACCCTGTACCGGGACGATCCGTTGGTGCACAAGGTGGCCAACGCGCGTTTTTTAACCGAGGTTTTGGCGGCTCAGGCCGACTGCCTTGAGCGGGCCGATCGGCTTTCCGCCCAGGGTTTTCTGCTGATGTACGGCACGGACGACCGGCTGGTTTCGGTCGAGGCCAACGAGGCATTTTTCGCCAAGGTCCGGATCGAGGATCGAGAGATCATCCCCTACGAGGGGATGTACCATGAAATCTTCAACGAAATCGATCGGTCGCGGGTTTACGACGATCTGGGCCGCTGGCTGATGGCCCGGTTCGGCGGAGATCGGCCCGAAAACTGAGGGAGGCTTGATTTTGACCGAGCAGAGCGGCGCGAAAAAGGTGGTTGTCCTTCTGGGCAGCCCGAGAAAACAGGGCAACAGCGCCTTGCTGGCCCAGCGGATCGTCCAGGGCGCGGAAGCGGCCGGGGCCGGGGTGGAAACGTTTTATCTCAACGGCATGAACATCCGTCCCTGCCAGTCCTGCTATGCCTGCCAGAAAAAGGACAGCAAGGGCTGCGCGGTGGATGACGACATGCAGATATTGTATCCCAAGCTGGTCGAGGCGTCGGCCTGGGTCATCGCCAGTCCGGTTTTCTGGTTTACCATGTCGGCCCAGACCAAGCTGTTCATGGACCGCTGTTTCGCCCTCATGGCCTACGGCCCCGAGGCGTTCCGCAAGCGAATCGCCATCGCCATGACCTTTGGGGACACCGATCCCTTCACGTCCGGGTGCGTCAACGCCTTGAGGACCTTTCAGGACTGTTTCCGGTACGTGGGGGCCAAGATCACGGGCATGGTCTATGGCAGCGCCATGGAAGCCGGCCAGATCGAGTCCAACGCCTCGGTGCTGGCCCAGGCCGAGGCCCTGGGACGCAAGCTGGTGGAATAGGGACCGGGGCCGTCATTCGGCCGTAACGACCCGGTTTCGTCCGGTGTTCTTGGCCTCGTACAGGGCTTCGTCCACGCGGCGCATCAGGGCGGCGAGGTCTTCATTCGCGGCCAGCCGGGCCACGCCGAGGCTGACCGTGAACCGGACGGCCGTTCCCGTTTCCGTCCGGATTTCGTGCTTCTGGACGGCGAGACGAATTCGTTCGGCCACGGTCTCGGCCAGGGCCAGGTCGCAGGAGGCCAGGGCCACGGCGAACTCCTCGCCGCCGATCCGCCCCAACACGTCGCTGTCGCGGAGCTGTCCCAGGCAGAGCTCGCAGAACTCCTTGAGCACCCGATCCCCGAAGGCATGGCCGTAAGAGTCGTTCAGATTTTTAAAACGATCGAGGTCCATCATCATGAAGGAGAGCGGCCGGCCGTAGCGGCGGGCGTTTCGAAATTCCTGTTCGCCGAGGCTGATGAACTGGCGGCGGTTGTACACCCCGGTCAGCGGGTCGGTGGTGGCCAGATGACGCAGTTCCTCCTCCATCTGTTTGCGCTGGGTGATGTCCCGGAAAAACCAGATGCGCCCCCATGAGGTGTCATCCTGGTCCAGCAGAGCCCGGGTATGGCATTCCAGGGTCCGTCCATCGAGGAGCCGGATTTCCAGACTCTGTTCGCCCGCCTCTGCTTGTTCGATCCCATCGACCAGGGGAAAGTTCATGGGTCCCGGATCGTCCAACCGGTCCTTGATGAAGGCCAGGACCGGGGTCGCGTCGTCCGTCCGTAACACCTTTTCGGGAATGCCCCACAGGTCCATGAAGCGCTGGTTGTAGTTCTGGATTCGGTTGTCGAAGTCCACGATCAGCATACCGTCCGGTGACATTTCCTGCTGGGTGGCCAGGATCAGGTTGCGGTATTTGAGTTCATCCTCGGTCCGCTTTCTTGCGGAAACGTCCTGGATGGTGCCGATCATCCGGACCGGGTTGCCGGAATCGTCCCGGACGACCTCGGTCTGTTCGTGGACGTGCCGCGCGGCCCCGTCCGGTGCGACGACACGATATTCCATTTCATAAGGCCGGCCGGACTCCAGGGCCTGATAGAGGGCCTGCCCGACCATGCCCCGATCGTCGGGATGCACGGCGGCGAGAAAGGTGTCGTACGTGGCGGGCCGTTCTCCGGGTTGGAAACCGAAAATCCGGAAGACCTCGTCCGACCAGGACATGCGGTTGCGAGTCAGGTCCAGGTCCCAATTGCCCAGGCGGGCGATCTCCTGGGCCTTGGCCAGGGATTCCCGGCTGCGGCTCAGGGCCTCCTGGTCGCGCTTGCGCCGGGTCAGGTCCCGGACCGTGCCGACGGCGTACCATTGCCCGTCGTAGTTGAACGAGGCCACGCCGACCTCGACCGGAAAAAGATCGCCGCCCTTGCGCAGGGCCTCGAACTCGAAGTGCCGGCCGACCGTGGTCCCCTGTCCCGTCCGGGCGAACTCCTCGAAACCCCGGCGAGCCAAATCCCGCTGATTTTCCGGCAGCAGCCGCTCGTGAAGCGGCTGGCCGTCGATCTCCTGTCGCTCGTAACCGAACATTTTCTCGGCGGCCGGGTTCCAGAACTGGACCTGGTCGGAGGAGTCGACCATGATGACGGCGTCGTTGACCGTTTCGCTGATGATGCGGACCCGGGCTTCGCTCCGGCGCAACTCCCCTTCGGCCTGTTCCCGGCGGACCTTGTTTCCGGCCCACAACCACATGGCCGCGCCCAGGAGCAGGAGCAGCCCGGCGGTTATCCGGACGAACAGGGGAATCCAGCCGGGTGTGGCGGCTTCGAGCGGCACGCGGGTGACGATCTTCCAGCTTTCGGACTGGTCGACCCTGGAGGCCCCGCCGCCTGACTTTTCGTTCTCCCGAGCCAGGCCAATGGTTTCAAAGGTGAAAATCCCCCGGGGGGTGATGAACTGTCCCCGCTCCTCCCGGACGATGCGGGGCCAGGCCAGAGGATAAAGGGCGGCCATGGTCCGGGATTTTCTACCGGGCAGCATGAAGCCCCATTCATGTTCCCGGCCGGGACCCAGCAGGAAGTAGCCCTGCTCGTTGAGCATGAAGAAGTCGCCGTGACTGGCCGAGGAGGCCCGCCGGAGCCGGCCGAGCAGCCTGGCCCCCATGAAGTTCAGGACCGCGATGCCCACGGTCTGATTTCCCGGTCCGATCACGGGGCTGGCCAGGCGGATGACCGGCCTGAAAGGCAGCTCGACCCGCCCCTGCTCCACGTTCAGTTCGAAACGGGAAATATGGACGGTATCCCGGGGGACTTTCATGGTCCGCTGAAAATAGTCCCGGTGCTTCTTGGACTGCAACTCGCTTTCGGGAACGACCCGGATGCCGGACTCGGTCCGGTTGACCCGGATGACCTCCCGGCCCTCGGCATTGAGAAAACGGACCTGGTGATAGACGGTCCGTTCCCGGGCGAAGTGCCAGAAGACCGGCACCAGGGCTTGCAGGCTGGAGGCCGGTTCGGCCGACTGGCCCCATCCCAGCGTGGTCAGATTGGCCAGGAGGACGGCGTCCGAGGTATGAACGGTCAGTTCGATGAGCAGGGCATGTTTTTCGATCTGAACCAGGGCGCTCTCGCGCGCCATGATTCGTTCCTCGAAATCGGAGACCTGATTCTGGACAAAAGCCCAGCCCAGCAGCACCATGGCCGCGGCCATCGGGAGGTAGTATTTGAGGAAGGCCCAAAGGACCCGCCATCCGCTCGTTCGCATCATGAGTCGGCTCCAGGCACGGTTCGATCAGCGGGCCCGATTCCATCAGGCCCGAGGCGGGACCAGGCAGCGTTCCGTCTTCGTTTTCCGGTCGAGGCGGAGCCGTCCCGCTTCGGCCCCGCCGGCCCGGGTCCTATTTGGCGAACGGATTTCGCCGGGCTTCCCGCTGTCCGGCGGTGTAAAATCCGCGCAGATCGAAGCTGCGCAGGAAGCGGAGTTCCTCGGCCGTGGGCGGCTCGATGATCCGGGCCTCGGGATGGACCTTGAGGTCCCAGCCGGTCTGGGCCTTGATCACTTCCAGGGCCGCCGCCGGGGACTGACCGGCTTCCTGGAGGTAATAGGCGGTCAGGACGAGTTCCTCCTCGCCGATGGGCTTTTCGTACACGCCGTACTGGGAGATGATCGTGGTCACCCGACGGCCGGGCGAGGTGATGAAGCCGACCCGGTCCACGAAGCGGTGCCGGTTCTGTTCCAGCATGACCACCACTTCGCCGGCCCCCGAGGCCGTGTCGTTCCCGCCGCCGGAACCGACCAGATAGCCGTTGGTTTCCGGAATCCGGGACGAGTTGATGTTGCCGTGGCGATCCACCTGGGCCGCCCCCAGAACGCCCAGGCTCGAGGCCTGGCTGCCGCAGAGATGGATGCCCAGGACGTGGAAGATGTCCGTGGTCATGCGGCAGGTGGGGATGTTGCGCAGGTTGAAGACCCAGGGATCGGACGGCCGGGGAGAATAACCGTAGAACCCGAGTTCGGCCATGAGTTCGATGGGGTAGCCCTGCTGGCGCAATTCGTAATAGGCCAGCCACGAGGCGAGGTTGGGCGTGCCGACCCCGCAGAGGATGGTCCGGTAGCCTTTGCCCTGAATGACGGCTTTGAGCTTTTTGGACCCGGCGACGATCAGGCGCTCGGGTATCGCGGCCTCTTCGGCCGGCAGGGAGTCGATGTTTTCGCCCAGATCGGCCATTTCCGATTCCCAGGTGTCCCGCTGGATACGGCCTTTCAGGTACCAGATGCGGCGGTGGCCCAGTTTGGCCAGGTAGTCCCGGTGGTCCCGGCAGTCGAGAATCCACTTGTCGATCCAGGCCTGGAACTTCCCGGTATCGCGGCAGGCCTCCCGGGCCTCGAAAATGAACTCCTGGTCCTCTCCATACCCTTCAAAGTCGGGCAGGCCCTGGTTGGGATGGCCGCCGGGGTGAGCGCCCATGGGCTCCTCGCAGACGGCTTTGACGATGTGGCCGGGAATCCGGGCCATATGGGAAAACTTGCGGACGTAGTCCGGGTCGACGATCTTTTCCACGCTGACGATGACGCCCGATTTGGCGGCCAGGGGACCGTACGCGTTGCTGGTGAACGGAGGGCTGATCAGGGTGTTGCCTTCCGGGTCCGCGGCCCAGCCATGAACCAGGCTGATGTCCGGGTTGAGGGCTTCCACCAGGCCCACCTCTTCCCCGTCCCCGAACGGGCTTTTGACCCGGCGGAACCTTTCCGACTGATCCTTCTCGATGGAACTGCCCAGGATGGACTTGGTCGGAAAAAACGGGACGCCCATGGCCCCGGCCATGAAGCGCAACAGCAGAGACAGCATGGTCCAGTCCTCGAACTCGACCGTTTTGTCCTGATAGGCCTTGACCAGGATCGGATTGGGAATGGGAAAGGGATACCCGTCCCCGTTGTAACTGGAAATGATCTTGCGGCACATGCCGCCCTGGACCATGACCGCGTAGCTGGTGGCGCCTCCGCCCAGGGCCGCCAGCGTGAAACCGGGATCGCGGCCCCAGAACTGGCGCACGACTTCATAATAGGTCGCCGTGGGAAAGGCCATGCCGCAGCCGGTCTGAATGCACATGCCCGGCTTGACGAACCGTTTCACGGCTTGTGAAACGCTCATGATCTTGCCGCGGTCCTGCCCGTCCGGGAAGTCGATCTTTCCTTTCGCAAACTTGATCAGGCTTTCCTCCATATTCATCTCTCCCCTTTGGTTGGTGTATGTTCGTTACAGCGGGTCCTCGATCAGTGTAACCGGGCCGGCCCGCCCCGGTCGATCGGGCAGCGGGCCGTCAGACGGATTCCGCCAGATAATACGATTGCACGATCGGGACGGCAGGCGGCGGCGAGCCGCCAAAGTGCATGGTTCGGCGTCCTTGCGGTTTCCGGTTATCGTGATCTGGCCTGTGGGGCATCCTACTACAAAATTCCTTAAATGACTACGGCCTTTGAGGCGGGTATGCAAACGGAGAGTGAACAAGGTCATGTTCGCGTTCAGCAGCCTCCCGGACTCCGGCCGAAGGACGGATACGGCGCCACTTAAAAATCTTAAAACCGATCGTGCGTGGGATACGGCTTCACCCTGAAGGGTTGCCCGGCTGTTTACTATACGAAAAACCATCAAGGCAGGGCTCCCAATTCAGGTGAACACCCACTCGTCCGCCTTGGCCCCTGATTCGATATTTTACTGGTATATATTATTATTTCATTAAGTTGACCGGTCCGGTTTTTCGCTTGACATCCGGAATGGCCCTCGTTATAATTTTTCCTATCGTAAAAATATGGGTCGATTTCACGTGAGGCACCCCTGTTTCCCCAAGGCGGGAAAGAAAGGAGATGGAGGGATGAAGTTCGAGGGCAAAGTGGCATTTTTGACCGGCGCCGCCGGAGCGGGCATCGGACAGACCACGGCCAGGTCTTTGGCCAAGGAAGGCGCCCGGATCGTCATCACGGACGCGCACCCCAAACGTCCCTTTAGCGTGGCCGAGAACATCGCCAAGGAATACGGCGTCGAGACCCTCGGCTTTCATGTCGACGTCAACAACCGGGAGCATGTCGATCAGGCCGTCCAGGCCACGCTGGACAAGTTCGGGCGTATCGACATGCTATTCAACAACGCCGGGATCAACCGTCTTCAAAAAGTGGTGGACATGACCGACGAGGTCTGGGACCTGGTGGTCAACACCTGCCTGCGAGGGGCGTTCTACACCTGCCGGGCCGTGCTCAAACCCATGATCGCCCAGCAGTACGGCCGCATCGTCAACGTGGCCTCGATAGCCGGCCTTCAGCCTCTGGATGACGGCCAGGCCCATTACTCGGCGGCCAAGGCCGGCATCATGGCTCTGACGCGCTGCATTGCCGCTGAAAACGCTCAGCATTACATTACCTGCAACGCCATCGCGCCGGGTTTCATCTACAACGAGTTCCTGGCCCGCATCTATCCCCAGGAGGCCCTGGACG
>JAHJTB010000420.1 GCA_018830135.1 Pseudomonadota bacterium | reverse complement strand
GGGTCGTCCACCTGTTCACGGGACGGTACAGCGAGACCGGGCGGGAAGATTCCGCCGCCCTGGAACGGGACCTGCTCGAACAGGCCCGCCGGGCCGGGGTCCGGCTGATCGGTCCCAACTGCATGGGGCTGTACAATCCGGCGGCCGGGATAGCGTTCGGATACGACTTTCCCCGGAAACCGGGCGGTCTGGGCATGCTCTCCCAGAGCGGGGCCACGGCCTCGGAAGTCATCTATTATGCTTCGCTACGCGGTATCGGTTTCAGCAAGGTCGTCAGTTACGGCAACGCCCTGGACGTGGATGAGAGCGAACTGCTGGACTACCTGGCCCGGGACGAAGGCACGCGGGTCATCGCCGCTTACGTCGAAGGGGTCCGGGACGGAAAGCGGTTCCTGGATCACCTGCGCCGGGCGACGGCCAGAAAGCCGGTCGTGGTGCTCAAGGCCGGAAAGGGCCGGGTCGGGGCCCGGATGGCCGCCTCCCACACCGCGGCCATGGCCGGGTCGGACGAAGTCTGGAGCGCGGTGCTCCGGCAGGCCGGGGCCGTCGAGGCGCTGACCATGGAAGACCTTTTGGACCTGCTCCTTTCGTTCTACTACCTCCCGCCGGTGACCTCGCGCCGGGTCGGCATCATCGGCGGCGGGGGCGGCAAGAGCGTGCTTTCGGCCGGGGAATGGGAGGCGGCCGGCTGGGACGTCGCGCCGCTGCCCCCGGAGATCGAGTCCCACATCGAGAAGGTCATGCCCGAGATGTGGTGGGGCTGGATCAAGAACCCCATCGACCTGTCCATTATCCCCATGGAATCGCGCACGGCCGGCCTGAGCGGAGACATCATCAAGCTCATGGCCCAAAGCCGGTCCTACGACCTGGTCGCCGTCAATATGCCCGTGGGCGGGCCCCTGGCTCCCGAGCACCTGGCCCACCTCCTCCAAAGAAACGTGGATGACCTACTGGCCGGCCGGGAACAGGGCCATAATCCCCTGGTCGCGGTCCTCAACCTGGGCAGCCCCGGCCCCCGGGATTACGAACACCCGAGATGGCGCGCCCTGTCCGAAACCGTGCCCCGGTTGAACCAGGCCGGCCTGCCCGTCTACCCCAGCCCCAGCCAGGCCGCCTCGGCCGTCAGACGCCTGACCGAGTATTACCTTCGGCAACAGGCCCGGGGCAACTCAGCGGGCTAAAGGAGGTCTCAAGGGGACGGAACCTGGTTGAGGGACCAGTCGTAATCGAGGTAGGCTGGGCGGCCCCCCGCTCCGCATGCCCGGAGACGGGTCTGCAAGTCCCCCTGGGCGTAACGCAGGACAAAGCGGACCGGGTCTCCGAAGTCCTCGGCGTACCAGTCGAATATTTTGCTCAGATACAGGCGGTCGCCTTCCAGCCGGGTGCGCTCCGGGTCGTTGAGAAGCGACCGCGTCACGGCATCCAGTTGTTCGTCCAGGTTTTCGCCGGTATAGGGACGAGAGGCCAGGGGCGGGCAGCTCCGGGAGGCGCGGTTGACCGCGAAATGGATGCGCGGGTCCTGGAATTCGGGCCGGATGATGCCGTGTTCGATCCCGTCGAGACTGAAGATGCCGTTGGAAAGGCGGACGATCTTCTTCTTCCAGGGACCGCGGAACAGGGAGCCGAGTTCCTTGATGGAGCGCACGTCCGGCCAGCGGGTCAGAATGAGCTTGATCGTCCAGGCATTGTAGGCGTTGATAAAAAAGCCAGCCGCTCTTTGGGCGGCAGGGCTTCGTGATCCACCGCGGCCGGATGGTCCAGGTAGGGGTCCAGGTCCCTTTCATCCGCCTTGAAACCCGCGTAGTCCACCAGGCCGCCCCGGACATGCTTTTCCAGCAACATTCCCCATGGGGAATGGTCCGCGGCCTGGCCGGCGAGGCCGGATGAGGCCCACAACAACAGAACCGCCAAGAGCGCCGGCAAAGGCCAAGGCCGAATTCCGCGGGGCTTCCGGCCGGTCGCCCTCCCCGTATGAAGTTCCATCCGTCCCTCGATTCAATCCGATCAGCCCGGACCTGGGCCTTTCATAACCATGGACCAGAAATCGGAAAAAAACCGGGGCCGGGGTATTGTCCGTTACAATCGATCCGCCAGGCATGGCTTGACCCGGATCGGCCTGATCGACTAAACTCGACCCAAGGCCATAATCAGTCAAGGAATCAAGGTGCCGCATGGAATTGCAGCTTATCCGGAACGCGACCATGAAGCTGACCTACGCCGGATCGACCATTCTGACCGATCCGATGCTGGTCCCCAAAGACAAGTTCGCCCCCTTCGCCGGCCTGGCCAGAAACCCCACGGTCGACCTGCCATTTCCGGCGGAAGAGGTCGCCAAGGGGCTGGACGCCGTCGTGGTCAGCCACGATCACATCGATCATTTCGACAAAAAGGCCGGGGCCATCCTGCCCAAGGATATTCCGCTCTTCTGCCAGCCCGGAGACGAGGCCCGGATGTCCGGGGACGGATTCCGAACCGTGATGCCCGTCGATACCACCCGGACCTGGAAGGGAATCACCATCACCCGGACCGGCGGGCTGCATGGCCAGGGGAAAATACTGGAATTTACCGGCATGGTATCCGGGTTCGTCTTTCAGGCGGATGATGAGCCAACCGTCTACTGGACGGGCGACACCATCTGGTGCGACCCCGTGGCCGAAGCCGTGGCCGCCTTCAGACCCGACGTGATCGTGACCCACTCCGGCGGGGCCCGGCTTCCGAATTCCGGATTTATCATCATGAACGACGAACAGACCCTGGAGCTGCTGCGGGCGGCGCCGAAGGCGGCGGTCGTGGCCGTTCACCTGGAAGCCCTGGACCACTGCACGGTTACCCGCCAGGCGCTTCGCGACCTGGCCGACCGGCAGGGCATTCCCCCCTCACGGCTCATGATCCCGGCGGACGGGGAAACGCTGGGTTTCTGAAGCCGACGGAAACCACCGCTCATTTTATTGCTGATTCCCAAGCTCCAGCTTGGGAACCATATCTTGGAAGCTCCAGCTTCCCTCATTTTCAAGCCGCGTTGTCTTGGCCATGTCCGGGTCATACTGGGTAAGGCGTTGAAACAGGGCTACAAGAATCATGGCGTTCCCGAGCCAGAGCTTGGGAACGAGCAGGAATGGGTCCAGGCTGGGTTCGCGAACCGCAACCCGGCATTCCCACTGATTTGGACAAAAAGCAACAGGCCGCCCCGGATGGAGCGGCCCGCCGATATCAGATCGAGATATGGGTGTTGTTAAATTCGGCCCCGGCTGCCGTTTCTGGGCCAGGTCTTGCTTTTCCCCGCCCTTTTGGGGTAAGGCCGGCCGGGTTGATCGTACCCGGACGGAGTCTGGCGGGGTTCAGGGGCCGGGGAGGCGTCCATTACGCCCTCTAGGCCCTTGAGCATGCGACGTTCCACCGTGCAGCCCAGGACCCGGTCTATGGCTCGGACCATGAACTGGTCTTCATGGGTCACAAAGGTAAAGGCCTCCCCGCTGAGAGCGGCCCGGCCGGTCCGGCCGATCCGGTGTATGTAGGCATCGGTGGTGTCGGGCATGTCGTAGTTGATGACATGGGAGACCTTGGCCACGTCGATGCCCCGGGCGGCGATGTCCGTGGCCACCAGTATCCGGTACCTTCCGTTGCGAAAACCGTCCAGGGCGGCCTGCCGTTTGGCCTGGGACAGATTGCCCTGAAGGCAGGCGGCCCGGTATCCCGCATTGGACAACTGGAGCCCCACACGTTTGGCCCGATGTTTGGTCCGGGTGAAGACCAATATCGGTCCGGCGTCGGTTCCCTGGAGAATCTGAATGAGCGCGGCCGTTTTTTGGTCCTGGCGCACCGGGAAAAGGGAATGGCGAACGGTCTTGACGGGCTTGTCCGAGCCGAGACGCACCACGACCGGATCGGTCAGCAGGTCGCGGGCCAGATCGCCGATCTCCCGGGGCATGGTCGCCGAAAACAAGAGGGTCTGCCGGTTTTTGGGCAGCCGGCCCAGTATGCGCCGGATATCGGGCAGAAAACCCATGTCGAACATATGGTCCGCTTC
>JAHJTB010000419.1 GCA_018830135.1 Pseudomonadota bacterium | reverse complement strand
TGGGCAAGAACTTTTCCCTCGGGTACCTCCGGTTTCATATGGGGTCGAGAAAACCTTTTTCTCGACCCGTGATTCATATCACGTCCGCCCAAGGGAGGATGGTCAAGGCCGGGAGCGACAGCTCCCGCCCGAAGGGCTTGGCCTTGACAATCCGACCGGGCGGACTATCCGTAAAACCGAGGATGGAGAAAACCTTATTACACCACTTGACAGGACATGACCTGTCAATATATTTTAGCATTTTCTCGCATGAAGCTGAAATGCCAAAGACCACTTGTCCCTTTCGCAGTATGCTTGAAGTCAATCTCGAACCAGCCCACCACCCCAACTGCCTAGATTCTGCTGGCAGAACCGCCCGATTTTGCCCAGGTTTGCCCAAGTCAGTAAAAAAGGGCTTCCAGTATAAATACCGGAAACCCTTTGTTTTCCTGGAGCCGGCGATGGGATTTGAATGCGCCAGAGGCGCACAAGCCCTCTCCTGAAAGACATACGTGACGTGAGAATATATGTGATATCAGCCAGATATATTAGCATGCCCCAAATTTGATTCGCCGCCGGGTCTATGAAGTGGAAAGAGGCTTTAGGCCTAAGTGCCTAAAGCCCCTCGATTTTCAGTGGAGCCGGCGATGGGACTTGTCAGCCTCTGGCTGATTTGAATAAGCCAGAGGCTTACAAGCCCTCGACCTGCTGATTACGAATCAGCTGCTCTACCGTTGAGGTATAACTGCGGACAAAGGGTCGAGAAGACCGACCCAAGCCCGGGCCTTGGTCAGTCCATCCCGGACCGGCCGCGGGATTTGCTTTACTGGATGTGAAATCAGGACACCCGGAAAAATCCGCGAATTACAAATCCGGAATCATTTTCCGGATCCGCCATGCCTGCCCGGAAGAGCCGGATGCGGTAGCGCCGCGGGTCCGCGTCCGGGCGGGGGAAATCCGGTAACGGATGAACGGCGCGGCCGGGTCCCGACTCAGGCGGCCGGGTCCGGGTTCGGCGCGTACATGGCGCGGCCCAGGGCCATGCGTGCGGCGTCGGCCAGGGATTCGGCGTAGCTCGGGTGCGGCGCGATCAGGGCGGCCAGTTCATCGGCCGTGGCCTCGAGTTTCAGGGCCATGACGGCCTGGGTGATGAGTTCGGCCGACTGGGGGCCCAGGAGGTGGACGCCGAGCAGCTTTTGGTAGCGGGTCCCGAAGACGGCCCGCGCGACCCCGCCGTCCTCGAGTTCGGCCATGGCCCGGGCATTGAAACCATAGGGGACCTCTCCGACCACGACCCGGTCGTATTCGGCCCGGGCCTGTTTCTCGGTCAGCCCGACCGAGGCGGCTTCCGGCCGGGTGTACACGACCGAAGGGATGTTTCGGCCGTCGAATTCGCGTCCGGCGCCCATGGCGTTTTCCGCCGCGGTGATGCCGTGGGCCGAGGCCTTGTGGCTGTAGTACGGCGGCCCGACCAGGTCGCCGATGGCGAAGACGCCCGGGCGGGTCGTCTCGAGACGGCTGTTGACGACCACCGCGCCGCCGGCCGTCTCGATCCCGGCCCGGGGCAGGTCCAGGGGCCCGGTTCGAGGCGTCCGGTCGGCGAGGATGACGCGGTCCACGGCGCGCGTTTCCGTCTTGCCTTTGACCGTCAGCGTCACGTCCAGGCCATTGGCGGACCTTTTGACCGCCCCGACCCGGGTCTGCCGCAGAACCTCGATCCCATCTTTTTTCAGGATGGCCCTGAGGCGGCTGCCGATCTGCCGGTCGAACCGGGGCAGGAAATCGCCCGGCGCGGCCAGGATAACCCTGCGGCCGAAGCGCGAGAAGAACGCGGCCAGTTCCACGGCCCAGTCCGCCTCGCCGGCGATGAGCATGCGCCTGTGCGGCCGGGTCAGGTCCAGGGCCAGGTCGGGCGGGCCGACCTCGTCCAGGGGAGCCCCTGATGGTTCGGGCGGCGCCCAGTCCGCGCCAACGGCCAGGATGACCGCATCGGAGGCCAGGGTTTTGCCTTCCACCTGGACCTGTCCCGAGGGCGTCAGGGCGGCGTTGCCCTCGATAACCGTCACGCCGTTGGTCTTGAGCAGGGACCGGGTCCCGAGGCGCAGGTAGTTTACGGTCCGGTCCAGGCGCTTTTTCAGGGCTTCCGGGTCGAGTTCGGGGGTCAGGGGGAGGAGGCCCAGGCGTTCGGCCCCGAGGGCCGCGGCCGCGGCTTCCGAGGCCGATCCCAGGATGCGCATGGGGATGCAGCCCAGGTTCATGCAGACCCCGCCCAGGTGTTTCATTTCGACCAGAATGGTTTCCGCGCCCAGTTGGCGGGCCCGGACGGCCGCGGCCACGCCGCCGGGGCCTCCGCCGACAATCACGATTTTTTTCGACATGGCGTCCTCAAATCAACATTTCGGCCGGGTTCTGGAAAATGCGGTCCATGGCCGCCAAAAACTCGCCGATGGGGTCGGCGTCGAAGACCCGGTGGTCGGCGCCGATGATCAGGCTGAGGGTCCGTCCGACGACAATGGCCCCGTCCCTGACCACGGGCGCCTCGACGATGCGGCTGACGCCCAGAATGGCGGATTCCGGGGGATGAATCACCGGGGTGAAGACGTCGATGCCCAGGGCGCCGACGTTGCTGATGGTAAAGGTCCCGCCGGTGAGGTCCTCCATGGTCTGGGTCCCGGATCGAACGCGGCCGATGATCCCGCTCCATTCCCGGGCGATCCGGTCGAGGGGCTTGGCCTGGACGTTCCTGATCACCGGGATCATGATGCCGCCGCCGCCCGGGGGCGTGACCACCATGCCGATGTTCTTGCCGCCGTGAATGACGATCCGGTCGCCGTCGAGGCGGGCGTTGAGGATCGGGACTTCGCCGAGGGCCTGGGCCGCGGCCTTGAACAGCAGATGAGTCAGGCTGAACTTGAGGCCGTGCTTCCGCTCGAAGGCGTCCGCCAGTTCGCGGCGGAAGTCCAGCAGGCGGTCGACCTGGACGGTCCGGCTGAGGGCCCCGTACGGGATGTCCACCGTCTGCATGGTCTTGGAGATGATGGCCCGCCTGAGGCTGGTCAGGGGAACGATCCGGTCCTCGGCCAGGGGTTCGGCGGGCGGTTCCGCCGGAGATGCCGGTCCGGATTTTAGCGCCGCTTCCACGTCCCGGGCGAAAATCCGGCCGTTTTCGCCGGAACCGGTCACGGTCCGGATGTCCAGGCCGGCGTCCCGGGCCATTTTCCGGGCCAGGGGCGTGGCTTGCAGCGGAGCGTCCGGGTCCGCATCGGCAATCTCTCCGGCCGCCGGCGCGGTGGCCCGTTCCGTTGCCGGCGCCGGGGTCGCCCCGGGTTCGGACACGGCCTGGTCGGTGACGAACGGCATCTCCCGGATCACCCGTTCGACCTCGGTCTCCGGATCGTCCGCCGCTCCGACCACGGCCAGCAGGGCGCCCACCTTGAGCACCTGGCCGACCCGGCCGACCCGTCTTTTCATGACCCCGTCCGCCGGTGAGTTGACTTCTCCGGAAATCTTATACGTCTCGATGATCAGGAGCGCTTCCCCCTCGGACACCGGGTCGCCTTCCGCCTTGAGCCATTCGGATACGGTCGCCTCTTCCATTTGCAGCCCCCAGATGGGCACGTACACGCCTTCGGCCATCCCTGGCTCCTTTTACCTGAACACCGAGCGTACGCCGGCGATGATGTCGTCCGTTTGGGGAAGATGGGCCTGTTCCAGCGGGGCGGAAAAGGGGACCGGGGTGTCGAGCGCGGCCACCCGGACGATGGGCCCGTCGAGCAGGTCGATGTACTGTTCCGCGATCGTTGCCGCGATTTCCGAACCGATCCCGCCGCGCTTGCGGCCGTCCTCGACAACGACCAGCCGCGTCGTCTTTTTCACCGAGGCCGCGACCGTTTCCTCGTCAAAGGGCACCAGGGTCCTCAGGTCGATCACTTCGGCCTCGAGACCGTCCCGGGACAGGGCCTCGGCCGCGTCGAGGCAGCGGTGCAGGTACGAGCCGAAGGAGACCAGGGTGACGTCGCGGCCCGGCCTCACGATCTCGGCCCGGCCGAGGGGCAGGGCGTAATCGCCGTCCGGGACCTCGCCCTTCATGGCCAGGAGGGTCCGGTGGTGGTAGAACAGGACCGGTGTGTCGTCCCGGATGGCCGAGGTCATCAGGCCCTTGGCGTCCGCCGGGCTCGAGGGGCAGACCATCTTGATCCCCGGGGTGTTGATAAAGGCGGCCTGGGTCGACTGGGAATGGGAGTAGGCCCCGTGCCCCCGGGCGCCGCAGAAAGTCTGGACCACCAGGGGAACCCGGAACACGCCGTTGGATACGTAGGGCCAGGATGCGGCCATGTTGCTGATGGAATCCATGGCCAGGTACATGTATTCCCCGAACAGGGTTTCGACCACGGGCCGGAGCCCGGTCATGGCCGCGCCGACCCCGGCCATGACAAAGGAGGCCTCGCAGACCGGGGTGTCGATGATCCGGGTCGGGCCGAATTCTGAGTAAAGGCCCCGGGTCGTTCCGAAAATGGCCTGCTTGACGTCCAGGCCCATGACCACCACGTTCTCGTCCCGCCGCATTTCCCCGCCGATGGCTTCGACAATCGCTTCGGCATATGTTTTTTCAGGCATTGTCTGGATTCTCCTTGTCGTCTATCCGGCGTGGATATGATCCATGATCGAGGCCGGATCGGGCAGTGGCGCGGATTTCAGGGCCTCGACGGCCTCGGCGATGATCCGTTCGCACCGGTCGCCCATGTCCTCGATGTCGGTTTCGGTCGCCCATTTTCTTTTCAACAGTTCCTTTTCGGCGCGGGGAATGGGGTCGTTCTTCCAGGCTTTTTTGACCTCGGCCGCGTCGCGGTACACGCAGGGGTCGCCGGTGTGGTGGGGAGCGAGGCGGTAGGTCTTGCACTCGATGAAGTACGGCCCCTTGCCGGAGCGGGCGTGGTCCAGGGCTTCCTTCATGGCCTGGCCCACGGCGAACATGTCGTTGCCGTCCCGGACGATCTTCCAGGGCATGCAGTAGGCCTCGGCCCGCACGGCGATATCGGCGGCGCAGGTCGAGTCGCGATAGGGATGGTATTCCACGAACTGGTTGGTGGCGCAGCAGAAGACCACCGGGACCCGGTAGAGCACGGCCATGTTCATGGCCCCGTGGAAGTCGGGCGCCTCGGCCGCGCCTTCCCCGAAATAGTCCACGACCACGTTTTTCCGTCCCTGGTTTCGCAGGGAAAGGCCCGCCCCGACCGCCAGGGAAAAGTCCGACCCGAGCGAGCCGGCCAGGGGCAGGACCCCCTGGGGGCGGCTGTGAAGATGCAGGCCGGCCCGTCCGCCGGAACCCGAGGTCGCCCGTCCGCCGTATTCCAGGAAGATGTTCTCGACGCTCAGGCCCTTGCCGATGTATTCGGCCACCCCGCGGTGGGTCCCGATGACGTAATCTTCCGGTTCGAGAAAGGCGGAGGCCCCGCAGCCCGCGGCCTCCTGGCCCGTGCCCAGGTGGGTGTAGACCGGCACCATCTGTTTCTGAAACAGCTCCTCGTGAGCGTTCTCGGTCTTTCGGGTCAGAAGCATTTTGAAATACAGGTCCAGCGCTTCCTTTTGGGTCAGCTCGTATTTTTTCGAAGCCATAATCGATTCCTCCGTCAAGGCTCGAAGACCACCGCGCCCTTGATGAAGCCTTCCGGCGGGTCGGCCGTATCCTTCAGGGCCCGGGGCAGGTCGTCGAGGGGGTAAAGCACGTTGTTGATTTTTTCGATGGCGTATTTTCGGGAATGGATGATGCGCATGGCGTCCGGGTACATGCCGGCCTGGGCGTGGTCGCTGCTGATGGTCACGCCCTTGAGAACGAGGTCGTCGAAGCTGAGGGGCACGGTCTTTCCGCCGGAAAGCCCGATGACCGCGACCCGGCCCAGGGGGCGGACGAGTTTGAGGGCCATATCGATGGCGCCGGGCGCCCCGGACGTTTCGACCACCGCGTCGGGGGGGCCGCCGATCAGGTTCGGCACGGCCTCCAGCGGATTGTCGGTTTCCACGTCGATGACATGGTCCGCCCCGAACTCGAGGGCCAGTTCGAAGCGGTGGCGGTCCCGGGTCAGGCCCAGCATGACGATGGGGCCCGCGCCCCGTTCGCGGGCGGCGATGAGCGTGGCCAGGCCTTGCGACCCGACGCCGGATACGGCCAGGGAGTCGCCGTACTCGAGCCGGGTCAGGTTCCTGGCCCAGCGCACGCCGTTTCCGATGACCGAACTGAGGCAGGCGGCCAGGGGCGGGACTCCCTCTTCGACCTTGTAGACCAGGGACCCGGGCAGCAGGTACATGTAGTCCGCGTACCCGCCGAACAGGGCCGGGTGCTGGTCGGCGGGCATGGTCACGCCGTAGGCTTTGAGGGGCCGGCACTTGTGGTAGTCGTACTGGGTGCGGCACCAGCGGCACCGGCCGCAGGGAATGGTCGGTTCGATGGTCAGAAGGTCTCCTTCCTTCAACCCGTACTCCCGGGCCGCGTCCCGGCCCACGGCGGCCGCGCGCCCCGCGATCTCATGGCCGAAGACCAGGGGATATACGTTGAAGGATGTCTTGCCGGCCACGATCTTGGGGTCCGAGGCGCAGACCGACGTGGCCAGGTTCCTGACCAGGACCTGGTCCGGTTCAGGAGGGCGGACGTCGAACTCCCGCTGTTCGATCCGTCCGGGTTCGACCAGGACCCAGGCCTTGGATTTCATGAGGACCTCTCTTTTGCGTCAGATATTGATGGGCCAGGGGAAGTGATGTTTCCACTCGGGGTCGATGGTGTAGTTCATGTCCAGCCCCTCGATCTCCTGGACCGTCAGTTCGACCGTGGCCAGCACCGGGGCCGATCCGGGGACCAGGTTGCCGCAACGCATGTTCCCTTCCTTGTCCTGGATCAGCCCGTGCAGGTGCATGAAAAACTCGCCGTCCGGATTGTGTCCGAAAAAGCCGAATCCCAGGCCGAGTTCCACGGGGCCTTCCATCTCGTAAAATACGCCGGAGTTCTTGATGTCGCCGTCCAGGAACATCTTCCTGGCCCAGGCCACCGAGGCCGAGCGCAGCGAGCCGATGGCCGATACGCTGCCGCTTTTGAATTCCGCGGCCTTGATCAGGGCGGTCACGCCCTCGATCAGGTCCTGGCCGGGCAGGAGCCGGGCCGCGATGAGTCGTCCGGGCCTGCCCATGGCGGCGCGGCATTCGATTCCGGGAACGTCCATTGTGCTTCTCCTAAAATCTTTTTCTGTTGCGTTCGTTGTTTTCAACGCGGCGGGCCAGGTCCTCCCGATAGTCGGCCGCCAGACCCAGCAGTTGGCCGCCTTCCACTTCCAGGACCTGCCCGGTGATCATGGCCGCGGCGTCGCCGGCGAAGAACAGGACCGCGTCGGCCTGCTCTTCGGGCGTGAGCCAGCGGCCCAGGGGAACCTGTTCCCCGACCTGGCGGCGGAACTCCTCGGTGGTCTTTTCCCGGGTCATTTCGGTCAGGGTGGCCCCGGGGCAGACCACGTTGACGGTGACGCCGTTGGCGGCCGCCTCGAAGGCCAGGTGTTTGCTGAATCCGACCACCGCGTACTTGGATGCGGTGTAGTCCGCGCCGCCCAGTTTGCTGATGCGCCTGGCGGCCAGGGAGGCGATGTTGACGATGCGGCCGCTTTTCTGCCCGATCATGATCGGCAGCACCGATCGGCAGCAATAGAACACGCCGGTCAGGTTCACGGCCAGGGTCCGATCCCAGGCGCCCGGCGGGGTGTCCTGCACCAGGCAGGACGCGCCCGGGACCCCGGCGTTGTTGACCAGGATGTCGATTCGGCCGAAGCGGTCCATGACGGCCCCGGTCATGTCCTCGACCTGGCCGAGGTCGGTGATGTCGGCCCGGAAGGCGGCGGCCTGGCCGCCCCGGGACCGGATTTCCCCGGCCGCGTTTTCCGCCGAGTCGGCGTCCATGTCGTTGACCGCGACGGCGGCGCCGGCGGCGGCGAGCTTGAGGGCCACGGCCCGGCCGATGCCCCGGCCCGATCCGGTGACCAGGGCGGTTTTATTATCCAGGGACATGTTCGAGCCTCCCTTATGGTTTCATGAAGACGCCCGGCAGCCAGAGGCACAGGTCGGGGATGAAGGTCACGCAGATGAGGGACAGGATCAGGGCGATCAGGAAAGGAGGCATCTCCCGGACCACCAGGTGAAACGGTTCGTCGGCCAGGTAGGTGGCCAGATACAGGACCACGCCCACGGGCGGGGTGACCAGGGCGATCATCAGGTTCAGGGTGACGACCACGCCGAAGTGTATGGGGTCGATGCCCACGGACCGGACCAGGGGCATGAGCATGGGGACGACGACGACCATGGCGGTCATGGGTTCCAGGATGCAGCCCCAGACGAGGAAGAAGATGTTGATGATGCAGAGGATGACCCATCTGGAATCGCTGATCGAGGTGAAGAACTGGACCAGCATCTCCCCCGCCCGCATCTCGGCCACGAGATAGCTGAAGATGCCCGCCCCGGAAATGATGACCAGGACATATCCCGAGGAGATCATGGAGCGGGAGAAAATGCCGAGCAGGTCCTTGAACTTCAGTTCCCGATAGATGAAGAGCCCGATCACCAGGGCGTAGACCACGGCCAGGACCCCGGCCTCGGTGGGCGTGACCAGTCCGCTGACGATCCCGACGACGATGATCAGGGGCATGATCAGGGCCGCCGCGGCGTCGAGCGCTGATTTGAGCACCTGTTTGAACGGCGGACGGGGCCGGGCCGGGTAGTTTCGTTTCTTGCAGATGATGTACGAGGCGATGATGAGATAGGCCCCCATCAAAACCCCGGGAATCGCCCCGGCCAGGAAGAGCCGTCCGATGGACTCTTCGGTCAAAAGTCCGTATATGACCAGCGGGATGGACGGGGGGATGACCGGACCGATGGTGGAACTGGCCGCGGTCACGGCCGCGGCGTACGCACCGGGATAGCCCTCTTCCTTCATGGCCGGAATGAGGACCGACCCGACGGCGGAGGTGTCGGCCACGGCCGACCCGGAGACGCCGCTGAAGATCATCGAGGCGATGATGTTGACGTGGCTCAGTCCTCCGCGAATGTGCCCGATCAGGGCGGTGGAAAAATTGACCAGGCGGCGGGTGATGCCGCCGGCATTCATCAGGTCCCCGGCCAGAAAGAAGAACGGCACGGCCAGAAAGGCGAAGTTGTTGAGGAACTCGACCATTTCCGAGGGGATGGTGGTGAACGAGGAGGAGCCCCAGAACACGGCGCAGTACACCACCGAGGCCAGGCCCATGCTGATGAAGACGGGCAGGCCGATCATGGCGAAGGCCAGAAAGGCGAGTATCAGGACCAGCAGGGGCCAGACGGACATTTATTGGCCCGCTCTTTCAGGGAACAGCCTGGCCGCCAGGACCAGCACCGACAACAGGCTGCCCACGGACGCGGCCCAGTACCGGGCCCCGGTCGGAATGGGCAGGGTCAGCAGCCTCATGCCCTCGAAGGCTTCGATCACCGGGAAGGTCAGGAAAAAGGCCAGAATCAGGAAAAACAGGCTCAGAAGCCAGTGCACCCATTGGAGGCGTTTTTGGGCCTTGGGCGAGACGTTGTCCAGAATCAGGGTCACGGACAGGTGCTGGCCGCGGTCCAGGCCGATGGGAACGCAGAGCCAGCTTATCCAGATCAGAAGCAGTACGGACAGTTCGTGGGACCAGCTGAGGGAGAAGGACAGAACGTACCGGCAGAACACCTGGGCGGCGGTCACGGCGGTGATGGCGATGAACATCACGCCGATCAGCTTTTCCAGGAGCGATATGAGGACGTCTTTCAACCGATGGACCATGCCGCGGTTCCTGGCGCCGCCCCGTCCGACGGGTCCGCGCGGGCGGACGCCGGACAGGGGGCCGGGGGATTTCGCGGGACGTTCCCGCGAGGGATCGGGGTTTCTATTTCAGATTCCGGACCTTGTCGTACAGACCGGCGGGCCAGAGATCGCCGTCCAGTTTCTCGTTAATGGTCTTGACCGCAATGGCCTGAAAGGCGGGGACGTCCGGGCTCAGTATTTCCATGCCCTTTTCGACCACCCCTTTTTTGGACTTTTCGACGATCTCGTCGTTGCGGGCCGTGGCCCAGACGTCGGTCGGGTTGCAGGCCTTGAGCAAAGCGTCCTGCTCGGCCGGGGTCAGTTTCGCCCACACGGCCGAGGAAATCAGGACCACCAGACCGGACCGGACGTAGTCGATCGGGCTGACGTACTTCTGGACCTCGTAGTACTTGGCCCCGTAAATCGCGTCGAAACCGTTGTCCTGTCCGTCGACCGTGCCCTGCTTCATGGCCATGTACAGTTCGGCCGCGGAAAGCGGAATGGGCGTGGCGCCCCAGGCCTTCATGGTCTCGATGATCGGCGGGGTCATGGGCACGCGCATCTTCAGGCCCTTCATGTCTTCCGGCTTGACGACCTTGCGCGTCGAGGTGGTGATCAGGCGGGGAGACCGGTCGGACACCCAGCCGAGGTACTTGATTCCCGCTTCCTTTTCCGTCACCGCAAGCAGTTCACGGAACAGGGCCGAATCGAAGAACTTGCGCAGATGGGCCTGGGACTCGAAGGCGTACGGCGCGAAGATCACATTGAACGGTTTGCCGCCGCTGGGCATGCTGATGACGCCCGAGTCGCACAGCATCATGTCGAGCTTGCCCATTTTGAGTTCGGCAAAATTTTTCTGCAACGGCCCCAACTGGCCGCCGCCGAAGCTCTTGATCTCCAGAGTCGGCGCCAGCTTCTGGACTTCCTTGTTGTACTGGTCGGCCACCGGGCCCCAGACCGGGGGGGGCGCCACAAAGGCGATCTTCAGCGTTTTCTGGGCCGCCAAGGCCCAGGACGGCGCCAGTATCAACAAGACCGCCGCAACGAACACCGGAAAGGACCCAACCATTCCTTTCAACCCACGCATGGAACACCTCCATTTTTTTGGGCGGCCTCGGCCGCCTCGGACACGTTTGGGGCCGTAACCGGACCCCCGACTTCTCACGCTCCGGTCGTCCCGGTGGACGACCGGAGCCGGTAAAAATTTCAAGGCAGTCCGGTCACTCCGCGTCCCCGCTCTCGTCCAGGGCCTCGGGGAACACCCCGTGGTTCTGAAACGAACCGGAACGCTGGCCGGGAATGATATGCACGTTCAGCGTCTTGGCCGGGGTTTCGCTCAGACTGACGGCCCCGTGGGGAATCCGACCGTCCCAGTAGGCCGAATCGCCCTCCTCGAGCCTGAACCGCTGCGCCCCCAGGATGATCTCGACCCGACCCTGAACCACCATGCAAAACTCCTGGCCGCTATGCCGGGCCAGCTCCAGATCGTCCAGGTCCCTGACCAAAGCGGTCACCAGGGCAGGCTCCATCAGCGCGTCCGGCATGTTCTCCGACAAAACCTCCATCTGGTAGCAGGCCCGCCGGTTCACCCCCCGAAACGAATAGACCTTCCTCCGGTCGTTCTTGCGCGATATGGTGAAGTTCCGGTTCTCCGGCTCCTCGAATATCGAAGCGATGTCGATGCTCAATGCCTCCGCAAGCCGGTAGAGCGTCGGAACGGACGGCATCGTGATGCCGTTTTCCACCCGGGAGAGGAACGGGGCCGAGATGCCTGCCGCCCGGGCCACATCCTTGGCCGAAAGCCCGAGCTCCTCGCGTTGGATTCTGAGCCTCATCCCAATCCGCGTGGCGATATCCGCTTTGTCTCCTTGGATCATGATGAAGGTACGATAGCGGCGCCGGAAATGACTGTCAAGAAAAAATGCATATATAATAATTCAATTAACCAATATGCAACCGACCCGACCGGCCAACCGGTCTTTCCGGAAGAGGGACGAGACAGGGAAACGGGTTCCGACCAAAGCAAAACCCGGATATTGCCTTTGGCTTTTACTGGGATGCTGAACATGCGGGGCGGGCGCAATCCCCGAGGCCTGCCGCGGGGAACTTCAATATCGGGGGGCCCTCATGAAAGGCCGTTGGGTCTAGTGATCCATGGCCCCCAGGACCAGGGTCAGAAATTTTACCAGGTCCATGCCGCCCTGGGTCTGGTTGGCCACCCGGACGATAACCAGGTCCCGGGAAGGGATGATAATGATGCTCTGGCCCAGGACCCCTTCCGCCATAAACCCGTCCGGCGGGATGGAGTCCGTGGGGACCGGCGACTGGTTCCACTTGAGCCGGTATGGCAGATTGACGTGCCAGAGGTATCCGTACCCGGCCCACATTTGGACGCTGGCATCCGTGCGGGTCGATTTTTCAACCCATTGTTCGGATACGATCCGCCGGTCCCCCCAACGGCCTTTGTGCAGGAAGAGGTGACCGAATTTCGCATAATCCCGGACCGTGGCGTGCAGGCCCCAGGCGGTGGACGTGTAGCCGTCCCGGTCCTGGTCCCAGTCAACATTCGTGATATTCAACGGCTTGAACAGATTTTCTTTGGCGAATTCAAAAGCCGTCATGCCGGCGGCTTCCTGAATGACCTTGGACAACAGCATGGGGTCGCCGGTGGAATAAAAAAAGCGTTGGCCGGGTTCATAAAGGCCTTTTCGTTCCGCCATGTATTTCACGAACCGGCCGCTGGAAGCCATTTTCAAGGCATCATTCGTGGCCGGGTCCCATTTCGACCAGTCCTCCCGCCACTCGAGCCCCGTGGTCAGGGTCAGGGCGTGCCGGATGCGGATTTTTGCGCGAAGGTCCCCCTTGTCGGCGCAGTCCCACGAGTCGTAGAACTCGCACAGTTTTTCATCGATGCCCTTGATCAGCCCTTTGTCCAGGGCGATTCCAATCAGGGCGCTGGTAAAACTCTTGGCCATGGAATGGCTGACGTGCCTTGAATCGCGCTTGAAGTCCCCGAAATAGGCTTCGCCGATTATGTAGCCTTTTCCGATAATGACCAGCCCTTGGGTCTGAAACTCCGGCTCGGCCGCGTACCGGATGGCTTCGAGCAGCTTGCCGGAATTCATGCCCACCGCTTCCGGACTACAGGTTCGCCAGTCTTGGGTCGGCCAGTAGGGTCCCGTATATTTTCCCTGGCCGAGGTATCCGGCATCGGTCGATGTCCGGGGATTTCCATCCCGGGAGGCCTTTGCGGCCGGGACATAACAGACGTTCAAGGACAAGGCCGTCAGGAGTACGGCCAGAATCAGCCGGATGGCCATTTCCCGCCCCTTTTTCATTGTGGGTCGATTCAGGTTCCAGGCCGGCCCAACTTTCCCTTTTTATCGAGTTCGGCGGCCACGTATCCCAGGCCCAGGGAATCGAGGGTCGCCCGGGTCGGATACCCGCTTTCCGGGTCCCAGCCCTGGAGCCTGTAAAAAATAGTCTTGAACTCATCGAACTTTTTCCGGTCCAGGGTCCGAGGGGTATAGTTGTAATAGTCCCAGACCCCGTCTTCCATTCCGGGCATGTAAGCCTCGGGCAGGTCCACATGGATGCCCTTTTTGGTGTAGATGAAGTCGGCGAAGTGAACCATGTCCCGGTGGCGTCCCTGCAGGGTCCAGATGGCCTGGTCGAGATTCCATATCTTCCGGCCGAGGTTGATGCCGTCGAGAAACGAGAAATTGTTCCCGGTCACGGCATTGAAGAATTTGGGTTCGGCCTCGCCGGTGGACCCGATCTTGTCCGGCGCGTACAGATTGACGAAATCCGGCCAGCGGGTATCGCAAAAGAGCAGGGACTGCTTCCAGAAGCGCGTGTAGTAGCGGTGCCAGCTCACCAGTTTTGCCATGTGCTCGGAGTAGATGTTCGATTCGCTGAAGTCCAGCATCCGGGTATCCCCTTGATAGGGAACCATCTTGTCCGTGACCACTTTGACCACCTCCGCGGCCGGCAGAATGGGCGGACGGCCGTATACTTTGGCCAGGGAGGCGTCCCACTTGATCCAGTCCAGGTCATGTTCGTTGATGTCCCGGTCCCCCAAAATGGTCCCGTAGCCCCAGTAGACCTGGGCCCGGGGTTCCTTGTGAATGGGCAGGCCCCAGTACGGGAACATGAGGATGCCGGTGGCCAGATCGCTGCCCAGGCAGCCCCATTTTTCAGCGGCCCGGACAAATCCCTGGCTGACGTCCCGGCCGAACGCGCTCTGGCCGCCCTTGCCGTCGTCTCCAAACGTCATCATTTTTAGGAACTGCTCAACGAATTCCAGGCTGCCCAGATCGCTGAAGTCCAGGGGGCAGTCCGGTATGCCGCTCCGGGTGAGCAGTCCGAACCGGTTCATCAGGGTGAGGTACAAAAGCCCGTAGATCAATTCCACCGCGTTGAGCCCATGGCGGTTGAGCAGGTCGCTGGCCCGGCGCTGGATATCCAGGCTCTTGGCATCCCAGTAGAATACGGAGGGAAAGCACGAGACCTCGTTGCCCGCTGCGTCGTCGTATCGTCCCCGGCAGCCGCTGTGGCACCCCAGACAGGCCTGGGGCCGCTGATCGTTGCGAGGCCGCCCTCCGCGCCACATGGTAATCGGCACCGGGGGGCTTTGAAAATCAAACGATCCCCCGGTTGTTTTCAGGTGCTCCAGATCGAAGGCGTAATGCGCCTTTTGCCATAGACGGGCGGCCATGAGCCCTTTGGGATCATGAACCTTGATGGCTCCGGTCCCGATCACGCTGATGGCCTTCAGGTTTTTCGAGCCCCAGACCGCCCCGAACCCGCCCTGGCCGGCCGCGTTCCCGGCGTCATGGATCAGGCAGGCCAGGCGGCTCAGGTTTTCTCCGGCCGGGCCGATGGTCAGCACCGCCGGTTTCTGGGTGGTGCTTTCCCGGGTCTCTCCAGGTCCCGGGTCCATCCAGTCGCCCGAATCCTGACCGCCCGTAACCAGGCCCCATATTTTTTGCTGGGTCTCCCGAGTGTCCCGGCCCCACAAGGGCCCGGCGTCCTGAATCGCGACCTTGTCATTTCGAATGTCCAGCCAGACGGGCCGGTCGGCTTTTCCTTCGATCACGATCCCGTCCCAGCCCGCGAACTTGAGCATGGCCGAAAAGCGGCCGCCGAAGTTGCTCCGGGTGAACCAGCCGATGGGGTGGGACTGGACCCCGATTCCCTGCACCTCGGTCCGGCCGGCCGCCGCCGGAACCAGGGTCCCGGTCAAGGGGGAGGTCATGATCGTAACCACGTTTCCGGGATCGAAGCCGTCAATGGTCTTGTCTTTGACCAGATCGAAGAAGATGGCCGAACCCATGCCGTGCCCGCCGCCCCATGGTTCGTATTTTTTTGTGGGGATATGGGTGATTTTTCGGGTGGACAGATCGACTCTCAGTATCCTTCCGGCATATCCGTTCATGAACAACCCTCTTTTTTAAATAAAACCGGCTAGCTGTCCTGGTAGCCCAAACGCTTCCAGTTGCCATCCCGCAGGTTGACCTGGTATCCGGCATCGCCTTTCTGGGTGGGAATTTTCCGGGTCATTCGAATGGCCCCCACCGGGCAGACCGCCACGCAGGCCTGCTTGCCCTCCGGTCCGCCGCCGGCCGCATCCCAGTGAAAGGGAGCCCGGCTGCACAGATCGCATTTACGGGCCTTGTTTTGCCCGCCAAAGGATTCATGGGGCGCCAGGTGGGACCGGCTGGGGATATACGGACAGGCCTCGGCGCAGGCGCCGCAGCCGATGCATTTTTTCAGATCGATCATGCGCACGTTTCCGAACCTTTTATCCGCCGTGATCGCATCTTCGGGGCAGGCCTCGACGCAGGCCGGAGCCACGCACTGGCGGCACTGTCCGATGGCGATGTCCCGGGGAAAGTGTTCAAACGAGTTCTGGATGATCTGGATTCGGGACAAGGACAGGCTCGCCGCGCCTTCATGCACCAGGGAGCAGGCCAGCATGCAGCTGGCGCAGCCCTGGCATTTTTTCAGGTCCACCAGCAGATACCCGTCCGAGGCCGGGATGCCCGGGTCTGTTTTGGAATCGGCGGCCATGCCGCTGACCGGAAGCAGCCAACTGTTGCCCGCCACGAGAATGATTGTCCCGGTGTGTTTCAAAAAATTCCGTCGGGAGACGGCGCGTTCTTCTGATTTTTGCGACGTTTTTTCCCCGGGCAAAGCCATATCCTCCCTTTCCGCCGTTTATTTGTTTTTTCAGCGTTTATTTCAGGCGATCTGGATGCAGTAAGCGGTTTTTCCCTGCATGATGGCCCCGAAACAGCCGTTGCAGGAAATACAGGCCGCGCGATCGGCCCCCGTGCCCTTCCGCCAGCGGCCGGGCAGGTCCGGTTCGCGGATCAGGGGCCTGGCCATGCCGATAAATTCGATCTCTTTGGTATTCAGGAGTTTTTCGATGTGGTCCACATGACGGTGGCCGCCGGTAAGGATGATGGGCGTCTTGACGTCCAGTGCCTTGGCGCCGGTGAAAAAATAGGCTTCGTCATCGATGTCGTCAATCCCCTCCTGAAGGCAGTCGTTGCCGCTGACTTCGAGGGCCGCGACGCCGGTCTTGACGATTTCGTTGACCAGGGCGGGAAAATTGTCAGGCCCGATGCCCCCTGCCGCGTTGTCGTTCGAATTGACCTTGATCATAATCGGGAAGTCGGGGCCGACGCGCTTTGCGGCCCGGTCCATGATGGCCCGGATGATATGCACACGATTCTCGAGCGATCCCCCGTATCGGTCGGTGCGCTGGTTGGTCAGGGGGGAAAGAAATGAGCTGAGCAGGTAGGCGTGGGCGCCGTGCAGTTCCACCCCGTCGAAACCGGCGGCCTTGACCCGGTAGATGGCGTCGGCAATGTCGTTGACGATGGCATCCACCTCATCCGTGGCCAGGGCCCTTCCCCTGCTTTTCCAGGCGAAAGGCCATTTGATTCCCGAGGGGCTGACGTTTTCACCGCCGTGGCCGATCTGGGCCACCAGACGGCAATCACCGTCCGTTTCATGGATGGCTTGGGCGAACCGCTCCAACCCGCTGATATAACCGTCATCGTAAACAAAAATCTGCCGGCCGTACCGGGCGTCGGCCCGGGTCGCTATCATGAAACCCGTGATGATCACGGACACCCCGCCCCGGGCCAGATCACGATATATCCGGATATATTCATCCGTGGGCCGGCCATTGGCCGCGGCGGCGATCATGGCTGCCGATCGAACCAGCCGGTTCTTGACGGACATCGTCCCGATCCGCCCGGCGGAAAAAACCGTATAGCCCGCTCGGTCCGGTGTTGATTGATTTGCGGAATCAGTCGGTTCCGGTTTTGCGGCGGCCGATGCGGAAGCGGCGGGAAGGCCGGACAAGACCACGCCGGCCGCAATTTTTCCGCTGGTTTTTAAAAATTCTCTCCGGCTGGTTTTCCTGGTCATCTCGATGTCCCCGTATAGCCGGCTGAACATGGAGGGCGGAGGCATTCCTCACGGTCTGCCGAGAAGTTAGTCCGCCAACCAAGCCAATGGATTTCTGTTTTTTTCATGTCAAAGATTCCCCTCGGCAAGGCCGCGGGGCGCTTCAATTACGAGGAAAACGTCGTGATGGCCTGATGGCCTGTCCTCGGGCCCTGATTCCTGCGTCTCGAATGGAAATGAATCCGCATCCGGGGCCGGGAGCTCCACGGCAGAAGGTGCTACTGGTCGATCTGATTGAAAATATGATGGATTTCCCTCTTCAATTCATAGTAACCAGCCCGCTCCGTTTTTGTCAAGGAGAAATCAGCCCGCCGGTGTTGCCGATTCAATGAATCGGGGCATATCATTTTTCAGCCGCCCGCGGGGCCTTTGGCCGAAGGACGACTCCGGCAGCGAGTCCCTTGCTATATATGGAAAAGGCGCCGGCCGGAGTCCTGAGGCCACAGGCCGCGACAGGGCGGTCCTGCGTTGCCGCCAACCACTGAATTGTTGCCGCCGGTCATGCCCCGGGACCGCCTGGTCGTGGCGGCGTAGCGGGAACAACGGCGAATAAAATGGATGTCCAACAATTTATTATAATTCTCGGCCCGCGAAACGGCGGTCAGTCCTTCGGCCTGATGACTTCTTCGGAACCCGTGCCGCTCCCGCGCCTCGAGTAGTAGTCCGCCACCCTGCGAAGGACCGAGAAGGCCTCGCGGCCGGTATCGAAGCACGGGATTCCACGGGCTGTATACAGCTTCCGCGCAACGGCCCGGTCGTATTCCAGGCTGAATTCATCGGGGTCCGAGGCAACTGCCACAAGCACCATGGCCAGGGGTTTCCCCCGCCTGGTCCGAATTTCCCCGGCTTTGTCCGCGATACCACGGTGAAGCGCCATGACGTAGTCGTCCGCTTCTTTACCCGCCATGCCCGTTTTCACACCTCTGAGAAAGTAGAGGAGCATCTGGTACATCATCAGAAAATCGACGTCGCCTGCTCCGGCCAGGACCTCGAGAATGGGATTGATATATTCGGGGTGAATGAGCGGTCCGGCCAGGTCCACGGGGTTTGCCGCCTTGCCGCCGGCGATGGGAATGAGCGACTCGAGTTTCCGGGTATCCGCCTCCTCAAGCGCCGGTACCGTAAAGCCATTCTCCGAGGCCGCGTCCAGTCCTTCAACAGCCCGCGCACCCGAAGGGGCGAGAATCGCGGCGCCGCTTCCCTGGAAACCGGGGAGGCAATGAAACGCCATGAGGCAACGGACCATATCTTCCGTGTCATTTGCCGGAACCGCCCCGGAGGACTTGATGGCCGCCTGCCAGGCCGTCCTCGATCCGGCCATGGAGCCGGTGTGGCCCGCCGTGCCCCGGCGCCCCTCATCGCTCAGCCCCCCTTTGAGTATAACCACGGGTTTTTTCGCGGTGCATTTCCGCAAGGCGGCCAGGAAGGCCCGTCCATCCTTCACGCCTTCAATATACGCACCGACGATTTCCGTGTTCGGGTCCGCCGAAAAATAATCGAGCATCTCTGTCGCATCCAGGTCGCATGCGTTCCCGCAACTGACGACCACCGAAAAACGCAGACCACGACCGGAGCCGGAATAGACCGCATCGGATGCCACCCCGCCGCTCTGCGATACGAAGCCTATGCGGCCCGGCGTTTTGGGGTAGCCCGCCCCCACGACATGGGTCAGAGCCACCTCCGGTGAATAAACGCCAAAGCAGTTCGGCCCTATGATCCGCACACCCGCGGCCTTGGCGAGCTCGGTGATCTCCCACTCACGAGCCTCCCCTTCCGGCCCGGACTCCCTGAAACCCGCTGAAGAAACCTGAGCCGCCGCGACCCCCTTTTTCACACAGGCCCGGAGCGCTTCCGGAACGTATGGAGCAGGCACGGTAATTACCGCCTGATCAACAGGACCGGGAATGTCCTCGATAAATTGATACGCTTTGAGGCCCTGGATGTACCCCCCTTTGGGGTTGACTGGGAATATCGCTCCCTTGTACCCGAAGTCCAGGATCGTCTTCAGGTACATGCCGCCGAACTTGTCAGGGCGGTCCGATGCACCGACAACCGCCAGGCTCGCAGGGTAGAGAATGGGGCGGTACTGTGAGATGTCCATGAACGTGAATACCTCTTGTCTAAATTGGATTGGCGCGGCAGCCATTGCGATTTCCGGATTTCAAGCCTTCTTTTTCCGCTTTTCGACCGTGGCCCGGGCTTTGAGTCGAGCCCAAAAGTCCGCGGCGCATCCTGAAAGAACGCTTTCACGCCAACATGACCTAAAATCCGACGATTTTCAAGTGACCGGCCAAAGTAATCCGCTCATACGTTCCCGCCCACCGGAACGAATGGCATCCGGCCCTGAATTCCGATACGAACCCCGGGCCAAGGGCCTCGGCCGAGGTAATAGGCGGGCGGGTTATTGGCTGGACACCCGGGGCGACCCGTGCGGTCCCAGGCCTCGATCCATCAGCTTTTCGGGATGTATGGATGTCCACCCGCGGGTTCCACCCACGGGTTCTGTACCGCATGATTCTCGAAAATGACCGGCTGGACCGCTACGATCTCTCCTCGCTCAAATTCTGCTACTGCGGCGGCGACGTTCTCCCGGCCGAGGTTTTCAAGCGCTGGCGGGACCGATACGGCATCCCGATCTACCAGGTCTACGGGTCCACCGAAGCCGGCCACGTGACCTACAGCCGCCTGGACGAGGAGCCCAGGCCCACCGCCATCGGCAGGCCGCTGCCCAGCCGCGAGTGCATCGTTGTCAATCCGGAAACCCTTGAATGCCTCCCCGACGGCCGGATCGGCGAACTTCTCGTCACCTGCAAATACACGGTCAAGGAATACTGGAACAAGCCCGAGGAGACCCGAAAGTCCTACGTCGACATCGATGGCGTCACCTATTACCGCATGGGAGACTTTGTCAGCCGCACCCCGGAGGGCGAGCTGGTCTACATGGAGAGATCGGCCGACGTGATCAAACACAAGGGCTATCGCGTTTCCGCCTCCGAGGTCGAAGCCGTGCTCCAGGACCACCCCACGGTCATCGGCGCCTGCGTGGTCGGAATCCCGGACGAAAAGGTCGGCGAGCGCATCAAGGCCATTGTGGTGATGAAGGAGGACGCCAAGGGCGTCAGCGGCACGGAACTCATAAAATGGTGCCGGGATCACCTCGCCTCGTACAAGGTGCCGTCCTACGTGGAGTTCCGGGACATGCTTCCCAAGAGCAAGGTCGGCAAGCTCTTGAGGCGGGAAGTCCGGGACGACGAAAGGAGACGGATCGCCAAGGACAAGTGAACAGGGGATATAGTATTTTCGATAAAGGTCATTCCCTCGACCAGCCGGCAGGGAGCCGATCGCACACTCACAGGGGCGAACAGGTCACGACCATGATGGGCGGATTTATCCGGAATAGTCCGTCCTGGCGCGTAAATCAGATCATGGTCCTGGTGGAAACCGGACGGGACCCCGATCAGGCACCCCAGCGGGGCCGCCATCATCATTACCCCTCGGCTGCTTCCCGCACCCCGTTAAGGAAAAATCCCGGTATCGGATCAATCGGGTTGTGGCTGCCGGGTGAAAGTTTGAGCCCTTCCCATTTCATTAATCCCGAATTTTGCGGTCGGGTTCGCAGGGAGTGCCCGGCCTTCTGGACGCCGAAAGGATATTGGACTTAGAAACTGTTTCTGACATCGGGGCTGCCCCCTTGGGTATCGCTTCCGGGAACCCGCCTTCGGAGGGGTGAGGGGGTTGTCCTCCCGAACCGTCACCTGAAAGATGACTCAGCGTCACCAGCCTGGGTGGCAGATAAAAAATTCTTTCTTATAAAGCGTCGAAATACCTAGCGAAACGCGAAGTTGGACCGGTTTTTGGCCGCGGGCGTATTACTGGATACGTCGAGGCCGAAAAGCGGGAAACGAGCGTTCCAGCAAGGATTTCCCGGCCGCGGTAGAAGCCAACTACAAAATCCGGGTTAATAACATATCGGCGGGCTGAGCGGCGCATGCTGGGCCATTCGCTCCCTGAGCAGGGCAAAGAAGTGCGCTCGCTGCTCCTGGACAAGGGGCGCGCTGACATCGAGAAGGTGTGAAATCACGTCTTGTTGGAGCTTGCCCTGCAGGCTTAGTATCTCCTGCTGCCGGGCATTTATTGCCGCGCGGTCGGGCGTTCCCGCGGACAACAGATGGATGAGTTCGTCCTGACTGGATCGAATGGCCTGCCGCGTTTGCGTCATTCGGCCGTGGAAGCGGTCCCGTTCGGCTTCGAATACGGCCCGTTGCCCGGCCGACAAGCCCAGCGTTTCATAAGGCATGATATGGGCCGAGCCGGCCCCTCCGTCCGCGGACCCGGGCAGCCGGTTCGCCATGTAGACGCCGACAAAGAAGACATTCAGGGCAATGGACAGGGAAAACAGCCAAAACTTCAATCTCGTCATGACATCACCCGCGGGTAAAAAATGCGGTTCATAACTTCCTCAGAGCATCCATCGGCCGCGTGCGTCCGGCGCGCCTGGCCGTGAGAAAGCCCGCCAGCAGGCCCGCCGACAGGCAAAGGCCCAGCGAAGCGGCCGCCAGGCTGAGCGAGAGGCGTACCGGCAGCCGGACAGCCGTTGCCGCCGCTGGCGAAATTTTGGCCGAGGCCGGAAGCGGATTCACATCCCAGGGCAGGGCCGCGGTTATGGTAAGAAAGCTCAGGCCAAGGACCATGAGATAGCCGAGCAAAATCCCCAGCAGCCCGCCGAGAACCGCCTGGGCCAGGACTTCGGCCACGATTTGGGCGCGCACGTCGGCGCCTGTCCAGCCTACGGCTTTGAGAATGCCGATCTCGGCGGATCGCTCGAGCACACTGGCCAGCATGCTTTTTACAATCAGCACAAAAGCGCCGGCAAAGGCAATCCAGGCGGCCAGACGGGCAAAGCGGTCCGATATCCTGGAAACGCCGCCCATCAACTGCTGGATGGAGTCGGCGCTGGTGACATCGGCGCCCGGCAGCGCCGCCGCGATCTGTTGCCGTGACTGTTCCGCCAGGGAAGGCTTTTTCAGGCGCAGGTAGACGATGTTGACGGCCGAGGGTCCGCCCTGGATCAGGTCCTGCGCCGTATCGAGCGGAAGGTAGATGTTGGCCGAGTTGATTTGGGCGCCGGCCTTGATTTCCACCAACCCGACCACGGCAAAAGGACGCCGGCCGATGGTGATTTCGGAGCCCGGTTGGAGATGATGAAATTTCGCGAAATGTTTTTCCAGGACCGCCTCACCCGCGTGCCGCGCAAATCTGCCCTGGACAAGCCATTCATCGACCTTGACCGGCCCGAGGTGCGGCTGATCCAGGTTGACGCCCAGGATGTTCCTGAACCCCCGGTCACCGAATTCCCAGAGCAGCAGCGCGGAAGCAGAGGCATCAACGCCCGGCATGGATTGCAGTTTCCGGAAATCCTGGGCTGAAAGCAGTTGATTGGAAAATGGCAGGCGGATGCCTTGCATGGATACGGGCCCGGCCTGCCGGGCATCGCGCTTTTGCGCCCGCTGCACGATCAGATCGGCGCCCAGGTTCTTGAATGGCTGAGCGGCTGCCAGCTGGTACCCCGCCGAAGCCGCATGGATGGCGACAAACAGGGCCGTGCCGATACCGATCCCCAGGATGTTGGCCAGGCTCCGATGATGGCGGCGCCTGAGCTCCTTGAACACATAACCCCAGTGCACGAGAGGCCTCATCGTCCCGTAATCAAGGCCTCGATGGCCGTGCTCAGATCGTTCAGGCTCCATTGGCCCTGAAAAAAGCCGGGGCCCGCACCGGTCGGGAATCCGAAAAAGCGCACCGTCTTGCCGCCGACCACCCGGGTGTCCTTCCCGTCGAGCCAGATTTGCAGCGGCACATGGGTTTTGATCCCTTTTTCAGCCTTGAAGGCCGCCCCTTCCTCGCTTTCGAAATCATGCCAGCCCACCTGGATTTTATCCCCGAATCGGCTGAAGGTTGAGCGCATCTGCTCCAGGGTCGGCTGCATGGGGCCGTGGTTCATGTAAAGGACGTCGATGAGCACCGGGCCGGCGGCCAGGCAGGACCCGGCGGAGCCGAATGGAAAGGCCGGCAGGATGACCAGGCCGAGACAACAAGCGGCCGCCAAGAATTTTTTCATGCGCCTAGCTCCCCGTCCTGCATGCGGACAATGCGGTCCGCCCTGCCGGCCAGCTCGTGATCGTGGGTGACCATGAGCATGGCCACGCCTGCCTCATCCTGTAGTCCTTTCAGGATATCCATGATATCTGCTCCGGTAGTTGAATCCAGATTGCCGGTGGGCTCATCGGCAAAGACGATGCGGGGCCGATTGACCAAGGCCCGGGCAATAGCCACGCGCTGTTTTTCGCCTCCTGAAAGGGCCGCGGGCAGATGCTCCAGCCGGCGCCCCATGTCCATGCGGGTGAGCAGCGCCACCGCCCGCGAGCGCCGCTCCTGATGGGCCATCTTGAGGGGGAAAAGGGGCAGGGCCACGTTTTCCCAGGCCGACAGGGTCGGGATCAGGTGAAAGGACTGAAAGATGAAGCCCACCTTTTCACGCCGGATAAGCGCCAGATCGTTTTCAGATGATCCGGTGAGATCGGTGTCGTCCAGCGTGACCCGGCCCGACGTGGGCTGCTCCATCCCCGACAAAAGCGCCAGCAGCGTGGTTTTGCCGCTGCCCGATTTGCCCACCAGGCAGACAAACTCGGCGGGCGCCACCTCGATGCTGACGTTCTTGACCACCTCGAGCGCACCATAGCTTTTACTCACATGCTCGCCGGTCAATAAGGGCGAATCACTCATATCCGAGAACCTCCGAGGGTTTGATACGCGCAATATGCCGGGCCAGCAGCCCGGCGGTCAGACCGCCGACGACCAGGCCGAGCACGACGGCGGACACAGCCAGGCCCGCCGAAATACGGATGGGCAGCCGGAGTGTTTGAAAAACCGGATCGCCGCCGCCGGGCAGAAAATGGGGGCTGGGGCTCATTTCCCAGGGAATCGGGATGTTGATCGTGACCAGACCGAGAGCCTCGACAGCCCAAAAAGCCGCCAGCAGGCCGACAGCCGCCCCGATCAGGCACTGGCAGACCGATTCGGCCGTGATCTGCATGGCCGCTTGCCGGTTCGTCCAGCCGACCGCCTTGAGGATGCCGATCTCACTGCGTCGTTCGGACACATTGGCGGCCATGGACTTGAAGGTGATCAAAACGGTAATGATGATGACAATGAAGGAAACCGTCAGGGCGAACTTGTCCGACAGGGCGAAGAGGGTTCCGAGGGACTTGAGGAAGGATTCCGGCGTGCTGATGGCGGCCTTTGGACCGAGCAGAGCGGCGAGGCTCGAGGTCAGCCGCGCCGTTTTGTCCTGGTCTGCCGTGATGAAGAGCAGGTTGACGTCGGAGGGTGCAAAAGGTGAAACCGTCCGCAGGTTGGTCGATGCCGAGGCGATGCGTTGGGCTTGCGCAAGCGGCAGATAGATGTTGGCCGTGGCGACTTTCGGTACGCGCGAAGCATCCACCAGCCCGGCCACCGCGTACGTTTCCCCGCCCAGAGGGATACGATCTCCGGGCTTGATCCCGAACTGCCGCGCATAGGCTGTTTCGACCAGGACTTCCGGCCGGCCGGCCTCCCAGAATCGCCCCTGGCTGACATAGCGGCGCAGAATGGCCGGTCCCACGTTGCCCTGATCTTCGATGCCGAGCACGATGGCCATGCGCCGGGCATCGAAGACCCACAGCAGCACGGCAACGCCCATTTCTCTCACACCGGGCATGCGCCGGATGCGTTCGACCTCAGCCCGGGTGATCGTCACCGCGGAACACGGGAAAACCGCGCCGCTGAGTTCGCGGGGGACGTCCCCGGAACGCTGGACGATGACGTCCGCGCCGAAATCCTTCAGGGGGGCTTTGGCCGCCTGGCGATAAGCCATGGCCAGTGCATTGATGACGATCAGAAGGCAAATGCCCGCGGCCAGTCCGAGTGCGGCGATCGTCGTCCTTGTTTTGCGATGATAGAGTTCTTTAACCAGGTAGTGCAGGTTCATGCGGCCTTTCCTCTTTTCAGCAAACCGGCCCAGGCCTAGTGATGCGTCCTGTCGGCAGGCAACTTTTGCCCGGCCATGGCCAGATAGCCGGACAGAAGCGATCCCGGCGGCGCCGGCGCGAACCATTCCAGACCCTCCGCCGCGCTGCCCTCGGTCGTCGAAATTGCGGCGCGGCCGCCCCGCGACCCCGGCAGCCACCCCCTGGTGCTCACGAATTGGCCCAAATAGAGCATCGCAACGACCATCGCCGCGGCGCCGGCGGCTTTCATGCCCCATGACCAGGCCGGCATTGCCGCCGGGCGGAGTCGAACAGACGACCCGGATGCCCTTTCCTCCCGCCTCCGCCGCGCCGCCGCCACGATGCGTGATTCCAGATCGGCCGGCGGCGGAGCAACATCCAGGCGAGCCAAGGCCGGGCCAAGCCGCTCGAGGGCCGCCAACTCCCGGCAACATCCGGAGCATGTCGCAAGGTGGTCTGCCAGGACCCTCTGTTTTTTAATTGACAGTTCGCCGTCCAGGTAGGCGCTGAATCGTCTTCGATAGGTACGGCATCCCGCCATGCAACTCACCTCTTTGGTCATTAAACGCGCCAAAGCGGAAAAACCCCCTCTTCGGGTTAAAAATTATTTTCCCGATAGTCCTGAGCCGGCAGCAGTTTCCGCAGACGTTTCCGCGCCCGCGACAGGAGCCGCTCGACGGATTTGGCGCTGATCTGCATGGCCTCGGCGATTCCGATGTAATTCAGGTCCTCGTGGTAGCGCAGCACGACGGCCATGCGTTGATTGGCCGGCAGCCTGTCCAAGGCGGCGCGAACGGCGGCAGAGGTTTCACGGTGCATGATTTGCGCGGCCGGGTCCGGGCCCGGATCGGGTATGTCCGGCGGACAATCCGTGTAAAACGGATGTTTTTTTTCGGCTTGATCCAGGCACAGGCGGGTGATGATCCGATAAAAATAGGTGCGAAAGGCCGCCCGCGGGTCATAGCGGGGAGCCGCTTGCAGCAGTCGAAGAAAGGCCTCCTGGACCACGTCCTCGGCATTTTGAGTTTGGCCGAGAAAGCGGCAGGCGATGCGCCAGGCCCAGGTTTGATGCCGTTTGACTATCTCGGCAAAAGCATCCAAATCACCCCGGCCGGCGGCCAGCAGCAGGTGTTCGTCCTCGGTGGCGTGCTCAGGCAATCCAGCGCCTGCGAATGTTGCGCAGGCTTATCCAAAACAGCAAGGCGCAGAAAGCCAGAAGCATGCCGAAATCCAGCACCGGCGGAAAAAGGCTCCGGCCTTCGAAGCCCCAGCGCAGGATATCCACGCCGTAAGTCAAGGGAAGCGCGTAGGACAACGGCTTGAGGAAAACGGGCAGCCTGGCGATCGGGAAGAACAGTCCGCACAGAAAAAGCATGGGAAAGCGGAAAAAGTTGGAAAAGGTCTGGGCCTCGAACACCTCGCTGACCGCTACGGCGATGAACAGGCCCATAAACGTCGAGACCACGGCGATCAGCACCACGGCGGGCAAAATGGCAGTCCAGGCCGCCCCGGACAGGTCCACCAGAAACAAGGCGATGGCGACAGGCGCCAGGGCGTTGGCCGCCCCGAAAAATATGGCCCCGCCGGTCTTGGCCAGCATCAACAGTTCCAGCGGGACGGGCGCCAGCAGCAGGCGTTCGAAGGAGCGGTTCTTTTTTTCAAAGGTCACCGTCACCGCCAGCATGGAGGTGGTGCCGAACAAAATGGCGATGGCTACCACCCCGGGCAGCAGGGATGAAATGCTGTCCCGTCCAGCCCCGGAACGGATGAAAAACATGCCGGTCCACGCCAGCGGGAAAATCAATCCCCAACTGATATTGGGCGGCTTCAGATAATAGGTTCGCATGTCCTTGAACACGATGCTCCAAAAGGCGATCCATCTTTTCATGCCCCGCCTCCCGGTTTTTCCTTCTCTTTGTGCATGGCGCCTGCTTCGATGCCCGTGATGCGCACAAAGACGTCTTCCAGCGAGGGTTGCAGGCGGCGCGCTTCACTGACTTCGGCCCCCTGTTCCTCCATAAAGCGCACCAGCGGACCGACCCGAATGGCCTGGCCGGACTCAGCAATAATGGGTGAAAATTTTTATTGAGTGTTGGTGGTGGTTCCCGGGGGAGTGTGAAATAATTTTTCGTAAAGTCGTTTTGAGGGGGACGGGAGCCGGGTAGCCGGTAACTAATTGAAATATATACAAATAAATCGCT
>JAHJTB010000418.1 GCA_018830135.1 Pseudomonadota bacterium | reverse complement strand
TTTCGCGACGACCTCTACTACCGGCTCAACGTCCTGTCCATCCTGTTGCCCCCCCTCCGGGAACGGGCCGAAGACATTCCGCTCCTGGCCGAACACTTCCTTCAACAAGCGCCAAGACCGGCCAGAATATCCTCTCAGGCCCTGAGGGACCTCATACTCTGGTCCTGGCCGGGCAATGTCCGGGAACTGCAAAACGTCATCGAACGCGGCTCGGTCATGTGCGATGACGGTCTGATCCAACCCTCGAATCTGCCGGAAAACATGTCGGTCCAAGGCCCGGCGAACCCAATGGCGTCCCTGAGTTCGGCCGTCCCCGCCCCGTTGCATGTCGATACCGAAATGAACCTGGACCAGGCCTTGGCAGAAATGGAGCAGGCCATGATCGTCGAATCATTGTGGCGAACCGGGGGGGTCCAGGCCCGGGCGGCCGAATTGCTGGGGATCAAAGAGCGCAGCCTGTGGCATCGGATCAAGAAATACGGTATCGACGTGGCAGCTATTCGGGACGACCTGAGGGCCCGGAACGATGAGTAGGAAAACCGATTTTCGAGATGAGCAGGGGAGTGGACCGCTTTCCCAAGTTTATTGAAGTATCGCCGGTGCCAAGATCTTGAAACGGCACCACCGGCTCTTAATGAACATGCAGGGCGGGCGCTAACCTCCCGGCTTGCCACGAGATTAGCGGCCCGCCAACGAAAAAATGGATTTCTTCTTTATATGTTGAAGATTCCCCGCATCTTGCTGCGGGGAATCTTCAATTCCTGCTGTTCGACAAACGGCTGGTTTGTCCAACATTTTATGTCGACAAGCATAGTTGACCATCGAGATGTGTAGATTGACCTGCAAAAAATGATGAAATCGGCCCTGATATGATTCTTTTCAAGGGCCAGCAGGGATAGTCGGTTCGGCTTTGGTATTAAAATATATATAAATTAGGCTATGATTTTAACAAATTAATGCCTATTCCCTTCCGCCGGGATGTTGCTAGGCGATTTTTGGTACATAATCTGCTTTATCTTATCGACGGGAAGAAACGGTTAACTCCATCGAGGAGGTATAGGAAAAAGGATAGTTGGGTTAGAAGGGGGATAATCGCTGGCCGGTCGTCGGGGGGCGGCGGGGATGGCGGAAGAACTCTAATCAATAATTTTTTTGGAGGAAAAGCATGAACAAGCAAAAACGCAGAAACCAGAAAGGTTTCACCCTGATTGAAATCATCGCCGTTCTGATCATCCTGGGCGTGCTGACCGCTGTGGCCGTGCCCAAGTACATTGATCTGACTACGGACGCCAAGCACGCGGCGGCTCAGGCCGGCGTGGCTGAGGGCATGGCCAGACTGTCACAAGGCTACGCGAAAGCCCTACTGACGGGTAGTGGAACGGTTACGGGCGGCGTTACCGCAGTCATGGGGGCTGCGGACACGGACGCGGGTGATTTTACCTTGAGCTATGCGTTTGGCACGGGGTCGAACGTAACCGTGACCGCGACTGGAAAAACCGGTACCTCAGTCGATGGCGGTACCGGGAGCGGAACCTGGACGGCTCCTCAATAAGTCAGAAGGTATAATTTCTTCAGGCCGTCCTTGTTTTGACGAACAAGGCCGGCCTTATCTTTTGATTCCCTTCAATCCCTCAATCTTCTGCTGGTAATAGGCGTTGAATATTTTTCCCAGTTTTTCCGGGTCGGGCTTATAGGCGTGGAGATTGAAATTTGCTTGATTTAACTTGATAATCTGGCCAACCTCCGAATCGGGTACCATACAGGACCACTTGGCCAGATATACATTCCGCTTGCCGATATTTCCGATTTCGTCGTTTAGTTCGATCAGCGACAGTATAGCCCATTTGTTGGCAGATTCTTGTTCGAGAGCCTGTTCCCAATATTTGACAGCCCCGGGAAGATTGCCCAGTTGCCTGTTCGCTTCCGCTAAAACCGCCCATGGTGGCGCGGCGGACGAATCAAGCTGGAGTGCTTTTTGGGCCATTTGAATGCTCTGATGAAACTTTCCCTGTTTTAAAAGGCATATGGACAGGTTGCCATACAGGATGTCTCTGTCGATCGATACGGGATATTGCAAGGCCCGCTCAAGGAATAGACGGGCCTGTTCGAATCGGCATTTGGTCATCAGCAGCATGGCTTTGGCTTCCAGGCTTGGGATGTATCCAGGATACAGATCCATGGAGCGGTCGATGCGGGCCATGGCCGATTCCGGGTCCCGTTTGAAGTAAAAGGCATGGAGCCCCAGATAGTAATAGGAAATGCCCGCCTCGATCCGGCTGACGTCCCGGGAGCCTCCCTGGGCCAGGGCCAGTTCGAACTGCTCGACGGCCTCCTGAGTGTGGCCGGATTTCCAGAGGGCTTCCCCCAGGTTGTTGTGCGTCCGGCTCAACCGGGGCGCAAAGGACGCGTTGTGGGACCAGAGGCTGATTTCAGACTTGAATATCTGGTTCCGCCCCTGGGTCGTGCTGGCCTGAGCGGACAGGAGAAAGGCAATGACCAGGGTTAGGAGCATCTGAAGGGCCGGTTTGTAGGCGAAGTAGTCCAGGATTCGAACCAGCAGGATGGCCAGAAGCAGGAATGCGAACATGGACGGAACATAGTTCCGGTGGTCGTACACCAGTTCCAGGGGCAGAACGGAGCCTTCGATGGCATGGTTGAGGAAGAAAAACAGAATGCCGAAGGATATGAGGGGCTGCTTGCGGGCCAGGGCCAAGGCCCCGGCCAGCAGCGAGGCCAGGGCCAGGATGGCCGGAAGGGTGGTCCAGGGCTCAAAAATCGAACGGGAGACTTCGAAGTCATAGAGCAGGGCGAAACGCGAACTGATCGGGTAAAGCAACTGGCTGAGATAAAAGAACAGGACCCTGGGCTGGGTCAGGAGCCGCTCGGTCATGTCAAAGGTCCGGATTTGATAACCCGACATGACCCGGTCCGGGTCCACGAACATGACCGCGGCGAGTATGAAAAAAAGGACGGGGACGGATGCCCGTTTCAGGTTTTTTTTCAGGTTTTCGGACGTCAGGCCTTGCAGGAGAAACAGGTCGTATAGAAAAAGCACGGGGAAGATCATGGCCGCGTTCTGTTTGGAGGCCAGGGCCAGCAGAGCGCAAAGGCCGGTCAGCCCGAAGAGGATGGATTTTTTCACCCTTCCGGCCCCGGTCCGGGCCTTGAGCCAGAAATACATGGACATGACGAAAAACAGGCCCGCCAGCCCGGCCATGCGCTGGACGATGTAGGTCACCACCGGGACCTGGATGGGGTGGGTGGCCCAGAGAAAGGCGGCCAGCAGGGCGGCGGCGTATTCCTGGCCCTCGTACCGTCCATCGAGGGAATCAAGCTTGAGCGTATTGAAAAAAAGCAGGAAGACGAAGACCGACGTAAGGTAGTGAATCGTGAAGTTGACGATATGATAGCCCCGGACCTCCAGGCCGCCCGCCAGGTGGTTCAAACCGAAGGTCAGATAGGACAGGGGCCGGGAAATGGTGGAAGGATCGGCGCTCAGCCCCTGGAAGGTGCGGCGAACCTCGGGCCAGGAGAACGAGGTCATGTGCATATTGGGGTTTTCGACGATGTTGGAGTTGTCGTCGAAATGCCAGGCGCAGTCGAGGCTGTTACCGTAGATCGCCACCAGGGCGATGAAGAGCGAGGCCAGGGCGAAGACGTATCTGCCAAGGTGGGGTGGACTCAGGGTAAAACCGAGGTCGAAGCCGTTTTGTTTCGAAATCATGT